>JAVBSX010000328.1:0-4386 GCA_031556455.1 Thermoguttaceae bacterium
AACCCCCCCCAGACAATAACAATCTCGGGAAAACAGGAAAACCTTTCCGGTTATTCCGTCCCGGGATTCTCGACTTGACAAAAAACCCGAAAATCGGGTATAGTCCCCGAACCTTACGAAATTTGTTAACGTAAAACAAGCGGTTCGCGGTTTCGACTTTTGTCATTATTTTCATATACATTATATGTCGGAAAAAATCGAAGACACTTCCCCGATTTTCAGTTCAACAATCTCGACCTTGACGGAGAAAACGTCCGTCCTTGAGAAGCCCGGTCCGCTCAAAGAGAAGGATTCGGGCCAAGCGAAGAAGGCGAAGCCGACTTCGGAAAAGCTGACCGTCCAACTCGATTTCGCGAGGGTTTCGCTTCCGTCCGAGGAAAAGCACGTTCTTTTTTCCCCGATGCATTACGAGCCGGGTTATGCTTACCCGCTTTTGGTTTGGTTGCACGGGCCCGGGAGCGACGAACGGCAAATCACTCGTATCATGCCGCTCATCAGCATGAGAAATTTCGTCGGCATCGCTCCTCGCGGCATTGAAGTTCCGGACTCCCTTTCGGACGGGAGTGCTGACCGAAGCGGTTTTGAGGCGGCCCGTGCGGCCGTTCCGGATTTGGTTTTACGGCTCGACCGGGAAAAGAAAAAAGGGATCACCTACGATTGGTCGCAATCGGAAGAGGGGATCAACGACGCCGAACAGTCGATTTTCGATTGCATCGGCTTAGCCCGGGAAAAGTGTCATATCGCGAAAAACCGCATTTTTCTCCTCGGATTCGACGGCGGCGGAACAATGGCCCTGCGAATCGCGATGCGCTACCCGCAGTATTTCGCCGGTGTCGTCTCGCTCGGCGGCGGCATGCCGGGCGGACAGCTTCCGTTCCGGCAATGGGCTTCGATTCGGGAAATGCCGATCTTCCTGACGCTTGGGAAGGAAAGCCCCAGCTATTCCCCGGAAACGGCCCGATCCGACTTGAACCTTTATCATACCGCCGGTTTGTCCGTCTCCGTCCGCCAATATTCGTGCGGACAGGAGCTTCTCCCGGAAATGCTGCAAGATGTCAACCGCTGGATCATGGAGCGGGTCTGCGGAGGACCTGCCGTCCAGGTTTAAGGGACCTGCCGTCCAGGCGTAGGCTTCGCCCTCGACAAATCCGCGGCCTCGTCGGGCCGCTACCGTTTTGAAGACGGAATTTTCTAAACGCCGGATCTCGCCGCCGTGATTCAAAATCTTTCCGCGGTTTGCTACAATGAGGGGATTGGAGCAATATCTTGATGCGCGGAGTTTGTGTACCGCGCACTGGTGGTCCTTCTTCATTTCTTGCCTGGGAATCGATGCAAAAAATCAAATACCTGATCTTCGACATTGAAAGCGTTGCCGACCCGGAACTGGTCGCGAAAGTGCATTATTCGGACCAAAACATCGAACCTCGGGCGGCCGTCCGGAAATATCGCGACGAATTGATTCTCGCGAGCGGCAGCGATTTTATTCCTTACACCTTTCAAATCCCGGTTTCGGTCGCGATCGCGAAAATCGGCGATGATTTCATCTTGAACGATCTGCTCGTGCTCGATGAGCCGCACTTTCGTTCGCACGAGATTTGCAAGGGGTTTTGGCGGGGCTGGGAGCATTACCACAAAGTCGATCGGGCAACGCTCGTCAGCTTCAACGGTCGGGGTTTCGATCTCCCGCTTCTGGAACTGGCCGCTTTCCGATACGGCATTCCGATTCCGAGTTGGTTTTCCCCGGAACAAAAAAGCTACGATCAGCCGCGCAACCGTTACAACACCCGTTCGCACATCGATTTGCACGATGTGTTGACGAATTTCGGGGCGACCCGATTCAACGGAGGGCTGAACCTCGCGGCCAACATCCTCGGCAAACCGGGAAAAATGGACGTCCAAGGCAACATGGTCCAAGACCTGTACGATGCGGGCGAGTTGTCGAAAATCAACGATTACTGCCGCTGCGATGTGCTTGACACCTATTTCATCTTCCTCCGGACCATGGTCCTGTTCGGCCAAATTTCCCTGGAACGGGAACAGGAAATCGTGCATACGACCAAAGCCTGGCTGAGCGAGCGTTCCGAGGTTCCGGCCTTCGAGTTGTATCTCAAGCACTGGGGGGATTGGACCAATCCCTGGGACGCGAGTTGAGGGATTCGAGCCGGTTTGCCTGTTCGAAAAAACGAATACAGAATGGGATTCGTGAAAAAGGATAAAATGCCGCGTCATTTCGAGCAGAGCGAGAAATCTCACCCTCGCCGGAAAACTCGGAATTCTCACTCTTTCGCAAGGGTGAGATTTCTCCCTACGCTGCGCTCCGCTCGAAATGACGGTCGCGGGGGACTTTTTTCAAAACACCATCCAACTGAAATATAACGATGATAAAAACAATGGGCCGTATCGGATTCGTACTTTTTCTCAACCTGGTTTGCGGCGTCGCATTTGCCGCCGAATCGATGCAGCCCGCCGAGCCGACGCTGCCCGCCGCGAACGGGGCGTATGGGGCGATCGACGGCCTCGGTCGAACACTTTCGCTCGGTGCCCCCGAGGTGCCGCTCCCGCGAGCCGATCGAGTGGTCGGCCTGTTCTATTTTTCCTGGCTCGCCCAGCACGGGAAAGACGGGCCTTACGACATCACGAAAATCGTCAACGAACATCCCGAGGCCGTCAACGAGGTCGACCATCCGGCCTGGGGGCCGCTGCCGCGATTTCACCATTGGGGGGAATCGATTTTCGGGTACTACACTTCGGACGATGCCTGGGTCAAGCGGAAGCACGTTCAAATGCTGACCGATGCCGGGATCGATTTTCTCATCATCGACGCGACCAATGCCTCCCCTTACATCGAACAAGGGTTGCAGCTGATGTCGATTTTGGACGAGTACCAAAAGCAAGGCTGGGCGGTCCCGAAAATGGTGTTCTATACGAACAGCGCTTCCGGAGCAACGATCGAAAAGCTGTACGAAGAGATTTACAAAAAGAACCTGTACCCGAATCTCTGGTTCAACTGGGAAGGTAAACCGCTCGTCGTCGGCCATCCGGAAGAATGTTCCAAGGTAATCAAGAGCTTTTTCCGAATCAAAAAATCTCAATGGCCGAACGAAAACAAATATCACGACGACGGTTTTCCCTGGATCGCCTTCGAGCGGCCGCAGCATGTCTTCAAAAACGCGAAGGGAGAGAACGAGGTCGTCAATGTTTCGGTCGCCCAGCACAACGGGACGATCCGCTTCAGTTCGAGCGCCTTTTACGGAGATCAAACCAACTGGACGCGCTCTTATCACGGCGGGAAAAACGATCCGGCGACGGACGCTTACAAGTACGGCTACAACTTCGCGGAGCAGTTCAAGTTCGCGATCGAACAGGACCCAAAGATCATTTTTCTAACCGGTTGGAACGAATGGGTCGCAATGCGATTCAAAGGCCCCGAAGGTGAGCCGGTCATGTTCGTCGATCTGTGCGACACGAACAACAGCCGCGACATCGAGCCGATGGTCGGCGGGTTCGGCGACAACTATTACTTGCAGGCGATCGAGTTGATCCGGAAATACAAAGGCGTCGCTCCCGTCCGACATCCGGGCGGCGGGCCGATTACGATCGACGTTGCCGGAGATTTTTCGCAGTGGGACAAGGTTGCCCTGCAATACCGGGATTATGTCAACGACATTCCCGATCGGAACGAAAAAGGGTACGGCGACTTGGTTTATACGAATACGACCGGCCGCAACGATTTCGATTTGATGAAGGTCGCGGCCGACCGGGACAATTTTTATTTTTACGTCCGAACGGTCAAGCCGATCACCGATTCGACGGGAAAGCATTGGATGTCGCTTTTCTTGCGGACGACGGCAGCCGATACGTCGAAAAATTGGGAAGGGTACGATTTCGTGCTCAACCGAATCGCTCCCGTCGAGTGCAAGGCGGTTTTGGAGCGGTCCGGCGGCGGTTGGAACTGGAGCGAACTCGCGAAAGTCCCGCTCAAGGTCGAAGGGAACCAACTGCAACTCTCAATCCCGAAATCGTTGCTGAAAACCGCGGGCGATTCAAAACTCCGGTTGCAGTTCAAATGGGCGGACAACTACCAGGGGGAAGGAAACGTCGATTCCTTTTACACGGACGGCGACGCGGCCCCGATCGGACGATTGAACTACGTTTTCTTGGAAGATGCAGTACAGCACTAACCGCCAATTTTGCAAATCGAGCCGTTTAGCCGAGCGGCGCAGACGCCGGAATCCTAACGGGACCACCACAGTTTTAACGTTGCCCGAGTAGTAGGACTGGTTTAGGTTTCGGGCAGTTCTATTTTCGATTCTGAAATCAATAATATCCGTTTTCCGGGTTTCGCTTCAGTTTGGTCTCGGAAACGGCCGATGAGAACAGAAAGGT
>JAVBSX010000066.1:0-9979 GCA_031556455.1 Thermoguttaceae bacterium
TTTTTCACCTCCCGGCCGATTATCCGATGGGCTTCTGGCTCTGGGGGATCGGCGTCTTTCTCATGGCCGTCGTGCTCGGCAGCACGGTGTTGCATTTGCTTGCCGTTGTCGTTCTCGGCGGCTGGGTGATCGCCGCCCTGACCGGTACGATGAGTCTTCCGCAGATGTTTCTTTACGGCCTGCTCCCCTTCGCCTCTCCAACCTTGCCTCTCCTCGCACTCCTCGGGATCGCCGTCGGCCTGCTGCGAAAGGAACGTTATTCGCCCGCCCTGTATACGGGCCTCCTTCTCTTCTGGTGGATTCTGCAAGGCATCGGCTGCGGGCTCGGTCCGTTTACGACGTTTCATGTTGCCGCCGTCGGCCTGATTTGCCTCGCCGTCGCTTCGATTTTCCGGCGGAAAAACATCACTCATTCCGCCTTGACGCGACTCGGCGTGCTGCTGATTCTCGGTGGTTTGATCGCTCCGAGCTTTTTGAGTTGGTGGGGAGAAATGCTTTATCGATTTGACGAATATTTGGAAAATTACGACAGCATCGATCAAATCATATATTATCGTCTCTGCTCCTTTCTGCTCCCCTTCGTCGATGCCTTGATTCTGTATTGCCTCTTCCGATTCGGGCACGGGAAAGCGGGCTGGGGCGAACGCATTCGCGGCAACCGGTTTATCACCGTTTTTACGCTGGTACTATTCGTCGCCTGGATCGGTGCTTCTTGTGTCTCGCTTTTTCTTTCTCCCGGGGGAAGCCGCTACTACATTCCGATCGAGCAGCTTCGAGTCGACGTGTTTGCGCTCGGCGGAATGTTCGTGGTCAACGCCTTGATCGTGTCGCTGACGGTTTGGCTGATTCAAGTCGGATTGAAAGGGAACCGCGGCGATCGTTTTTGGAGTGGCGTGGTTTTATTCCTGGTTTGGGCGGTGATTCATTACATCGACCTGTTTTCCGGCTTCGGCGGCATGCTCGGAGCGGCGGCGATTTTCCTGTTCTGCGGCCTTTTCATGTTGGGAATCGTGTACGTTTGGGCGAGACGCAGCCGGAAAGGCGAAGCGGCACCCGCCGATTCGAGCAGACCGGAGCCCACTTCAGACCGACTCGGGCCGTTGCGGGAAAAATGCTCTTTCCTTTGGCAATCCGAACGCAACATCCTGATCGGCGTGGTGTTGGTCGGGCTACTCCAGTTCGGCGTGCTCGGTGCGATGGTCGTCAACGAGACGCGGCCGCACCTTTCCGGAACGACGATTCGCGTTAAGACGGTCCCGGTCGACCCCCGCGATCTGTTTCGCGGCGATTACGTCATTCTGCGTTACAAATTCAGCAGCCTCGGTTCGATTCCGGGCGGCTCCCTGTTCAAGGAGCAGAGGGAGCAGACCGTTTTTGTGAGCATGGAACAGAAAGGGGACGTTTGGGAGGCGAGCGGCATCAGCCGGACCAGGCCGAAGGAAGGCGTTTTTCTTCGCGGGACGCTGCATTCGTTCGGCGATGAGGTCGTTTACGGCATCGAATCGTATTTCGTGCAGGAAGGGACGGGCAAGGCGATCGAGGACGCGATGCGGGCGAATCGCGACGGCGTCGTCGTCGAACTGGCCGTCGCTTCCAACGGCAAAGCGTCGATCAAGACGATCGATATACCGTAGCCGGTAAGGGCGGGGACCTGCCGCTCAGGCAAAAAAGAGCTTCGCCCACCGTTCAGACCGTCTTCAAGTTTCACGGATTGAATCCGAGCCGTTTGGCGACAGCGGTCGGATCAAGACGGCTCACGCCGCATTCCTGAAATACAGTGCGAGTTTCATAAGGCAGAAGTTTCCCCTTACGGCGAACTTCCTTATCAAGACGCAGCAACGCCCGGCAGCCCGGAATGCCCAGTTGCTCGCGAATCAAATCGGCGTCCCCCCAATCCCAATCAACACAGCTTCACCCACAGGCGGCGAACCTCGACGGAGCCCTTTTTTTAGAGACCTTGCAGTCGCTCGGCTCCTGAGCCGGAGCATCGGCAAACGTCAACTTCATCTGTTGGTGTGTTTTCTCCTGATTGTCTTTGATCTGGACCAGATAATCCCGATGATATTCCTGAATCGAGACCTGCCGTCGAGGCGAAATGGGCTTCGCCCCCTGTCAAACCGCAGTCTCGTTGGGCCGCTACCGTACTGAAGACGGGAATTTTATTGATCTTCATGAAAAAAACCGAACACAGCAAACAGCAGCCCGAAGCGTAAACGCCGGGTTTGCCCCGTGTTCCCGCGTCGAAAACCGGGCGCTGACGCTTCCGGCTGCTGCCCAATTCGATATTTTTTTGTGAAGATCAGTAAACCGGCTGGAGTAGACTGAAGCCGGTTTCGAGGCTTTCGTCGCTTCGCTCAGGAAGCCCCTTGGCTCAATTTTGTGCGGAGCACACTAATCCGGTTGATCGAAGTTTTTGCCGACCCGATAGACGAAATCCGAACTCTCGCCGTCGACAATGACCTCGACCGTCGTCTTATGAAAATCGATATCCTTGATCATACACGGATACCCGCCGACCTCGAATTTGTCGCCCACCTTCAGTTTCAGGCAATCCCCCTTGAGCCGACGCTGAATCCAAACCTCGTACACGCCGTCGACCTCGACGATCGACGTTACATACGTAAAGTTCGCTTCGGTATAATCCTTGAGGCCCGGCGGAGGGGATTGGGGAGCCCCCTCGACCGCCGGGGGCCGGTACGGCGAAAAAATCCCCCGCTCGTCCACCGTCCGGACCTGCTCACGCAGCAAGGCCGCGAAGCCGGGAGAATCGTTGAGGTTCATCTCGATCTCCTTGCTCTGCTTCGCCTCGTCCAAAGCTAAAGATTCGATCACCATCGAAATTTCCATGGTTTTCGATTGTTGGACCGGCTTGACCGAAAGCGTCTTAATGAGGTGCAAGTGATCGACCTCGTAAAATTCGTGCAAAAACGACGTGAGTGCCGCCAGGGAAGCACTTCCCTCCAGCTTGAACGAATAGTTTCGGAACCCGGCCGATTTGTCCGTCTTGATCGCCGTGGTCAGCGAGGCCCTGGGATTCTGGAACCCCGACTTGGCGGCATGGTCGAGGAGCCATTTTCGGTACTGCAAGGTCGCGAGTTCCGCGAGCGGGGGGAGCGAGCGTTTCGTGTAATCGTCCAACCGCTTTTTGTACGCTTCTTCCTTTTTCACCTTTTGGACGAGGTCGTTCACGTCCTCGCGGAGTTTGTCCCTTCGCACGTAAATCGTCGAGGAGGCGCCTCCGTACAGGGAATACAGCATCGGCAGCAGGACGACGACGGCCAGGACGCCGGCGAGGGCCAACAGGATTTTTTCCCGTTTCGCCGTCGGATTGTCATTCAAAAAAGGTGTGCTCATGGGATCAGAAAACAGAAATCGGGAAAGCCGAACAAGTCATTGCGAACGAAAATGCTCACTTTTCGCCGGCCTCCGGCTCGACCGCCGGGGATTTTTCCGCGGGAACCTCGGCCGGATCATTCTCCGAAACCGCCGCACCCTCGTTCGGAGGCGAGGGAGGATCGGCGGCGACCGGTGTTTCCGGTTCGTTCGCGCTTTGCGATTTCGGCTCCGGCTTCGGATTGGAAGGCGGCACTTCTTCGGATTCCGGCGGCGGAGTATTTTTCAAATGCTCCGTTGCATTGATCGCGTTTTCCTGGTGGGAAACGAAAATGGAAATGTCGAACGGCAAAGGATATTCGGGAACATTCGCGGTTTTGCTCGTCCCCAGCACGCCGTTGACTCTCGCAAGGTGCGTCTTATCCTGCAAGTGTTCGACCATTTTCGTGACGACGTTCAAATCCTTGGCGACGCCTTTCATCTCCATCACCCCGGCCCCGCCCGCCTGGACCCGGATGTCGAGGGCGGTCAAATAGAGGTTTTGCGAATCCGGGGCCATTCGGCTGAACCAATCGAGTTGCTTAAGCCAATCGTAACGACCGGATTCCCAGGTTTCGATCGCGGCGATCAATTTACCTTGTTTGCTGACCTCTTCAAATTCCTTGACGAGCTTCGCTTTTCGGGATTCGAGAATCCGGATTTCCTTTTGGGTCGCGTTATTACGCCAAAAACCGAATCCGAGCGCGAAAAGCAACAGCAGGGCCAAAGCGAAGCCAATCGCGGTCAAACGCTGACGGTAGCCGAGATTCGGCGGCTTGCGTTTGGGATTGAGATAATCGATGTCGCTGGGAATTCCCCGGACGCTCAAAAGCGTCGAGCCGATCAGGGGAGCGAAAAGTTCCGAAGTTTCCGGGAGGATCCTCGCCAACTCGCCCGATCTTTTGATTCCTTTCCAAGGATCGAAAATATCGACCGGAAAAGGGAGATTGTCCAACAGGGCGGCCGCCAGTTGGCGGTGTTGCTCGCTGTTGCCGAAGACGATCGCCTGATCGACGGCGACTCCGTGCATTTCGTTCCGGACGGCGATCACGGTTCGTTTGATTTCCGAAATGATTTGTCCGGACAGTCCGGCGATTTTCATTCGCTCGGAGCGGTCCCCGAAAAGTCGGGGAGAACGCATAAAAATCGCTTGCCCCCGGTGTAAAACGGTCAAAAGCGCTTCGGTCGGGTCGACCTCGACGATCATGTAAGTTTTCCGAGGATCGTATTGCGGAGACTGTTTCCAAAGGAAGGTCGCTTCGCAAGGGTGCAAAACGACCCGGCGAAGATTCAGGCCAGCCGTTTTGCAGAGATCGACGATTTCCTGCAACAGTTCCCGGCGTACGATCGAGGCCAGCAGTTTGCGCCGCGGGCCGGCTTCGGCCTTGCCGTTCTGGGATTTTCCGTGGGCGGCGGGTTCGTCGGCGTTTTTCGAGGTTTTATGGTTGGGATCGACCGCGATAAAAGCCGGGTTCGATTCGTGCGAATCCGCGGGGTCTTTCAATAGGAAAAAGTCGAGCGGTGTGTTTTGATCGTAACGATTGAATTCCTTCGCCGCTTGAAAACGGATCACATCGGGGATTTCGTCGACCGGAATCGGGGGAAACGACATCGGGCGGACTTCGACGTCGCTCCGACCGACGACGAAAACGGTTTCGGCCTTGCCGAGCCGATGTTTCCGGACAAAATCGAGAATCTGCTCGGCGACGGTTTCGGGAATCTGCCGAGCCTCGACCGGAGAGACGGCACGAAACATCCCGCTTTTATCGGACGGGGAGTGCAGCGAAACGGAGGCGGCGGCTTCGAAAACGGCGTCATTCCCGGTTCCTTTCGCTGTCAGAAAAAGAAGCCGGTTTTCATCCCAAGTGATTGTGAACCAAGTTGACACGGTTTCCGAATGATTAGAAGTGTCCTTTATAGTTGTACTGTCTCAGTTATTGAAACAGGAGTTTGGATCAAGGCTGTAGACTGTAGGGCCTGTTTTCCAACCCTTCCCTACAGTCTACAGCCTTGCCGCGGTTTCAGGCTTCAATTGATAAACAAGGCAGCGTATCTGAGACAGTCCAAATAGACGGGGCAATAAAATGTGACCCGTTGTCTCTTTCACAATTTGACATGGGGCCGCGGCATTTTGAATTCCGCTACGCTTCATACAAAATGTCGCTCCGTTCATTTTTTATCGCCGGCACAATAGAATAATGGAGTCTACCACATTTCACAACCCCGAAAAGGAAAAAACAGACCGCTCGGCCCGAGCACCTTGTCAACATTGCGGTTTCACAAGAAAACAAAAAAAGGGGGACCGTTCGCACGGTCTCCCTTTTCCAGTTCAAGTTAGGAGATTCTCAGAAGCCAATTTTCTTACGCGGTTTTCCGCCGTCGGGCGACGAACCCGGTTCCGAGCATTCCCAGGCCCAGGATCAGGAGCGTGGCCGGCTCCGGGGTCGCCGAGGGATCTTCGGGATCGACGTTCGGCGGGATCGGCAGATCGCCGTTAAAGTTGATATTATTATGAAACTCGCCGGTTCCCGGTTGGTTCAGGTTACCGAAAATGAACTGCCCGTCCATTTGACCTTGCGTAATCGTCGCGGTCGCGTTGACGGCGATCATGTTGGCAGAAAACCCGATTTGCTGGAAGGTCAACGACGTCGCGTCCACGAAATTGAACATCACGTTCGAGGCGGTCACCCCTCCGCTGTATTGCGTTTGTCCTTGGATGATGGCGGAATCGCCGAAAACATTGATCAATACGGTCGTTCCGGCCGCCGCGATGATTTCCGTCGTCCAGGCATTGAGGAAGTCGGTCACGGACATGTTGACCACGGCCAGTCCGTCGACGCCGGCTCCGGCGTTGATCGTCAACTTGGACCATTGATTCTTAGCGCTTGACCCGGCCGTCGCGTCCAAGGCGCCCCAACTTGAGGAGAGATCGCCGAAATAGGCCGCCGCCGCCGCGAAGTCGATTGGGGCATTGGCTGCCGAATACTTGTTGATGGTTCCGCCTTGAACGTTAAAGCCGCCCGTATTGGTATACGAGCCGCCGTAATAAAGGTTGCCGTTCTGCAACTCGCCGGTGCCGAGTTTTGCATCACCGCCGACGACCAGGGCCGCGTCATAAAACCCCCTGTTTCTATGTCCGACTCCGTAAACGGTCGTCGTCATATTTCCGCCGACCGCGAGGTTCCCTTCGACGTCGGCATTATGGCCGTTGAGATTCCCCAATACAAACACGTTATAATTCGCTGCCGGCCCGAGCACTTGATCGGCGTTCGAGGAAATCACGGTCCCGAAAACAAGCAAAGCGAAAACCAGCCCCAAAACAATGATTTTCTTGTCGTTTTTCATTTTTTCTGCCCCAAAAATCACTAAATTTATATTTTTATTTTGAAACACCAAAACACAATAACAAAAACTATGATGCAAAACCTGTGCCAATTCGTTGCCAAAACAAGAATGTAACTGTCGTTCATTCGAAATAATGAAAACATTTCAGCATGATATACGGGGCGTTAGGCTTCGCCCACTGTCAAACATTGTCGTTCTACACAAATATTTTTCTCTATTTTATCAACAGATAATCCATATTAACGCAGATGTTTGTTTTGACTCCTGTTTTTTGCGTGAGATAACGACATCGCAAGAAAGCTGGGAAGCGTGCGTAAAATAGCATGTTTTCAATATCTGCGAACATCTTTTGCATCTGTTGAAAATTCAAAAGAAATCAAGATGTGTAGAACGACAAGCCGTCAAACCGCGGCCTCGTTGGGCCGCTACCGTACCGAAGATGGGAATTTTAAACCGGCTTGGGCATGTATGACTAAAATACTGAACAAATATGTGCTAAAAAATATTTTGCGAGGTTTCCTAAAATTCCAATTCGATTGATTTTTCAGATGTGACAATTTTTTGTAGAAAAAATCCATATTGCAATGCCAAGTGTATCATTATGTGCCAATTTCTTGATTTATGAAAAATATATGTAAAATTCAATTCCGACAAAGATTTCTAGCACAATAGACTTTTTTGGCAACGTTGAATTGGAAAGGTTGGGTTGAGTGGCAAGTGAGAGGCTATTTGGAGATTAAACGCTTGGAAAACAAGGAAATCGAAAAGTTTATCGTTTGAGTGACAAATTGATTTTTCAGCACTTATGATAAAACGACTCGTTTTTCATTTTCGTAAACCCTTTAGTTTCAAGCCTTGCGTTCCAAATAGCCTCTGAAAGCTCTTCTTGCGAAATCCTCCCAAAAGTCCCTATTAACGAATTATAGTACAAAAAGGCTCGTTCGTCTATCTTGAGGATTTGGAAACTTCGGTTGCAGAGCGTCGAATTCTTGTTGCGGTTTTGAGAAGACACTCCCCGTAACCGATTTCGCTTAGATTTCTTTTCTTGATTCTCCCGATATAGTTTTGTAGCATATACCGTAGCCGGTATGAGCGGGGACCTGCAATGGGCTTCGCCCTCGGTCAAACCGCGACCGCGTTGGGCCGCTACTGTACTGAAGGCGGGAATTTTAAACCGGCTTGAGCATAATAATGAGAAGTGTACCGTTATTGCCAAGTTCCGGAAAAAATACTGTGTTCCTCGCAAAATCTATGAAACAACCGATGCAGATTGACGTGCCCAGCCTGGTCCGGATTAAGCCCGGTGCGCTCCGGCGACTGGGGATTTATCTCGAACGGAACAACCTGAATTCCGTCCTGGTTTTGTCCAGTCCGCTACCGCAACCGCTCGAACACACGGCCCGGGACGCACTCGCCGGACAGGGGATTCCGTTGGCCGATTGGATCGCGGTCGACGGGAACCGTTTTGAAGATGCGCTTCATCTTTTCGCGAAGCTCCCCCGAAAAATCAAGGCGATCGTCGGTATCGGCGGCGGCAAGGCACTCGATACGGGCAAGTACATCGCGTTCCTGGCCCGATTGCCCTACATCGCCGTGCCGACTTCGCTTTCCAACGACGGATTTTGCAGCCCGCAATCGAGCTTGACGCTCGGCGGCAAACGACGCTCCTTTCCGGCGGCCCTTCCCCAAGGCGTCGTCGTCGACACGGAGGTCTGCCTCGGCGCCCCGAAAACGCTCTGGTTGTCCGGGGTCGGCGATCTCGTCTCCAAGCTGACGGCGGTCGAAGATTGGAAAAGCGCCTTTCACCACAATAAGGAACCGCTTGACGACCTCGCGGCCTTGCTTTCCGATGCGACCGTTTACCAATTTCTCGGCGATCCAACCTTTGACGCCGCCGGGACCGCGCTGTTGGCAACGGCCCTGATGCTCAACGGCATTGCTATGGAAATCTGCGGATCGTCCCGCCCGGCGAGCGGTGGGGAGCACTTGATTTCCCATGCCTTGGACGCGATCTCGAAACGGCCCCGGCTGCACGGCCTGCAGGTCGGCGTCGCCTCCTATTTGATCAGCCGCCTTCAGGGAAAATCGAGCGAAACGATCAACGGGCTGTTTGCCCGAACCGGCTTTTGGGAAGAGATCAAGCGGGACCCGTTTTCGCGTTCCGAATGGTTGGAGGCGATTCGCATCGGGCCGGGAATGAAAGACGATTATTATACAGTCCTTTCTTCGCGGGATTGCCTGCCCGAATGCGAGCGGATCCTCGACACCGATCCGGCCTTGCAAGGTTGCTTTACGCAAGAGTGAGGAGAGATCAAGGCTTCAGGTTTCAGGAAAAGTTTTGAACAACACGATCAAAGCCGCGACCGTGAGGGAGCGGTCTCGCAGGGCAACCACTTCCTTACGGGCGCGGCTCCGATTTGATTTTAATCTGAAGCCTGAAGCCTGAAGTCTGAAGCCGTTCCTTAGCGAAAGATATTGATGATCTTTTCCAAAAGCGATGGTTTCGGCGGTTGGCCGACAACGACGATCTGCGGGGCCGGAGCCGGGGCCGGTGGGCAATGATGATCGATGCAAACGGTCGGCGCCGGAACGGGCTTCGGCGGGCTCATCACCGATTTGTGATGCACCGGGGCGGCCGGGGCGGGATGATGCTGCGGCTGCACCGAATGTCGGGCCGAGCCCGGTTGCATGTGCGGCTGGGCCGGTTGCGGCGAAGGCCGGTTGCCCATCGGCTGAACCGTCGGGCGGCTTGGCTCCGGCCGTCGGTTCTCGCCGAACCCCTTGGTCTGGGCCTGGGCCGTCGCGGCTGCAAAAGCGATGAAAAGGGCTGCGGCAAAAATCGTTCCGTAAAGCGTCGTGCGGTTCTTTTCAAATGTCATGATACACCTCCGTTTGTCATTGTATTTTTTTGTGATTGGTTTTTTCTTCTTCGTGGAGGCCGCTTGAACAAGCGTCTCCAACGGGAAGATGGTCAACCGAAAAGATTTTGCGACAAAAAAAGAATGGTCATTTGAAAAGATTCGGATAACGCCGAAAAAAGCCTCGTGAGTGCAAAACCCACGCGGATTGCAAAGTCGGATTTTTCTTTCAACGCGGCGATTTCCCTCGACGTTCGACAGCTGTAGCGTCATTTCGAGCGGAGCGAGAAATCTCACCCTCGCCGAAAAAGCGGGAATTCCGGCCCTCGCGCGAGGGTGAGATTTCTCCTTGCGCTGCGCTTCAGTCGAAATGACGATCTCACTTTTGCGCGACCGACGGGTCA
>JAVBSX010000278.1:0-4642 GCA_031556455.1 Thermoguttaceae bacterium
TGTAACCGGACGTCAGTGTTTATCAGGACAGTTTCAACACGCCGTACCGTTTGCTGCGGCGACGACGGATAATCGCGTGGTTGGTCGGCTTACGTTTTTTCCTCGTCGAAGTACCTTTGGTCGGCTTGCCTGTCGGCGTAACGGGGTGACGGCCGCCCTTGGTACGACCTTCACCGCCGCCGTGCGGGTGGTCGATCGGGTTCATCGCGGTGCCGCGGACATGCGGGCGGCGACCTTTCCAGCGGTTACGGCCGGCCTTACCGACCGTGATGTTCATTTGCTCCGCATTTCCGACAACGCCGATCACGGCACGGCAGGAAGACGGGACACGGCGGATTTCACCGCTCGGCATATTCAACTGAGCCCAACCGGAATCACGGGCGACGAGGGTCGCCTTGGTCCCGGCGGTCCGGCACATCACGGCCCCACGCCCCGGCTGCAATTCGATGCAGTGAATTTCACTCCCCGGCGGAATTTCCGAAATCGGCAGGCAGTTGCCGACGATCGGCGGAGCCCCGGGGCCGCTGTTGAGCATCGTCCCGACCTTCAAGCCTTCCGGCCAGATGATATAACGTTTTTCGCCGTCGACGTAATGCAGCAGGGCGATGCGGGCTTTGCGGTTCGGATCGTATTGGATCGCGGCGACACGGGCTTCGACCCCGTCCTTGTTCCGGCGGAAGTCGATCGACCGGTATTGTTGTTTGTGACCGCCGCCCCGATGTCGAACGGTAATAAAACCCTGATTATTCCGGCCGCTGGAGCGAATCTTTTTGCGGAGCAAGGCCTTGACCGGCTTGGAACCGGGGGTCAATTCCTTGAAATCGCTCACGCTCATGTTGCGGCGAGCGGCATTGTTCGGTTTGTATTTTTTAACGCCCATTTTTGCAGTGGGGAGTGGGAAGTGAGAAGTGTGAAGCTTTGGGAATCGACCTTTTCGTCACTTAAAAGTAATTGATGCGGCTTTCGGCGTCGAGTTTGACCATCGCTTTTTTCCAGGATTTCATTTCGCCGATCACCCGACGGGAACGACGTTTTTTTCCTTTGCGGTTTTGAATTTTCACTTCAAGGACCTTGACTTCGAACAGGGTTTCGACAGCGGCCTTGATATCGGTCTTGCTCGCCAATTTATTGACCTCGAACGTATAGACGTTCTGGTGTTCGGCCCGATGAAATCCTTTTTCGGTCATGATCGGACGCTGGATCACCTGGTACGGCTCCAACTTCAAGGCGGTCTTTGTTACGTCAGTTTGTCTAGGCATGATTCGTTATCAGCTGGCAGCGATTCGTAGGTCGTATATGCGGTTGATTCCGTTCTCTGGTTCGGCTCCGGCGTTTTCGCCGCTCGGCTAAATTATTTATTGGCGGCAAAATGGTCCAAGGCGGCCTTGGTCATCAGCAAGGTCTTGGGCTTCAAAATCTCGTAGGCGTTGAGTTCGTTGACCGGCAAAATCCGGACACCTTCGATGTTGCGGGCGCTTTTGTAGGTATTGGCGTCGTAATTTTCGACGGCGATCAAAATCGAACCGCTCATTTTCAAGGCGCTCAAAACCTGGGCCATGACCTTAGTTTTCGGGGCTTCCATTTTCAAGGAGTCGATCACGGTGATTTTGCTTTCGCCGATTTTGGAGGCGAGGGCCATTTTCGTCGCGACCTGCAGGGCTTTGCGGGGGAGCCGGTAATACCAATCGCGCGGCTGTTTGGCGAAAATGTGACCACCGCCGCGACGAACGCCGCTGCGTCGATGTCCGGCTCGGGCGTTGCCGGTCCCTTTTTGGCGATACATTTTCTTTTTGGCTCCGGCGATTTCGGCGCGGGTCTTCGACTTCGCGGAACCTTGCCGGAGGTTCGCCTGGTACATCACGACGGCGTCGTGCAGCAATTGTTTGCTGATTTTCGGGGCGATCGCATCGATGTCGATCTCATAGGTACCGACTTGCGTTCCCTTGTTGTCGTAAAGCGGCAAAGTAACCATTCCAACACCTGATCTTGATAATTTTGTTCAACCGTTCGTTTCGAACACCTTCTGCGTAGTTTCACCCCGGAATCAGCTTGCTTTTTTGTCCAATCTCCAACGATTCGTCTTGGGAGCGGGGAGAAAATTGGTGGGATTGATCATCACCAAACCACCATTGGGGCCGGGGACGGCACCCCGGATGATAAGAAGGTTGTTCTCTTTGTCGACGAGAACCACTTTTTGATTTCGGACTGTAACCTTGTCGTTGCCGTATTGACCGGGCATTTTCTTGCCCTTCGGGGTCCGGCTCGGGAAAGCGCTGCAACCGGTGCTTCCCAAATGACGGTGACACTTTTTAACACCGTGTGTCGCCCGTTGGCCGGCGTAATTATGTCGTTTCATAACACCCGAATAACCGCAACCTTTGCTGGTCGCCGTGACATCGACGGCCAAGACTTCGTCGAAGACGTCGACCGTCAAGGTTTGCCCGACCTCGAACCCTTCGATCGGAAGGCGGAATTCCTTGATAAACCGCTGCGGTTCGCAATCGGCCTTGGGGGTCGATTCGATCCCGGCGGCGCCGAGGGCCTTTTGGCGTTTACTGTCGAGTTTGGCGACGTGCCCACGGCGGCTACGGCTCGCCGAATTTCGGGAAAGGTCCTTGAAACCGATTTGGATCGCTTCGTAACCGTCCCGTTTCATGTTCTTGAGTTGAAGAACATGACAAGGCCCCGCTTGAATGACGGTGACCGGAATCACTTCGCCGGTTTCCGTGTAAAGCTGGGTCGCCCCGATTTTTTGTCCTAGTAATCCAATGCCCATGTCAATCCGCTTTGTTACAAACGCCTGAATAAACGATCTTTATTTTCCGTATAGTGTGCCTCGCACCGACATCTTGCGCCGAGTACGGGCTAATCATTAAGTTGCTATTTCGAGCCGGTCGCTTTGATTTTGATGTCAACTCCGGCGGGAAGAGTCAGTTTGTTCAAGGCATCAATGGTCTTCGCGGTTGCCTGAACAATGTCAATGACTCGTTTGTGAGTCCTGATTTCGAACTGCTGCCGGTCTTTTTTATCGACGTGCGGACTGGACAAAACGGTGTAGCGTTCGATCCGAGTCGGAAGCGGAATCGGACCTCGAACGACCGAACCGGTTCGTTTGGCCGTATCGACGATTTCGCTTGCACTCATATCCAAAACGGTATGATCGTAAGCCTCCATTCGGATTCTTATGACTTCATTTCCCGATACTGCCACGGTTAATCTCCGTTGTTTGTCCGATATCCTGATTGCCAATGAACTCGCGCTTCAATGGGCTAGATGCCCATTTAAAGCGGAAAAACACCAATATATTTCCTGAAAACGAGACTGTCAAGGAGCCGCGCGGAAAATCGCTGAGGGATTTTTCGGCGGGCTTCCCGAAACCGAATCCGGAAGCGGGTGTTTCCGGGGGGATACGGCGGTGTTTTCGAGGATAGGTTAATATAACGTCGGTTGAAACGGGGGCAAGGGGGGTTGGAGAGAACTGCAAAGTAAAAACGACGAACAAAGGGTGGGATTTTACGTAATCAAGCTTGGCGGCCCTGCGTCATGAGCCGCAATCGCTTCAAAATACGTCAAACAAGGAGGTTTTTCCATGAATTCCCGGACCCAAACCGACCCCGAACTCCTCAAAACCCTCGCCCAAGCCTTTCAAAAAATCCAGGACCCTCGCGATCCACGCGGGGTGCGCCACGACTTTCAGGGCATGGTCGTCATCGTTTTTCTCGGACTTCTTGCCCGGCTGTCTTACGTCCAACACTGGGCCGAAAAACACTGGCACGCTCTCCGGGCTCCTCTCGGGTTCAAACGAACCAAGCCGCCCGTCGAGACCATTTTTTCCCGCAACCTCGCCAACGTTTCCATCAAAGATTTTCAGGAAACGTTCGCCGAATTTCTCAATCTCGTTCTCTACGAGAAAAGCGATTTTCTCATCGCCGCCGTCGACGGCAAAACGGCCAAACAGATGTATGACAAAGAAGAAAACCCGTTGTCGATCCTCCCTGTTTTTCTCCATGACGTCAAAGTCACTTTGGAACAATGGTCCGTCCACGGCGAGGACCTGCCGTCCGGGCATTCGGCTCATGCTCACTTCGTTCGATTCGCTCTTTGAGGTCGACCGCACCGGAGGTGGCGGGAGACGATTGCGATGGAATGGCACATTCCCCGGCGATGCCATTTTCGCGCAACGCCCGCTTTTGGAGGTTCTCCAGGAGTGCGGAAGAGATTGGAGCCTATTTCATAACTGATTTCGGCTTCCAGCGTTGATATTGTGTAAATTGCGGTATTTTATGAAAAAACGAGAATATGAAATCGGCATCGAACTGACAGACAAACAATGGAAAAAATTGGAGCCGCTTTTGCCGGAACCGGAGCAATCGAGTCAAGCCACCGATGCAGGACGGACGGGAGCTTCGACGCTATCGTCGTCGCTGGAAAATCGAGCGAACCATTTCGTGGATTCAGGATTTTCGTCGGTTGGTGGTTCGTTATGACCATAATATTTCAATGTTTACTGATCTGTGAGTTAATTTTGAGCCAAGGGACAATAGTTTCCCAATCTGACATATATCACACCGATACTAGAGTTTTCAGGACGAGAGCATTTTGTTTATCCTACCCAAATTCGCTGATCGGGCGTCAAAATATT
>JAVBSX010000005.1:0-5583 GCA_031556455.1 Thermoguttaceae bacterium
AGACGGACCAGGCAACCTCATTCCAGTGCTGCAAATCACCCAGGGTCTTTTCGGCTACCTGCCCGAAGAAGCCCTACACAGAATCGCGACCGCTTTCGATACATCCTACACCGAGGTCGCCGGAGTGGTCTCCTTCTACTCCTTCTTTACGACCGTTCCCCGGGGTCGGCACACGATCCGCGTCTGCTTGGGGACCGCCTGCTACGTTCGCGGCGGAAAAGAGGTTCTCGCTCCCTTGAAACAACCGCTCGGGATCGACGTCGGCCAAACGACGAACGACCGGCTCTTTTCGCTCGACGTCGGACGCTGTTTCGGTGCGTGCGGTCTCTCTCCCGTCGTGATGGTCGACGATGAGATTTACCAACGCGTCAAGCCGTCGAAAATCCACAAAATTCTCGATCAGTACAAAGGAGGCGCCCATGAGTAAACGATTGGCTCAGCCGGAACAACTCGAAGCCGTACGCAAAGAGCTTCGACACAGAAACGATTCACTGCGACAAGCCGGCCAACTCTCCGTGCGCATCTGCATGGGGGGCGGTTGCATCGCCTCCGGATCGGAGGATGTCTTTTGGGCGTTCGTCAACGAATTCGGGAACGCCGATATCGACATCGTCCAGTGCGATTTGAAAAAAACCGGGTGTCTCGGCCCCTGCAGCGGCGGCCCGGCCCTGTTTATCGGCGATGTTTTTTACGAACAGGTCCGCCCGGAAGATGTCAAGGAACTCGTGCGCGAGCATGTGATCGGCAAAAAAACCGTACATCGGCTCGTTCACAAAAAACCGGACGGCCGGCCCGTCGCGACGGAACGCGACATCGATTTCTTTCGCATCCAAAAGAAAATCGTTCTCCGGCATTGCGGAAAAATCGATCCGGAAAACATCGACGACTACATCGCCGCCGGCGGGTACGGAGCGATCGCCGCCGCTCTCCTCGCGGATAACCCGGATTCGATCATCGCCGAGGTCAAAACCTCCGGGCTGCGCGGCCGCGGCGGCGGCGGGTTTCTCACGGGCAAAAAATGGGAGTTTACTCGAAATGCCGAAGGGGACGAAAAATACGTCGTCTGCAACGCCGACGAAGGGGACCCCGGGGCGTTTATGGACCGCAGCGTCCTGGAAGGAGACCCCCATTCGCTGATCGAAGGGATGATGCTCGCCGCGAAAGCGATCGGTGCCAAAAAAGGTTTCATTTACGTTCGGGCCGAATATCCCCTGGCCGTGCAGCGGCTCAAGAACGCCTTGGCGCAGGCGAGAGATTACGGATTGCTCGGCGAAAATATTTTGGGAAAGAATTTCGATTTCGATCTCGACATCCGGATGGGAAGCGGCGCATTCGTTTGCGGCGAGGAGACCGCCCTGATGCAGTCGATCGAAGGCAAGCGGGGCGAACCGCGACCGCGGCCGCCGTTTCCCGCCCAAAAAGGGTTGTGGGGCAAGCCGACGCTGCTTAACAACGTCGAAACCTTCGCCAACATCCCGGCGATCCTCGAAAAGGGGGGCGAATGGTACGCCTCTTTGGGAACACCCAAAAGTAAGGGGACCAAAGTGTTCGCCTTGGCCGGGGACATTCAAAATTCCGGTCTGGTCGAAATTCCGATCGGAACCCCGCTCGGCGATTTGATATACGATGTCGGCGGCGGCATCCCGAACGGCAAGGAATTCAAGGCCGCCCAGATCGGCGGGCCGTCCGGCGGCTGCATCCCGAAGGAGCACCTCAACGTCCCGCTCGATTACGAATCGCTCGCCGAGCTCGGAGCGATCATCGGCTCCGGCGGGCTCGTCGTGATGAACGAGGATTCCTGCATGGTCGATGTCGCCCGCTACTTCCTCGAATTCGTCCAGGAAGAATCGTGCGGCAAATGCGTCCCGTGCCGCGTCGGGACGAAACGAATGCTCGAAATTCTCGAACGGATTTGCGAAGGGAACGGCGTCGACGGCGACGTCGACAAGCTGATCCGGCTCGGCGAGATGATCAAGGATTCCTCGCTCTGCGGGCTCGGTCAAACGGCTCCGAATCCGGTGCTCTCGACGATCCGGCATTTCGGGCACGAGTATCTCGAACACATTCGCGACAAAAAATGTCGGGCGAGCGTCTGTGCGGCGCTCGTCGCGGCCCCTTGCGAAAGTTCCTGTCCGGCGTTCGTCGACATCCCGGGCTTCGTCGCCCTGACCGGGCAAAAACGGTACTCCGAAGCCCTCAAGCTGCATCGGGAGCGGAATCCGCTCGCGGCGATCTGCTCGCGGGTCTGCTTTCATACCTGCGAGAGCAAGTGCCGCCGTTCGAGTATGGATTCGCCGGTTTCGATCCGCTCGATCAAGCGGTTCCTCGTCGATCAGGAAGTGATGATCCAGGTCCCCGAAATGTTGGAGAACCAACGGAACGCCGCGCGAAAAATCGCGATCGTCGGTTCGGGACCGGCCGGTCTGTCTTGCGGCTATTTTCTCGCCCGGCTCGGTTACAAGCCGGTGATCTTCGAATCGCAGCAGCGGCCCGGCGGGATGCTCGTCCAAACGATTCCCGCGTACCGGCTGCCGCGGGAAATCGTCGCCCGCGAAGTCCGGATGATCGAACGGATGGGTGTTCACATCCAAACGAACGCGACGCTCGGCAAGGATTTTACGCTGAAATCGTTGCGTGGCGAAGGGTACGACGCCGTGTTTCTCGCGATCGGAGCACCGGACGGCATGCGGCTCGACATTCCCGGGAACGATATTTCCGGCGTCGACGACGCGCTGTCGTTCCTGCGGACGTACAACATGCGCGGGTCCGCCCCGGTCGGCCGGAACGTGATCGTGATCGGCGGCGGCAACTCCGCGATCGACGCCGCCCGAACCTCGCTCCGGCTCGGGGCCGATTCCGTGACGGTCGTGTATCGCCGCTCCCGGGACGCGATGCCCGCCTACGACGAAGAAATCGAAGAAGCCGAACTCGAAGGGGTCCGGCTCATGGTGCTGACCTCGCCGCTGAACGTGATTCACGAAAAGGGAAAGCTCGTCGGGCTCGAATGCGCCCCGATGCGGCTCGGCGAGTTCGACCGCAGCGGCCGGCGGCGGCCCGAGAAAGGGCATGGGGAACCGTTTTGCATTCCGGCGGACCAGATTCTCACGGCGATCGGCCAAACGGTCGATCTCGCGACGTTGCTCGATCTTCCGTTGGACCGGCAAAAGGAGTTCGCGAAAATCGATCCGGTCACCGGGGCGACGAGTTTGCCCTGGCTCTTTGCCGGCGGCGATGTCGTCACCGGCCCGTCCTCGGTCGTCGAAGCGATTGCCGCCGGAGAACGGGCCGCCGTCGGGATCGACGCCCTGTGCAACGGGACGCCGAACCCGTTTTGGCGTGACACGAAGCCGATCGACGTGCCGTTCGACGCGGATGCCGATCCGAGCGACGCCCCGCGGGAGAAGCCGAACACGACGCCGGTCGAACGTCGTCGTTACAACTTCGACGAAGTCGAACTCCCTTGGACGGAACCCGTCGCCGTCCGGCAAGCGAACCGCTGCTTGCGCTGCGATTACGGGAAACGATTGCATCAAGTTTAACCGTCCAATACTAGCCCCAAGCGTCAGCGCGGGGTGATAAAACCACCACACCAGCATGATGCTTTTCGTCATTTCGACTGAAGCGTAGCGCAAGGAGAAATCTCACACTCGCGAAAAGACGTGGAATTCAAACTCAAACGGCGAGGGTGAGATTTCTCGCTTCGCTCGAAATGACGGATTAGGAACTTTTTCGAAAAACCAAACAGATGAATCGATACAAATATGCGTTGAAATATCCCCCCGCGCTTACGCTTGGGGCTAGTAATACACGATAAATCATCAACCGGAGAACGACCCTATGATCCGATTAACAATCAATAATATCGCCGTCGAGGTTCCCAAAGGCTCGACGGTGCTCGATGCCGCCCGGAAAAGCGGTGTCAAAATTCCGACACTCTGCAATCGCGAAGGGCATCCGCCGCAAGGCGCGTGCCGCGTCTGCGTCGTCGAAGTCGAGGGAATGAGAACCCTCGCCGCGTCCTGTGCGCTGCCTGTCGCCGAAGGAATGAAGATCACCACGAACTCCGCGCGGGTCCGACATGCCCGGCGCAACGTGATCGAACTGCTCCTTTCGGAACACGACGGCGACTGCCAAACGTGCAACCGGAACCAGGATTGCGAGCTTCGGGCCGTCGCCGCCGATCTCGGCATCCAAACGGTCGAGTTCGAAGGAGCGAAAACGGCGAAGTCGCTCGACGTCTCGACCCCGGCGTTGATTCGCGACAGCGGCAAGTGCATCAAATGCCGCCGCTGCGTGAGCATTTGCGGAGAGGTTCAAGGCGTCGCCGCCCTTTGGCCGCAATCGCGAGGGTTCGAGACGACGATCAGCCCGGCTTTTCACAACCAGCTCGGCGAGGTCACCTGTGTGCAGTGCGGTCAGTGCGCGGCGGTCTGTCCCGTCGGTGCGATTACCGAACGGGACCAGATTCAGGATGTCTGGGCCAAGCTCGACGATCCGCTCAAAACGGTGACGGTCCAAACCGCTCCGGCGATCCGGGCCGCGCTCGGGGAATGTTTCGGCCTGCCGCCCGGGACACTCGTTACGGGCAAGATGGTCGCGGCGCTGCGGCGGCTCGGGTTCGACGCCGTGTTCGACACGAATTTTACGGCCGATCTGACGATCCTCGAAGAGGGAACGGAACTCCTGACCCGGCTGCGCAAAAAGCTGCTCGACGGCGACGAAACCGTGAAACTGCCGATGCTGACGAGTTGCTCGCCCGGCTGGATCAAGTACGCCGAGTCGATGTTCCCCGATCTGCTGCCAAACGTCTCAAGCTGCAAATCGCCGATGTCGATGCTCGGGGCACTTTTGAAAACCTACTGGGCGAAAAAACGCGGGCTTCAGCCCTCGGAAATCGTCAACGTCGCCGTGATGCCGTGTACCGCCAAGAAGTTCGAGGCAAGCCGACCGGAATTGAGCGCGAGCGGAATCTGCGACATCGATTACGTCCTGACGACCCGGGAACTCGGGCGGATGATCTCGGAAGCGGGGATTGATTTCGCGTCGTTGCCGGACGAAACCATGGACTCCCCGCTCGGGCTCTCCTCGGGCGCGGCGGACATTTTCGCCAATACCGGAGGGGTGATGGAAGCGGCTTTGCGGACCGTTTACGAAATCGTGACGGGAAAACCGTTCCCGGCGGAAAACCTGCACATCACGCCGATCGCCGGGCTGCAGGGTGTGAAGGAAGTATCGCTCACACTCGAAGGCGTGACGAAAGACTGGAAATTTCTCGAAGGCGTAACGGTCAACATCGCCGTCGCTCACGGCTTGTCCAACGCCAAGACGGTGTGCCAGGCGATTCGCAACGGCACGGCGCCCTGGCATTTCGTCGAGGTGATGTGCTGCCCCGGCGGTTGCATCGGCGGCGGCGGGCAGCCGCGGTTGACGACCGACGAAATTCGAAAATCGAGAATCAAGGCGATTTACGCCGAGGACGAAGGCAAATCCTTACGTAAAAGTCATGAAAATCCCGACGTCAAAAAACTGTATGAAGAATTTTTAGGGCATCCTCTCAGTGAAACGTCTCACCATCTCCTGCAC
>JAVBSX010000091.1:0-3790 GCA_031556455.1 Thermoguttaceae bacterium
CGCTTCGGCGTCCTGCTGGTTGATGTAATGCACGTCGTTCGTCGCGACGGTCGGAATGCCCAGTTCTTTCGCGATCGGGACGGCCGCTTCGAGAAAGATTTTCTGCATTTCCAATCCGTTGTCCTGCAATTCGATGTAATACCGGTCGCCGAACAGTTCCTTGTACCAACGGGCGATGGCCTTGGCCCGTTCGAATCGGTCGGAATCGCCGTCTAAAACCATGCGGGAAAACTCGCCCGAAGCACAGCCGCTGAGACAGATGATCCCTTCGTTGAGTTCGGTCAAAAGCGTTTTGTCGATTCGCGGCTTGTAGTAAAACCCTTCGAGATAGGCGGCGGAAGAAAGTTTGAGGAGATTCCGGTAACCCGTCTTGTTCATTGCAAGGAGGGTCAGGTGATAGGAAGAATCTTTCCGCGAATCGGCCGTCCGCTCGAACCGGCTTCCCGGGGCGACATAGGCTTCGAAACCGAGAATCGGCTTGATCCCCTTATCCCGGGCTTTTTGGTAAAATTCGAGCGCCCCGTACAGATTGCCGTGATCGGTCAAGGCGAGGGCGGGCATCCCGAAGTCCTTGGCCCGGCCGATGAGATGCTCGAGGCGTCCGGCCCCGTCGAGCAGCGAATAATGAGAATGACAGTGCAAATGCACGAACGGGATCGCCGCCGTTGGTCCGGCGACGGAACTCGGAAGCGGCTCCGGCTCGAACGTCCCCGAATCCTCCCATTCCTCGTCCTGCAAATCGATTTCGTCCGCGATTTCGTCGCTCATCCCGTCTCCTTCTTCGGCCAAAAGAATCCTAATAACAACACTCTATTTTATGGTTCCGAGGCGAATTTTCAAGTTCCCCCCGAAGGATTCAAGAGGATTGCATGCCGTTTCAAAACTCGCCCAAGCGGCCAAAAATCGTCTTGAACGGGTCGCATTCTTCGCTAAGATGGGCGGCACAACGGAGCCGCGTGCACGGCACGCAAAGGCCGATGCCGGTTTTGCACTCCGCGTGCACAGCACGCGGCTCTGTTGTTATCACCGAAACGAGACTCATGATTTTACAACCCCTCAACTGCGCTGCCGGTCTGCGCGAAACGAAATTTTATACAATGCCCTCAGGAATCAAGGCTCAACGGGCCGTTAAAAAACCGAAATCCGCCCCGGACGAACAATCACAATCGTCCTCCTCCGTTCTCAAGGAAGGTTATTGCTTTACCCGGGACGATCTCAAATACCTGCAATCCCTCTCTTTGCAGGAGAAAGTGCAAAAGACCCAGGCCAAGATTCTCGAATGGGCCCGGCATTGGGACTGGAACGTGTATGTCTCGTTCAGCGGCGGGAAAGATTCGACCGTTCTCTGGGACATGGCCCGCCGGGTCGGCAAATCGTTCCGCAAAAAAATTCCGGGCGTTTTTATCGACACGGGATTGGAGTATCCCGAAATCCGCGAATTCGTCCGATCCTTCGGCGAGGAAATCATTTGGCTCAAGCCGGAAAAGACCTTCAAGCAAGTGGTCGAAGAACACGGGTATCCCGTGATCAGCAAAGATATTTCCGGGGCCGTTTGCGGCGCCCGACGAGGGGCGGCCTCCTCGGTCCGCAAGCTCGAAGGACTTTCGACGGCCGGGCTGCCCGATGATTACATCGCCCGACGGTACGCTAAATACAAGTATCTGCTCGACGCTCCGTTCAAGATCAGCGATTACTGTTGTATGGAACTCAAGAAAAAACCGGCCCAAAAATTCGAGAAAGAGACCGGTCGGAAGTGCATCACCGGGATGATGGCCTACGAAAGCATCCGGCGGCGCGTCGCGTATTTGCGGCACGGCTGCAACGCGTTCGATTCGGCGCGGCCGATCAGTCATCCAATGGGCTTTTGGAAGGAGCAGGACGTGTTGGAATACCTGAGCACCTTCGACATCCCCTACGTTTCGCTGTACGGCGAGATCGTTCGCGACCCGAAGTCGGGCAAGCTGCGAATGACGATGCTCGACCGGACCGGTTGCGTCTTTTGCATGTTCGGAGTTCAAAACGAAAAACACCCGAACCGTTTCCAACTGCTCAAGCAGACGCACCCGAAACTGTATCGCTATTGCATGGGCTCGCTCGGCTGCCGAAAAGTGCTCGATTACATCAAGACGGAATATTGAGGGAATTGAAAATTGAAAATAGGAGAATCTGTTTAGCCGAGCGGCGAAGACGCCGGTTCCCAGCGGGCGTCACTTATTTGCGAATCCATTCCTGCGGGTTGACCGAAGGTTTTTTAGGGGGCGGCGGTTGCGGGCTTATCGGAGCGGCAGGTGCCGGGGCAATCGACGCCGGAGCGCTCGGCTCTTTCGGTTTTGGAGGCGGGCCGGGGCGTCGGATCGGTTCGCTTTTCAAATGCGGCGAGGTCGCGAGATAGGCGACGATCCGTTGTTCGACCGGCGGGCTTAAGTCCAATTCTTCGGCGAGAGCGTCCAACGTCCAGCCTCGAGCTTGGGTTTGAGACGCGGGCAGGTCGGAGCCGTCCAGGGTCAACGGGACTTCGGTCCCGACCGCCCGGGCCGTCGCGATTTCCTCGTTTTGCGTTTCCTCGGATTTTGCAACCGTCGGCGGGGGCGTCAGTTGATTGAGCAACGGGCTTTGCCGCAAGGTTTCGACATCTTCGATCGACATCAGCCGGAACGTGATTTCAATCGCGACAGGCAGGCCGTTCTTTTCGAGCGAGTCCCAGGAATCGAACCATTGTGATCCGTCGCCGTACCGGAAGCGGCAATCGACGACCTCGGGCGCCCACATGTCGTCCGTTGCGGCTTCCTGTTGCAGCTCCGCGTCGATCGATTGTTTCGGTGGGGCAGCCGCTCCGGGAAAAGCCGAACCGATCTGATCAGGCCCGGTCTGACCATACCCGGAAACGCCGGCCCCGGGAACCGGAGGTTGAATCGAATCGTTCCCAACCTGGTCCCCGAACGGATCGAGCCCTTGGAACGCCAATTCGGTGCCGACGGCCCGGGCCTGGGCAATCGGCTGGGCTTCGCCGGTTGCGTCCTCTTCCTCGAACGCGGCCGGGCTCGGGGCGGGGCCGGTCGGCGTCTCGAAATCGAGTTCCCGGCGCGTTAAACCGCATTTCGCGTTGGGTGTTTTGAGATAGGCGGAGAGCGGGACGAAATCGTAATAGACGGTTTTCAGTTCCGGGGCTTGCGGAGCATGCATTTGAACCGGTCCCGCTGTCGCTGGACGAAAGGTCTTGGGGATCTCCGCCGATTTGAGCGGATTGATTTGAACGACGTCGATTCGTAAGGATGTGCTGCTGCCGGAAAGCCCGAACCGCCGCACGGAATCATCCCCTTCCGCCCCGGGGGCCAACGGCTGAACGGGATCCTGAATCGCGGCCCCGAGGTCTTCGTTGAGCAGTTGGGAAAGGGACCGGACCAACTGCGAGCGGTCGGCCTTTCGAGTTCCGGCGACGTAATACGTCGAGTACAGTTGCATCAGCGCCCAAATCATCGAAATCAGCGAGATCAAGAGGCTGATCGAAATGAGCAACTCCAAAAGCGTGAAACCGGTTGGACGTTGGGATGTTTTCATGTTTGCGATGTTCCTTCTAAACAACAACATTATACCGCAAGGGTTGAAGCACCGAGAGACGGGGGAGTAGAATAAGCGAAATCGAAATTTCCCCGACTTTGCATTCCGCATCACGAAGAATGCAAAGTCTTTTTAAAGCGCGCGGAGACGCGGAGGCCGCGGAAAAGAGCTATGCAAATTTGAAAATATTGCCCTCCGCGAAAAAATTGGACCGGATCTTCAAACCCAACTC
>JAVBSX010000170.1:0-11793 GCA_031556455.1 Thermoguttaceae bacterium
TATGTACTAGCCCCAAGCGTGAGCGCGGGGTGATCTCTTGGCAGCTTAGCGGTCAGCGGCTTAGCAACTTAGAAGATGGTTTTCGAAGCCGCTAAGTCGCACGGTTTTATCCCCACGCGCTGACGCTTGGGGCTAGTATGAAATGCTCAAGCCCGGGGCGGTCTTGCAACTGTAGCATTTTTGCGACTGGGAGCGGCGTTTTTCAAAGGAAATCTCTTCTTTATGTCGAAGTCTGTCCCGATTACAGTGATTTTACTTGGAATAACCGCGACAGACAACAGGCTTAGCCTTCTGCAAACCGCAGCCGTATTTGGAATGCGAGCATATCGATGACGGAGAGTTTTCCGCCAACTTGAGGAAAAGTTTCGAAAACATCGAAAAATTACGAATATATTTCATTTTTAAACTGGATTTTTTTCAGGAGTACTGTAAAATGTATTGTGAAGGTGTTTGCTCGGTCGTTTAACGACAACAGATAGCTCAGTAAAGCCCAAATCGGGGTATAACCGGAAAACGTAGGTTCTCTTCACGATTTTTCCCCCCCACTTTTTTCTGTAGAGAACTCTTCGGAGTCGAGCACGACATCCGCACTTATTTGTGTATTGCCGAACGGTGACTTTCGCGGTCATTCGTTTTGGTGTGCGCTCCTTGCTTCTGCTGCCGTTTTGGGCTTTATATTGCGATTTTGTTCTTGTCCCGCTTTCGCTATTTCAAACGAATGATGAGTTTTAAATCATCCGGCGGATATAGATCATTTACCGCAAACGGTCTCGTCGTCGGTTTTTGAAACAAGAGAGAATAAGTTGCTTTTTTGGCTTTGACTACCGTTGTTTTTGCTCGAAATCCCCTCCCCCCCCTTTTTTTTGGCGTTCAAATTTTTTCGCGGAGAAAATATCGTCGATTTTTTTTGTGGATTTTCACAAGAACATTTCGTTGCGATATTTCGTAAGAGACTTGTGAGCGCTGTTTAGTTTTTTTCAAAAAAGAAAGGATCGCACTTGTTGTTCGGTTTTTCAGGACATTCGTGTTTTATTGAAGTAATGATCCTGAAAAGTCCGAGAGTATACAATTATCGTGATGATTTCCGTTGGCAACAGTTCTTATTGAAGTATCAGAACCGGTTTTCGGCAAATCGAATAACGATATTTTCGTATTCCGCCCCCGATATTGAGAGAGCTTTGCTCAAAAGGTCCGTTTTCAAGGTTCGCCGCGAAAGCAACCTCAAGGTTCGGATTCGGGATACAACCTGTAACTATCGTAGGTGAACCACGGTCCGGGTACCGTAAAGATAAAACGAATTTAAGAAACCGTCGAAAATTTTACTGACGGTCGGCAACTCCCGCATGATAGGACTTTTCCCTATCGGTTTCCCATCTTTTGTTGATGTTTTCCGTTCAGTTAAAGAAAAAGAGTCTTGGCGGGAAAAACAAAAGGCGGGATTGCTAGGTCGAGGCCTTGAGATATTGATTGTAATGCCGTGTCGCCGGAATTATTTTCTCTTTAGAGAAAGATTTCGGCGAAGACGCTCGGGAAATCAGCTATTCTTGTATTTTCGAGAGTCTCCGCATTCGGACGCGTTTTTCGATAAGGACGAACGGCAAGTCGAGCAATAGCATTACTACAAATTGCACACTTACTCATTTTACATAGGAGCCTAATTTTGTACGACTCTGAAACCTTGTTGGACGATTTTGATGATTCACTTTCCAACGAAGAGGAAGAACTTGCCTTGGGGCAGGCGGACGAGGAGGAGGAAGATGCAATCGAACTGGATGAGGATGAGACCGTTGACGGTCTGCTCGCCGATGAGGAGGAAGAGGCCGATCCGCTGGAAGATGAGTTGTTGAAATTCGACGTGTTGGAAACCTGGTCCGATGATCCCGTCCGGATGTATCTGACTCAAATGGGAGAAATTCCGCTTTTAACGCGACAAAGAGAGATTTCTCTCGCGATGCAGATTGAAATCACGCGTCGAAAATTCCGCGCCAAATTGCTCGAATGCGATTATGTTCTGCAACATGCCGTCCGGACTCTGCGTCGGGTTCACCACAATGAACTGCCTTTCGACCGAACCGTGCAGGTTTCGGTCTCCGACAGTCTCGAAAAGCAGCAGATCATGGGCCGTTTCCCGCATAATCTCAAGACGCTCGAACTGATGGTGCGCCGGAATCGCCGCGATTATCATGTCGCGACGAGCAAATCGTATTCGAACGCCGCCCGAAAGGCCGCTTGGGCCCGATTGGGCCGCTCCCGACGCCGGGCGGTCCGCCTGATCGAAGAGCTCGGCCTGAGAACCCAACGGATCGAAACGATGATCACGACGCTGGAGGAATTCAGCCAACGGGTCGACGAATTGAAAGAGCGGATTCACGAACACAAATCGAGTGGTCGGCCCGATTACGAACGGGAACTTTGGATCACCGAATACCGGAACATCCTGCAACTCGTTCAGGAATCGCCGACCAGCTTGCGCAACCGGGTCAAATACGTCAAAGAACTCTTCGCGAAATACCAGGAAGCGAAACGCGGGCTGTCCGAAGGGAACCTGCGGCTGGTCGTTTCGATCGCGAAAAAGTACCGTAACCGCGGTCTGAGTTTCCTCGATTTGATTCAGGAAGGGAACGCCGGGTTGATGCGGGCGGTCGACAAGTTCGAGTACCGCCGCGGTTTCAAATTCTGCACCTACGCGACTTGGTGGATCCGCCAGGCGATTACCCGGGCGGTCGCCGACCAAAGCCGCACGATCCGGATTCCCGTGCACATGGTCGAAACGATGTCGAAAATGCGTAACGTTTCCCGCAAGCTGTTGCAGGAATACGGTCGGGAACCGACGGTCGAGGAAACGGCCCAGGCCGCGAACTCCTGCATCGACGAAACGCGGCGAATTTTGGCGATGAACCGCTTCCCGATTTCGCTCGACCGGCCGGTCGGCAACAGCGAAGACAGTCATTTCGGCGATTTGCTGCCGGACGGCACGGCCGAAAATCCCGCGATCGGGGCGACGCAGGAAATGTTGCGGAACCGGATCACGAAGGTCCTCAAGACGCTGAGTTATCGTGAACGGGAGATCATCAAACTGCGTTACGGTCTCGGCGACGGTTACAGTTACACCTTGGAAGAGGTCGGGCATATCTTTAAGGTAACCCGGGAGCGTATCCGCCAGATCGAGGCGAAGGCGGTTCGCAAGCTGCAACAGCCGAACCGCAGCCAGGATTTGGTCGGTTTCCTCGATTAGTCGAAATCGAAAAATCGGTTTTCGTTTGACCGAGCAAAAATATAAAGAGCCGCAAGTTATGCAAAACGCAACTCGCGGCTCTCTTTTTAATTTTAGAGAACCACATGCTTGACTCCCCAAGGGATCGTCGTTAGATTAGCGGCAATGTGATGTATGATATCTCGTTGTATAGGAAGGTATCCGACGGGTGAATTCCGGAATACGCCCCATGTGGTGATTGCTTCGATTCGTCGATAGGTGAATTGCATCCCATTGAAGCGATAGAAAAAAACAACGATTATGGCAAACGAAAAATTATCGCAGGCGAAAAAAGCCAAAAACGATGAATTCTATACGCAGTGGGCGGACATCGAAAGAGAAGTCCAAGCGTACTTGGAATTCAATCCCGATGTTTTCAAGGGCAAAACGATTTTATGTCCTTGTGACGACCCCTATGAAAGTAACTTCTTCAAGTATTTTGCTTTGCATTTCAAGGAGTTCAAGCTCAAAAAGCTGATCGCGACCTGTTATGCCGGTTCGCCCATTGCCAACGTGCAGCTTTCGCTCTTTCCCGAAGAAAACGAGGAGAACAAGACGACACGCGCCCCACACAAAATCGTCATCACGAAAGTCCCGGACATGAACAAAGACGGCTCGGTGGATTTAGTCGATGTTCAATTACTCCTGGCCAGCGATCGGAATCATTTAACCCGACTCAAGGGGGACGGCGATTTCCGAAGCGACGAAATCACCAAACTACGGAACGAGGCCGACATTATCATCACCAATCCGCCGTTTTCGCTCTTTCGCGAATTCTTAGGTTGGATTATGGAAGCCGATAAACAGTTTTTGATTATCGGAAACATGAATGCGATTACGTACAAAGAAGTATTTCCTTTAATAAAAGATAATAAAATATGGCTTGGAGAAAGCATTCATAGTGGTGACAGAGAGTTTGCCGTTCCCGACACCTATCCACTTTATGCGGCGGGATATAGAATCGATGAGCAAGGAAAAAAATATATTCGAGTGAAAGGCGTTCGTTGGTTCACCAATCTCGACCACGGTCGCCGTCACCAGCCTCTACGGTTGATGACAATGGCGAAAAACCTGGAGTACAGCAAGCATAAAGAAATAAGCGACAAAAAAAGTTACGACAAATACGACAATTACGACGCGATTGAAGTTCCTTTCACCGATGCCATTCCCGACGATTACGAGGGGATGATGGGCGTGCCGATTTCCTTTCTCGACAAATACTGCCCTGAGCAGTTTGAAATACTGGGAACAAGTGATAACGGGTTAGTCGAGGATAAATTTAAGACAACGCCCGGCTTGAGCCAAAAGTTTGTTGATGATTACTATAAGGCTGGTGGAAAAGGAGCATATAAAGAGGGAAACCCAACGGCTGGAATCTATATCGACGGTGTTGCCCAAATGGCATACAAAAGAATATTTATCAAACACAAAAAACGGTGAAATGAAAACCACGCTTCACACTTACATGGTCCGCGAGATGGTGGACGGCTTTGTCTACAATGAACTTGAGGGCAAAGGACTTTTCGGACTTTCCGGCAAACTGACCATTCAGCCGGAATATCAGAGAAATTACATCTATCTCAAAGCGAACAAAGAAGCGGCGGTCATCGATTCCCTGCTGAAGGGCTATCCGTTGGGCCTTATTTATTTCAACGTGCCCGCCAAAGATACGTTTGAAGTGCTGGACGGTCAGCAGCGGATCACCTCCATCGGTCGCTTTGTCACGGGCAAGTTCGCCATTCTTGACGAAAACGCCAACAGGCAGATATTCAGTTCTTTGTCCACCGACAAACAGAAAAAACTCTTGGACAGCGAACTGTTGGTCTACCACTGCGAGGGGGAAGAGAGCGAAATCAAGGAATGGTTCAAGACGATCAACATAGCTGGCATCCCACTCAACGAGCAGGAATTACTCAACGCGATCTATTCCGGCCCGTTTGTCACGGCGGCAAGAGCGGAATTCAGCAATTCCGGTAATTCCAATGCGCAGCAATGGGGACGATTCATCAAAGGATCGGCAGAAAGACAGGATTTTTTGGCTACGGCCATCTCTTGGGTCGCAGCCTCGAAAGAACTCGACAAAGATCGCTACATGGCGGACCACCGATTCGATAAGAATATCAAAGAACTGAAGACCTATTTTAGCGCCGTGATTGACTGGGTTCATGGAGTTTTTACCACTCGACCGCCGGAAATGTGCGGGCTGGAATGGGGCAGGCTGTACGCAACTTTTCACAAAAAGTCCTACGATCCTGCCAAAGTTTCCAAGGCGGTACTGCGGCTTTATGAAGACGATAATGTGGAATGCAAACGCGGCATTTTTGAATATGTTCTCGGTGGAGAAAAAGAACCGCGACTTTTGGAAATTCGCTGTTTTGACAAAAACATCATAAAAAGCGTGTACGCAAAGCAGACCGCCGACGCGAAAAACCAAGGAATATCAAATTGTCCGCTTTGCGCTCACGGGCATGATGCCGCCAAAACCAAAATTTGGGAGCAGAAGGACATGGATGCCGACCACGTCACGGCTTGGAGCAAAGGCGGGGCAACGGACATCAAAAATTGCCAAATGCTCTGCAAATCGCATAATCGTGCGAAAGGGAATAAATAGGAAATATGCGGGACAGCTGGAGATTCAGGCCCGTGTGTGGGGAGTCAAGTTTGTAACTCCCTCAAAATCAATAAAAGATATCAATGTATTGCCGAGGCGTCCGGGGAGCGACAACCGTCGAAGAGAACACCAGTGCCGCGATCCTCAAGGGGACGCGGGAGTTGCTTGCGCTGATCATTCGGGCCAACGATCTGAAGCCCGAAGAGATCGGGAGCGTGATCTTCAGTACGACGCGGGACCTGAACGCGGAGTTTCCCGCCCTCGCGGCCCGGCAGCTCGGTTGGAGCAATGTCGCGCTCATGTGCGGTCACGAAATGGACGTGCCGGGAGCGTTGCAAAAATGCGTTCGGGTTTTGATTCATTGGAATACGGAAAAACCGGCCGATGAGATCGTGCACGTCTTTATCCGGGGTGCCCGTGCGCTCCGCCCGGACATTTCCCAGCTTCCTCCGGTCGATTGGGAAGAGCTCAACGGCTGGATCGAGGAAAACATCGACTGGGCGATCCAATCGAAACGGTAGGGGAAGGCTATAGGCTATAGACTTTAGGCTGTAGGACCCGGCTGCTTTCAACCGTTCCCTATAGCCTACACAAAGTCGTGGTAATAGCCTTCGCCAAAAAAGCACGACGTCATTTCGACTGGAGCAACGCGTAAGGAGAAATCTCACCCTCGCGCGAGGGACGGAATTCCTGCCTTTGGGGCGAGGGTGAGATTTCTCGCTTCGCTCGAAATGACACGGTTTTGAATTTTTTTCTTGAAGCCCAATTCGACGACTTTGTACTACAGCCTTTGCCCATAAGTTCTGTTCGGCAGCTTACGCGGTCTAATCATTTCAACGCTAAAATCGAATTTCGATTTTTTTCTTTTTTTCGCGAACAGACTGTACCATTTTTTCGTAGAATGGGTCATAATAGGCTCTCTCTTTGTTATTTTCCAGATCATTCCATTTCTTGAACTTCGGTATGCTCGAACTTCGTAACCTGAAAAAATCGTATCTTCTGCCGGACGGCGAAGATTTGCCGATTCTCGATATCCCCGAATGGTCGCTCGGAGCCGGCGAAGAAGTCGTGATCGTCGGGGCCAGCGGCTGCGGAAAGACGACTCTTTTGCACATTATTGCCGGCATCCTCCGACCGAGTTCGGGGCACGTGATGATCGACGGCTGGGACACGCCTCTCCTGAGCGAGGCGGAACGGGACGTTTTTCGTGCCCGGCGGATCGGCTACGTCTTTCAAACGTTCAATTTGCTCCCCGGTTTTTCCGCGTTGGAAAACGTGCTCCTGGGAATGACGTTTGCCGGCAAGCACCAGGAAAAAAACCGTGCCCGCGATCTTTTGGAACGGGTCGGCCTCGGACACCGCATGCACCACAAGCCTGCCCAGCTTTCCGTCGGCGAGCAGCAACGGGTCAGCGTCGCGCGGGCCTTGGCCAACAAGCCGAAATTGGTTCTCGCCGATGAGCCGACGGCCAACGTCGATGTCGGCAACCAGCAGCAGGTGATCGATATGCTTCGCGAAACCTGCAAGGCCGAAGAGGTCGCCTTGATCTTGGTAACCCATGCCCCGGAAGTCGCCAAACAATTCGCCCGGGTCGACAAACTCGCCGAAATCAACCTCGTCGTCGAGCAACGCAACCAACCCGTCGCCGCGGCGTCGAGCTAATCTCGGATCGCCCCCAAAACCATTCCTTCATTCTTAATTCATAATTCTTAATTCTTAATTTTGTATAAATTATGAGTCTTTGGAAAATCGCTTGGCGCAGCATTCAGCATCGTGCATTGGCTTCGAGTTTGACCGCGTTTTCGATGTCGCTCGGCGTCGCGTTGATCGTAACCGTGATCGTGATTTACGGCGTTCTCGATCAATCGTTTCGCCGCAGCGCCCAAGGGTACGACCTGATCGTCGGCCCCAAAGGAAGCGCCCTCGAACTGGTGATCAGCACCGTCTTTTACCAACGGGAACCGATCGGGAAGATTCCTTACGAATACTGCACGGAACTTCGCTCCGGACGATACCGCAACGTCGTCGAAACGGCGATTCCGCTCGCCCTCGGGGAGCATTATCGCGGCATGCCCGTCGTCGCGACGACGAGCGATTTCTTCAACAAACTCGAATACCGCGACGGTCGGAAATACACGTTTTGGAAAGGGAAAAACTTTTCCGACGGCGAAGCGTTTGATGCCGTCGTCGGATACGCGGCCGCCCAAAAGAACGGGCTCAAGGTCGGCGATAAGTTCAAAACGATGCACGGAAAAGACGCCGACGCCGAGCATCAGGCCGAATACCATGTCGTCGGAATTCTCAATCCGACCGGCACGCCGAACGACCAGGCCCTTTTTATCAACATCGAAGGGTTTTACGACATGCACGCCGGACAGGAATCGGTTCTCGACGAGAGTTTTCGGCTGAAGACGCCGAAACCGGCGGTCGCCGAATCGAAGGAACCTGCGGACGACCACGATCATGCGGACGATCACGACCACGCCGCCGAACTCAAAAGCGAACCCGAAGTCCATGCGCAAGATCACGACCATGAGCACGATCACGCCGACGCGCACGATCATGCAACCGAAGTCAAAACCGAACCCGAGAAGCACGCGCACGAACACGATCACGACCATTCGGCCCCGAAAGAGGTTTCGGCCGTTTTGGTGCTGACGAAGGAAGAACGGACGAAGACATCGACGACGAAAGATATTTTCGGACGTGAGGAAAGCGTGATCGGCGCTCACTCGACGACGAAAGCGGTCTACGATCCCAATGTCATGGCCCTGCCGGAACGGATCGACGCGGACCTCAACGCCCAGGCGGTCCGGCCGACGGAGATCATCGCGTTTCTTTTCGAGAAAATCATCGGCAACATTCAAATCGTTCTCCTGATTCTCGCCGCCCTGGTTATTGTCGTCGCCGGAATCGGGATGATGGTCAGCATTTACAATTCGATGAACGAACGGCGACAGGAGATCGCGATCATGCGGGCACTCGGAGCCCGTCGGACAACGGTGATGTCGATCATCCTGCTGGAGTCGATCCTCCTTTCTCTCGGCGGCGGAGCGTTCGGGGTCCTGATCGGGCATACGTTGATGTTCGTGTTCGGGCCGCTCAGTTCGAGCGCGACCGGGATTTCCGTTTCGGCGCTCCATTTTCAATGGGCGGAACTCGTCCTGGTGCCCGGTCTCGTCTGTTTGGCCTCGATCGTCGGCTACCTGCCGGCCGTGATCGCCTATCGGACCGATGTCGCCCAATCCTTGCAGTAGGGCGAGCTTGTCGGATTGCGAATTCCGGAGAAAATTGGCCGATTTCAAATAGACTTTGCGAAGTCAAAAAATTCAACTTTTCGTAACACTTCAGCGGAATGGTGTTTTCGTCATTTCGACTGAAGCGTAGCGCAAGGAGAAATCTCACCCTCGCGCGAGGGCCGGAATTTCGAGTCTTTCGGCGAGGGTGAGATTTCTCGCTCCGCTCGAAATGACGAACAGCGGGGTTGTATTCCAAAAACTCCAAACGGCTGAAGTATTACCAATTTTCAATATCACTTAGCACCATTCCGCTGAAGTATTACATTTATTTTTATCCGACACTCACTTCATGCGAATTCTTTTGGCGAGGCCGCGCGGGTTTTGCGCCGGCGTTAATATGGCGATCAGCGCTTTGGAAGAGGCGGTCGCGCGGTTCGGTGTGCCGGTTTACGTTTACCACGAAATCGTTCACAACACCTGGGTCGTCGAGCATTTTCGCGAGCGTGGGGTCGTGTTTGTCGATACGATCGAAGAGGTTCCGCAAGGGAGCCGGCTGATTATCTCCGCGCACGGAGCCGCCCCGGAAGTGCGAGCGGAGGCGAAAAAACGCGACCTCCTGACGATCGATGCGACCTGCCCGTTGGTCCGAAAAGTGCACGAAGAAGTGATCCGTTTCGCCCGGGGAAACTACCAAATCGTTTTGATCGGGCATCCCGGGCACGACGAGGTCGTCGCCGTTTTGGCCGAAGCGCCGGAGCATATCCGGCTTGTCGCCCGGGAAGAGGATATCGATTCGCTCCCTTTTTCGAGCGAAAAAAAAATCGCTTACGTTACCCAAACGACGCTTTCGGTTCAAGAGGCGGAAAAAATCGTCCTTCGTCTCAAGGCGAAATATCCGGAAATTTCCGGCCCCGCGAGAGACGACATCTGTTACGCGACGCAAAACCGGCAGGAAGCCGTCCGGCGGCTGGCTCAAGAGGCCGACATCGCGCTGATTATCGGCAGTCAAAACAGCTCGAACAGCCGACGGCTCGCGGAAATCGCTCATTCGCTCGGGGTTCGCTCGTATCTGATCGACGGGCCGGAAGATATCGATTTCCGGAATTTTCGCGGCGATGAGACCGTGATGATGACGGCCGGAGCGAGCGCACCGGAATTGATCGTCCAGCAATGTGTCGAACTGCTGGTTTGGCGGTTCGAGGCCGAAATCGAGGAAAGAATCATCCGCGAAGAGTCGCTCCAGTTCGCCCTCCCCAAGGAATTGCGGGATTGATTTATGCGTCTCTCACAAGGCACAAAGAACACAAAGGGGAATTCAAAATTTTCAACATCTCTGTGAACTTTGTGCCTTGTGAGAAAAAAATGATTTTTGACCGAAAATCTTGTGGTATCGTTATTTTCCAAAAATTCCGCAATTCTCTTTTTGTTGCACTAGTACATTCTTGTCAAATCCAGTAAAATTTAAAATGGATTTTGTGTGTTGTCCGGCTTATCCTGCCGGACTACGATTACTTTATTACAAGGAACAAGGATGAGCGAAAAGACCACGAATCGAAAAACAGGCTTTACAAAAAAACAATATGCCCTGCTTTTGATCGCTTTTATTATGGGAATCGCTTCGGTTTACACGTTGGACAAAACGCTTCTCGCGAAAGACCCTCCGACCAACGTCGCCCAAGCCGCGATTGTGAAATAATTTCATTTTCGAATATTTCAGCGCCCCCTCGCGGGGCGTTTTTTGTTTGTACCACCAACCCCTTTGACAAAAAATGGCTGATCAAGACAACATTCAATCCGGCAAAGAGTTCGGAATCGGGATCCCGCAGCAGACCGAAGGGTTCTTTCTCAAAGGCTCCGCCCATCTCGATTGGGGGATGAAAGACCGCCTTTCGCGTGTTTTCAATCCAAAATCGGGCAACTCCGTGATGCTCGCATTCGATCACGGCTACATCATGGGCCCGACCTCCGGGCTTGAGAGAATGGACCTGACGATCAACCCGCTGGTCGAATACGCCGACTGCCTGATGTGCACGCGAGGGTCGCTGCGTTCGATCGTTCCGGCGACGGCCAACAAGCCGATTTCGCTTCGCTTTTCCGCCGGTTCGACCATTTTGACGTATTTGAACGACGAATGCCTGCTCGACATCGAGGAAGCCGTTCGACTCAACGCCTCGCTGCTCGCGATCATGGTCGCCGTCGGCGATCCAAAGCACGAGGGGCTCACGATCCGGAACCTGACGCGAACGGTCGATCTCGGCACGAAATACGGCATCCCGACGCTGGGGGTGACCGCCGTCGGCAAAGAGCTGGTCCGGGACGCACGGTACCTGAGCATGGCCTCGCGGGTCTGTGCCGAAAACGGCGCCCATGTCGTCAAAACCTACTTCTGCGAAAAAGATTTCGAACAGGTCACCAATTCGGTTCCCGTCCCGATCGTGATCGCCGGCGGAAAAAAATTGCCGGAAAAAGAAGCCTTGGAAATGGCGTACCAGGCGATCGACCAAGGAGCGGCCGGGGTCGACATGGGCCGCAACATCTTCCAGGCGGAATACCCGATCGGGATGATCAAGGCGGTTCGCGAAATCGTGCACAACGGAGCGAAGCCGGATAAGGCGTTTGCGCTTTACAAATCGCTGAAGCGGGAAAAGGACGAAGTGGTCCGTTTTTAAGACTAGCCCCAAGCGTCAGCG
>JAVBSX010000230.1:0-3665 GCA_031556455.1 Thermoguttaceae bacterium
CGTCTCCTGCCCGCCGTGCTGGGAGGCCGTGCTCGCGAAGACGCTGCCGACCTTGCCGATCAAGGCCCCTTTCGCCCACAAGCTCGTCGTCCGGTCGAGAAAATTGCGCATCTGGGCACACATGTTGCCGAATCGGGTCGGCGTTCCGAAAATCACGGCATCGGCTTCCGCGAGCCGGGCGACTTCGGCGATCGGAATGTGGGCGAACTTCGCCCGTTGCACATCCGCCCCGGAACTTTTGAGGGCGGCCTCGGGAACCAGCTCCGGGACCTGAAAGAGTGCGACCTCCGCGCCCGCAACCTCGCGAGCCCCTTGGCCGATCGCTTCCGCCAATTGGTAAACGTGCCCGTACATGCTGTAAAAAACGATTTGAATTTTCATGGTAGAGGACAGAGGACAGAGGACAGAGGACAGAGGACAGAGGACAGAGGACAGAGGACAGAGGACAGAGGACAGAGGACAGAGGACAGAGGACAGAGGACAGGAGTCGGGGTTGTTTCTTGGGGTGCCCCCTATTTTTCCTATATTACTCCCTTCCGAGGCGAAATACCAGCAAACTGTACATTTTTCCGGGGAAATTTGCTCTTGATCGACGGGGAGATATTTCTTATTCTCCCTTGTCCGAATCGTCTTTCCATTTCTTTTTTTCTGGAAATCGTATCGATCATGGGTTTTATCAGCACATTTTCCCGTTCGCGGCCGTTTCGGCTTTTCCTTTTGCTCGGTCTCATCGCGTTGCTCCTCGGCAGCAGCGGCTGTCAAACCGGCTTATTTACGCTCATGTATCTTTGGAAAGGGCGCGAAGTCGACCCGGAGTATAATTTTTTCCGCAAAGGCGAAATCAAGGTCGTCGTCGTCTGCCGTTCCCTGTCGATGGACCAGTTTCAAAACGAAACCGTTCCCCGGGACTTGACCCGGGAAATCTCAAAATCGATTAAAAAGAACTGTAAAAACAAGAAATTGACGGTTGTCGATTACCGCAAGGTCGAACAATGGCTCGACGACTGCAACAACAATTTCGAGGAATTACGCGATGTCGGGAGCGCTTTCAAAGCCGATTACGTCGTCGGCATCGAACTTCAAGGCTTCCGATTGCAGGAAAGCCCGAATTTGCTGCAAGGGAAAGCCCGTTGGTCGGTTAAAACCTACGATATGAAAGAGGACGAACAAGTCGCCGAGAAGCCGATGTCGCTGATTTATCCCCCGAATGTCCCGATCATGATTCAGGACAATTCCAGTATCCCGATGTTTCGACAGAAGTTTGTCGGTGTGATCGCCCTACAAATTTCTTCGCTTTACCATCCGCACGACCCGAACAAGGTGTACGGCGTTATGGACGCGGATTTGCTCGAAATGCATTGATCGGTTGCGGAACGATATTTCGAACAGAAGCCGAAAAGAAGCCGTGCTCGACGTATTGACGGTGTGTTGACGTTTCAATCTTATGGGCACCTCTAAAAATTCAAACAATGAGCCGGGGGCTTACGCCCCCGGATGGTCCGACCCTTGATTTGACGGTGTTTTATCCGGGGGCGTAGGCCCCCGGCTCTTGAAAAAAGTATTTTTCGAGGCTGCCTTATGTCGGCTCAACACACCGTCAATGCGCTGCGCTCCTTTCCGGCTTTTGATTTTTTTGGAAAAAGGCTCCGGCGTCTTCGCCGCTCGGCTAAACGGGCAATTGGCATGATTGGCTCATTGTCTGTTTCCTTTTGCCCGCAAATAATGCATAAACGGAAAAGTTTGTGTATTCTTCTTATTTTTTCTGTCGGAAGCAATCGGCAAAGTCGATAATAATAGAGCAGGAACCTGTATTAGGCTCTTCTTGTCTCTGCGCCGAAACGAGCCGCGAGAAAGTCAACAAACCACACTCGCAGAGTGCGGCCCGTGAGAGCAAAAACGCAAAAAACAGCTTGTTGTCGATGTCTCGAAACTCAACCGAATCTTCCCAGTTTAACGAAATGAATTCCTCGCCGGAAAAGTCAGATGCTTCTCTTGGCGATGCGGGGACGTTGCAAAGACAATTCTTGTTCTCGATAAACCGGTTGATTGTTGATACAGGGCGATATATCACCAAACGACTTGAGATTATTGGCGAGTTTACACTGTTTTCCGCAACGGCATTTTATTGGTTTTTGACGAAACCGACCCGACGTGATACGCTCGACCATTCGCTTTACACGATCGGTGTTTTGAGCCTGCCTGTCGTGATGCTGACGGGAATGTTTATCGGAATGGTACTTGCCGTCCAAACGTACACCCAATTCAAGGCCCTGGGTATGGAAACGAGGATCGGGGCGGTGATCAATCTTTCCCTGCTCCGGGAACTCGGGCCGGTCCTCGCCGCGACGATGCTCGCCGGTCGAGTCGGCTCCTCGATCGCCGCCGAACTCGGGACGATGCGGGTTACCGAACAGATCGACGCCCTCACCAGCATGGGGACGAACCCGATTCACTATCTCGTCGTTCCGCGGCTGATCGCCTGTCTCGTCCTGATTCCGGCTTTGACGGCAATGGGGGACTTCGCCGGGATTTTCGGCGGGGCTTTTTACTGCACTTACATTCTTCCCGTCGACTCGCATTTTTATTGGGAAAATTCCCGGAATTTCGTCAAACTGTTCGATCTTTTCGCCGGAATGTTCAAAAGCACGTTTTTTGGCGGAGCGATCGCTTTGATCAGTTGTTTTCAAGGTTTCAATTGCGATGCCGGAGCGGAAGGGGTCGGGAAGGCCGCGACGAAATCGTTCGTCCTTTCCTTCGTCGCGATCCTGTTTCTCGATCTGATGATCGGTATCCTTTTGGACCGGTTTTACCTCCTCTTTTGGAACCCGCCGATGATTACGGGAGGAGGTTGAGCATGGAACCGGAAAAACCGAGACGCCCGATCAACCGTAGCAACGAACCTTTCGAAGAGGACGAATTTGAAACCTTCGACCGCTGGGACTCCTCCGAAGACCGCGAGGCCGCGAAAAACGAAAAACAAGCCGTTCCGCCGAATCCTGAAGAAGAGTCGCCGAATGCCCCCCCTGTCCGCAAAGGGCCGCGGATTATTCTTAATCACGCTTCTCCCGTTATTGAAACGGAAGAGGACAAAGGAAAATCGGACGGAACGGATTTCCCAAAATACGGTTCGGAACGAAAAACGGACATTCCCAGGCCGAAGCAAAAAACGCGAACCTCCTCGCTCCGCGTTTCCGTAGAAAGCGACGTCCCGATCCTGGAAACCCGGAAATTGAGCGTTCAATTCGGCTCGACGGCGGTTCTCCGGAGCATCGATTTTCGCGCCGAACGAGGCGAAACGATCGCGATCATCGGCGAAAGCGGCTGCGGCAAAACCGTCCTGCTCAAAACGATGATCGGCCTGCTTTCCCCGAGCACGGGACAGGTCCTGTTCGACGGCAACGACCTCCAATCGCTTTCGGAGAAGGAATTGACGCAACAGCGGATCCGTTACGGTTTCGTCTTTCAGCAGGCCGCCCTGTTCGACAGTATGACCATTGGGGAAAACATCGCCTTTCCGTTGCAGCAACATACCCGGATTTCGGAGGACGAAAAATACGAGAAGGTCGTACACCTTTTGCGGGAAGTCGGCTTGCCGGAAAACGTGATCGACAAAAAACCGGCCCAACTTTCCGGCGGCATGAGAAAACGGGTCGGTTTCGCCCGAG
>JAVBSX010000315.1:0-10421 GCA_031556455.1 Thermoguttaceae bacterium
AAAGCGGCCCGATCCAACTGCAAGATCGTGAGATTGATCGCCGTCGTGTAAACCGTGCCGATGTACCCTTGCGGCCAGCTCCCGTCGGATGCGGCCTGGTCGATGATCTTGCGAAAAAGCCGGTCCCGGTATTTCTCCCAATCTTTTCCCCCCTGCCGATATTTGACCTGGGCATAGTAATAATGGGCGTAATGCCAATGCCCGTCGTCACGTTCCAAATTCGAGAGGTTCTTGTCGCAATAGGCGAGCAGTTTGGGAACATAGGTGTCGTCGTATTCCCCGGCGTTGTACAGGCAGGCGATCGCGGCCGCGCTGATCGGGGGCCGCCCGCCGCCGCCGGCCGTGTTGTACTGAACTCCGCCCGCCCCGCCTTGCAGGGAGCATTTGTGTATGTACTGAATCGCACTGTCGACGATCTCCTTCGGAACGGGGATGCCGACATTGCGGCAGCCTCGCATCGCCTGAACTTGCGTGATCGTCGTCGAACCTTCGTCGAAATCGTTGCCGTCCCGGGCGCTGACGTATCCCCAGCCGCCGGCCTTGGTTTGAGCCTTGCCGGTAAATTCGACAGCCCGGCTCAACGCGTCGATCAGCTCCTGCCGGTTGTCGCCGAACTGCTCCTCGCCGACGACCTGGGAAAGGAACAGCACCCCGAAACCGTGCCCGTAGGTGTACCGGTCGTCCGTTTTCGGATCGCCGATCAGGCCGTTGGGACGACTTTTGGAAAGAAGGAATTCGACCGCCTTGCGAATGTTTTCGGCATATTTCCCCTGGGTCGGGGTCGAGCCTTCGCACAAAAACGCGATCCCGGCCAATCCGGTCATTGCGCAAGGATACGCCGATTCCGAAGCTTCCCAGGAGCCTCGCCCCGACTGTTGTGAGGCGAGCCAGTCCAAGCCGCGGGAAACCGTCTGCCGGATCTCCGATTCGGTCGGAGCGGCCCCCAAAATCAAAGTGCACCGCCCGAAAAACAGGATCGCACAACAGGCGAACGTCATACAAATTGGATTTTTTCCCGACATCGATTTTAAAAAATGACATTTGCCTACCATTTAGCCGGTACCCCGGCACCACATTCAATAAATTCTCGCCGAAATCGCCGCCCCGGTCAAGTTGCCCAACCGACGAGGCCGACATCCTCATTCTACTCAAAGGCTCAAGCGAACTGCAAAGTCTCGTCATTTCGACTGAAGCGCAGCGTAAGGAGAAATCTCACCCTCGCGCGAGGGCCGGAAGTCCTGCTTTTTCGGCGAGTGTGAGATTTCTCGCTCCGCTCGAAATGACGCCCCTCTTTTTTCCATCTTCTCACAAATTCAACTTTGCAGTTCTCTTGTCAAAGGCTGAATTTTCGTTGATTGCAGAGCGGAGATGTGGTAAATTGTAGTCGTTACAAGGTACCGACATAATTCACTTCTTACTCATTTTTCTCTCATGTCACAATTACAAACCCGACTTGCGCTGCTTTTGTGTCTTTCCGTCGCCGCATTTACCGGATGTGGCGAGATAATGGAGTTCCCCACTACATCATCATCTTTCGCACCTGCCATACCAGTCGGTTCGGAATTGAAACTGTATGGCCGGACGCTTGAGGACAAGGAGTTCGACTGGGGCTCGTACCGCGGCAAGTACGTACTCGTCGAGTTTACGGCCTCGTGGTGCGGACCGTGCCGCGGCGAAGCCCCCAACCTGCTCAAGGCCTACGAAAAATACAAGGACAAGGATTTCACGATCGTCGCCGTCGGCATATGGGATGAGGCGGAAAATCTCAAAGAAATGGTGAAAGAAGACAAATTGCCGTGGACGGTGATCTCCGAGGAGTTGAGTGAAAAAGCCGGTATGCCGAAGCAAGGCGATCATTTCGGCATCAAAGGCGTGCCGACGATTTTGCTGGTCGACAAGGACGGCAAGGTGATCGATTTGGATCTTCGCGGAGAGGTGTTGCAGAGGAAGCTCGCGCAGTTGTTGGATAAACCGTAGTCGACGGACGGAAACAAATCAATTTTTTCTCGAAAACCACAGCATCACGGCTCCGCGGTCTTGCCGGGCGGCTCCGCCGGTTCGATATGAATGGTGACTTCGATGATTTCTTCGTCGCTTTCGAGCAGCTTTTCCTTGATGTTGTGAGACAAGGTATGGGCATCAACGACGAGCATGTTCGGATCGACCCGAACATGAACGTCAACGGCCAGCCCGCTCGGCCCCAACAGGCGGGTTCGCAGTTTTTCCAAATCGTGGACTTCGGGAAAGGAGAGGATCGTCCGATTGATCGCTTCGTACCGCTCCTGCGAAGCACCGGCATCGAGGAGCACGCCGAGGGTCGGACGGACGATCAACCATGCGGCGTACATGATCATGAAGCTGACCGCGACGGCTCCGACCGGATCGAGAAAGGCGAACTTATCGCCGAGCAGCAAGCAGAGGCCGATCGCGGCGACGGCCGGGATCGAGGCGAGGACGTCGCTCTGGTGATTCCAGGCGTTCGCGATCACGGCGGAGGATTTGATCCGCTTCCCGATTCGGAGTGTCAAGAGGTAAAGATACTGCTTGACGACGATCGAAATCAGGGCGACGACGAACGGCAATAAGGTCGGCGAAGGCAACTTTTCTCCGTGCAGCATCCCGAGGAGCGTTTCGATTGCTCCGTAAACGAGACCGAATCCGACCGCGAAGACAGCGAGGCCGATAAAAAGCGTGATCAACGTTTCGATTTTGGCATGTCCGTATTGATGCTCCGTATCGGCGGGCCGGCCCCAAAACATCGAACCGATCAGGACGACGATGTCGGTGATCATATCGGAAAGCGAGTTGACCGCATCGGCGATGAGCACCGTGCTGTACCCGAAAATCCCCGCGAAGAGTTTCAAGGCCGACAAGAGAAGGTTGACCCAAATACCGAGCCAGGAAACGCGGCGAATTTCACGCAAATGCTCCGCGGCGGTTTCGTCGGGCTCGTTCACGCCGCGAGTATTGGATAAGACTTTCATGCTTTCGATTTTTGTAACCGTTGACGGCGTTCTCGTTGGAGCGCGGGCGTCCCGCCCGCTCCCGGGTTGGCAGGCGTCTCGCCAGCAAAGGCTTGTCGTGATTTGAAAGGAATTTTCCCCGCTCGCAAGGGACCTTCGCAAGCGGATTTCAACGATGCCAAGGGATCTCCGACCGCTCACCGTGCGGGCGGGACGCCCACGCTCCTGAGTTTGCGTGAACGCTCGCCTTTATTTTACCCGCAAAAATCAATCACGCCAACGGCCGCGAACACCGCCCCCTGTTCTTCGCTGTTCCTCGGGATTAGAATGAACCCTTGACCCAATCGCGAGTCGCGCGGCTCCGGCGTCTGTGCCGCTCGGCTAAACGGAGGACGAGCGTCTCACGAAAATCTTATCCAACAACAATACCCATGCCGATTGAACACGACTGGATCGACCGGGCCGAACACATCCGCAAGCGACTGACCCAACTCAGGGACTCTCTTTGACTACGCCGCTAAAACGGAAACGGTCGCTGAAATCGAGCGGGAAATGGCAGCCGACGGTTTTTGGAACGACCAGGAATCGGCTCAAAAAACGGTCGCCCGGCTCAAATCGCTCAAAACGGTCCTCAAGCCGCTCGATGAACTGCAAAGCGAATCGGACGACATCGCCCTTCTTTTGGAAATGGGGGCCGAAGACGCAGAGCTGGCCGCCGAAATTCCCGGCAAGCTGCATACGGCCGAAACGCAACTGGAAAAGCTGGAAACCCAGGCCCTGCTCAGCGGCCCTTACGATTCGTGCGATGCGATCGTTTCGATCAACGCGCGGGACGGCGGGACCGACGCCAACGATTGGGCCGAAATGCTCTTGCGGATGTACTCGCTCTGGGCCAAATCGCAAGGCTATTCCGTCGAGCTGATCGACCGGCAGGACAACGAAGAGGCCGGAATCAACAGCGCGAGCTTTCTCGTTCGCGGGAGTATGGCCTACGGTTTCCTCAAAGGGGAAAGCGGCATACACCGGCTGGTCCGGATCAGCCCTTTCAATTCGGAAGGGAAGCGGCAGACGAGTTTCGCGGCCGTCGATGTGACCCCGGAAACCGACGAATCGATCGAGGTCGAACTCCGGGACGAGGACATTCGCGAAGACACGTATCGGGCGAGCGGGGCCGGCGGACAGCACGTCAACAAAACCTCGAGCGCGATCCGGCTGACCCATTTGCCAACGAACACGGTCGTCCAGTGTCAAAACGAGCGGTCGCAGCACAAAAACAGAGCGCTCGCTCTCAAGATGCTGCGGGCGAAGCTGGTCCGGATCGAAGAGGAAAAACGGGAAGCCCAGATGGTCGAGAAGTACAAGAATATGGCGAAGGTCGGGTTCGGCTCCCAGATTCGCAATTACTTCCTACACCCGGACCAACGGGTCAAGGATGCGCGAACCGGCTATTCGATGGGTAACTTTCACGCCGTGTTGGACGGCGACATCCAGGGGTTTTTGGACGCCTTCCTCCGTTGGCGGGTTGAAGAGCGGTCGTAAAATGTCAAAAATAATAAAGAAGGCCGTTCGAACCTTGCGGTTTGAACGGCCTTCACTCCGACGGTCTAAGCCGTCGGCTCTTTTAAACATCTAACATTCAAACGAAAACCTGGGGCGATTCTTACGGCAGCGCCGGGCCCCTGCCGTCGCGGCAGTCGGCCAATTGCTGGAGAAGCGCAGGATCGGTTCCCGGTCCCGCCTGTTGGACGGAGCCGTCACCCAAACCGAAGTGAACGGTTCCAGCCGTGTGCGCCGAACCGAACGCAAATCGAATGTTACCCAACTGAGAACCCGCGGTGGGCTTGTTCGGGTCGGTGTTCGTTCCATAACGCGAAAGCGAGTTGAACTCTTTCGGGTTACGGGTGATCAACTGACCACCGGTCAACCAAACCTCGGTCTTCAACGTGTTCGGAACGGTGTCACGACCGGAAATGTTGCGTTTAATGACATCCTGGTGGCACAAACGCGCGATGGCGGCATGGCGACCACCGTGGTAGGCGTAGGAAATCGAGCAGTCCCAAGCACTGTAATAGGAGGTGCACTTTCCGACCGCGCTAACCGGGATGTGCTTTTCGCCGAGCACGATGGTTTTCGAAGTTCCATCGGCCATCCAGGAGAACGTGTCACGCGGCTGCCAGGCGTTGAGATCCATCTGATCCAGGTAGGTGTAGGCCGCGGTCGTGGAAGTCGTGGCCAACCGGAGCTTCAAGGCGGTCCAGATAGCATCCATGTCTTCCTCGTCGGCCGCATCTGCGGTTTCTTTGTAACCGGTGTTGATGACCTTCAACGAGATGGTGGCATCTTCATTCCAATGAGTTCCGTAAAGGAGGTCTTCGTAGTCCTTTTGAGATCGCAAAACCTTCGGCTGCGAAGCCCGAAGAGCACCCTTCATCTGCTTATTGAAATCCCAGCCCAGCCCATCCCAAGCGCTGTGAAACAGAGTCCATTTTCCTTCATTGACGGCGTCCGTCGTCACGTTCGGGGACGCGAAGCCATATTGCAGTTGCGCCGCGCTCGGCGGGAAGCTATTCCAGGCCGGGGTCCAAGGATAGACGGTCTGTCCGTCGAACGGGCCATCGCACGTCACGACGACGCAATAATCGCCCTGCGGACCATTTTGCCCATAGCTATTCGCATACAAGTTGGCCATGGCGGCGGGAATTCCAAAAGCCTGTTCAAAAGCGGACAGACCGGTCCCTCGGACGATGGCACCCGGCTGCCAGGTTGCCTCGCCTTCAAACGGAGCGGTAGCGGTAGCGACAGCCGACGGCCATTCGGGCGCCTTCACGAACGCGAGTCCGCTACGGCGGGACGGGCATTTGAAGATCGCGACTTTCCCCAGTTCCATGGCGGAGTCCAATTTCCCCTGGGCTTCGAGGATGTTGATCATTGAATTATTCAGAGGTACCGCCCAGCCGCCGAATCGCGACATCCCGAAATCCCGGAACGTGCCCAGGCCCAATCCATCGGGTGGCCCCAAAACGAAAGACCCGATAATTTCTTTGTCGCCATAGGCCGCTTCCACGTCTTCGTAGGCTTGCTTCGTTTCGGTGTAGGGACCGATCAGCTGGAAGAAGCTGGCCCGCTCGGAGTGGATACAGATCGGCGGGAGCCCTTTCTTGGCGTCATGGAAGTTGTGGATGGCGAGAGCCAACTGCTTCATGTGGTTCGAACACTGCATACGACGGGCCGCTTCGCGGGCCGCTTGCACTGCCGGGAGCAGCAGGGCGATAAGGATACCGATGATCGCGATAACGACCAAGAGTTCGACAAGCGTGAAGCCCTTCACCTTGCCTTGTAAGCTATAATTCTTCATAAGAACGCTCCTTTCTTTAGCGGTAGTTTCATAACCCGTTTTTCACTTTCTGAGTTAGAAAAATCCGTAATTCAAAAGAGCAAACGAAATCTGCTCTTCGCGAAAAATTGAGCCGGTACCTTAGCTTGCTTTCCTCGCGTGGGCGGGACTTTCTTCGCTTCGCTCGGAAAATCCCTTCGGTTCATTTTTTGTGCGGAGCACAGTGTTATGAAACCACTCTAAAAATAAAAATAAAAAAAATGAAAAACAGCGAATGAAATCAATGAAACAAATGTCGCGCAGAGAATGAATGGGGATGAAAACTCATCGACGGGAAAAACCCATCCTGGAACTCGGGCGCGACAACCGAGCGCGACCCGTACCGGGGAAACGATTCGACGAAACCGTTCACCCTTCAAAAGACAGAACAAAAAGATAATAATCGACCTGCCCCCTTGAGGGTGGCTTGGTTTGAAGAATCCGATCCCCCAAGGCACGGCCTCAGGCGACGGCGTATCGCCCTGTTCAGGACGAAATCCTCCAAATATAATTTTTGAAACAGGCGTGAACCAAAAATAAAACGTTTCTGAAAACCTGCGTTTTATTATTGAAAAACCTGATTAAATCGCGAAATCCTGATTGAACGTAACGACAAATCAATCGGAAAGGAGAGAGTAAAATAGTTCGTTCTGACAGACAGAGTACGTAGTCGAACAAGGACCGTACCGGGAAAAACGGTTTGATGAAACCGCTCACCCTCTCAAGACAGAACAAAAAGAAAAAATTGGCCTGCCCCCCTGAGGGTGGCTTGGTTTGGGGAACTCGTTTTCCCAAGGCAAAGCCTCGGAGACTGACATACCGTCCTGCTCAGGACGAATTCACCAAAATTTCATTATGTGAAATCGGGCAAAACAAAAAACGTTTCTGAAATCAGCGTTTATTTGTTTGAAAACCCGATGAAATCGCGAAGTGCCTGTTGAAAGACAACCGGGCATAAAAAGTGGTTGTATATCTCATACCCCTCTTGCGTGTGCATTATATACAATGTCAAGAAGAAGGCAATAGTTTTTTTAAAAAATACACCCGTTTTTCTAAAAAAATGTTTGGGTTTTCGTACGATTGAATTTCGCGTCAACGAGCGGCGCAAATGTCCCGCATCTGCTGGTAAGGGCCCATTTCGCGGGTTTTTTCGACGATTTCCGTTACGAACTTTTGAAATTTCGCCCCTTCGGCGGCACTGATCCAGGAAAAATGGACTCGGTTGGTGTCGATTCCGAGCGTATCAAGCAATTCGCGGAAAAGCATCCAACGTCTGCGCGCATGATAGTTACCGCTTGTGTAATGACAGTCTCCGGGATGACAGCCGCTGACGAGCACGGCGTCGGCGCCCGTTTCAAAGGCTTTGATAATGAGATTGAAATCGATTCGGCCCGTGCAAGGAAGTCGGATGATCCGAATATTCGACGGATATTCCAACCGCGAGGTTCCCGCAAGGTCAGCCCCCAGATAGGTACACCAATTACAGACGAAAGCGATGATTTTCGGTTCGAAACGTTCTGGATCAGACATGTTGTTCAAGCAAAAAAGAAAACAAGAGATTGAATAGAATCCTATTTTAATTCGCCGAAACCGAAAAATCAACGGGCGGGAGCGGAGATTGCCGGAAGCGGGCAACCTGTCTCATTTCCGGCTCTTGAAGAAGGCGATGGGTTGGGTTATGATCGATCAAGTTCTTTAGTCTTGCTTAACGGTATCGTTTTTTCCTTACACCCTTCTTTCATTTTTTCGACACTCCGCCTTTCCCACTCGATGAGCCAACCTCCGCTTTCGGGCAAACGCATTTTCTTTTTCGGCAAACTGGCCGGGGCGACCCGCCGGGAAGCGGCCCTGTTGGTTCGGCAACAAGGAGGGCTCGTCTCGCAGCTCCTTTCCCCCAAGGTCAACCTCGTCGTCGTCGGCGAAGCGGAGGTCTTGGCGCGGGATTTCGAGTCCTGGTCCGAGCCGCTCGATTCCGAGACGAAAGAGGCGTTCGAATCGGGGAAGTTGGACATTCTTTCCGAATCGGCCTTTTGGAACCTTTTGGCCAGCGCCGAGAACGAAACCGAACGTCCGCCGCTTTTTACGGCCGCGATGCTCGCCGAAGCGGTCGATGTGCCGATCGCGAGTATCCGGCTTTGGCAGCGCCGCGGGCTGATCGTCCCGGCCGTTTACGTCCGCAACCTCGCGTACTACGATTTTCAGGAAGTGCTGACCGCGAAAACCCTTCGCGATCTGCTCCGTTCCGGGATTACTCCCGAGTTGCTCGAAAAGCGACTTCAATCGGTTCGCCGGATGTTGCCCGACATTTCCCGGCCGCTCGCCCAGCTTTCGGTGATCCTCGAAGGGAAGGACCTGCTGCTCCGAAACGGGGAAATGCTCGTCGATCAAAAGGGTCAACGCCGGATTGATTTCGATGCCTGGGAATTCGATACGGACGAGTATGAACTCGCGGACGAGGAAGGGCGGGAGGAGCCCGATTCGATGCTGCATTGTTTGGACGCCGCGATCGCTCCGAGCGGCCCGGACGTCTCGACGCTCTGTGATATGGCCCTCGCCCTCGAAGAGGAGGGACGTTTGCACGAGGCTCTCGCGATGTACCGGGCCGCTCTCGCGGCCGAAGGTCCCGAGGCCGGCCTCTGTTTTCAGGTCGCCGAACTTTTATACCGGCTCGGGGAATTGCAGGCGGCCCGGGAACGCTATTACATGGTCCTCGAATTGGACGAAGACGACGTCGAAGCGAGGGCGAATCTCGGCTGCGTGCTCGCCGAACTGGGCGAAATGGACCTCGCCGTCAGCGCTTTCCTGGGAGCGCTCCGATATCATCCGGATTACGCGGACGTGCATTATCACCTCGGGCTGCTGCTTTGGCGGCAGGGGAAAAAAGACGAAGCCCGGTCGCATTTCCGGGAATTTTTGAAACTGCATCCCGAAAGTCCTTGGGCGGACGGCATTCGGGAGTTGACCGGAGGAATCTGAATATGTCCGAAAAACGAACCGTCCGTTGCCCGCATTGCAATGCCAAGTTTCTCGTCCTGCCGGAACAGATCGGCCGGAAAGCGTATTGCCCCAAATGCGAAACAAAAATACGGCTGATCGAGGATGAAAAATACCGCAAGAGAAGACTTGCGGCGGAAACGGAATCGGAAGACATTCGCGAGGCGGAAATCATTCAAGATACGCCGCCGATGACTCCTCGCGATGCGATTCAAGCCGCGATCGAAAGCCCGCCCCCACAAGTCGCGAAGCCGCCCTCCCCGAAACGGATAAAGGCGAAACCCCAAACGCCCGAGCCGGCGGAGGCTGAACCGGAGCGGGTCGTTCTTAAGAAAAAAACGACTTCGGACGGCGAAATGGATATGACGCCGATGGTCGATGTTACGTTTTTGCTGCTGATCTTTTTTATGGTGACGGCCGCTTTTGCCCTGCAAAAATCGCTTGAGGTCCCGACACCGGAAAACACCGAAGAACAGGCCCAGGCGATTCAAATGGAGGTTTCAGAGGACGAAAATACGGCGATCGTCCGAATTTTGAAAGACAATACGATTTGGATAGAGGATCGCGAAATCCCCTCCCGACAAGAACTGCTTGCCGTTTTGAGAGAAATGCGTAAAAACGACGGCGAAGCCCCGCCGACCGAAACGCTGTTGGTCCTCGCCGACGGACATGCCCGGCACGAAACCGTGGTGATGGCCCTTGATGCCGGCAACGCCGTCGGTATGAAAAACATCCGTCTGAAGACCGAGGATCAGGAATAGCGGCAGCACAAAGAGCATGCACCGTTGCCGGTAAGGGCGGTAGTACCCGACCAACACTAAAATTGTCGTTGTCCCGTTAGAACTCCGGCGTCTTCGCCGCTCGGCTAAACGGCCCGACTCACAAAATTGGCTTTGGTGCCGTAGTAGTATACAGTCGTCGAATTGGGCTTCGAGAAAAGAATACAAAATCGTGTCATTTCGAGCGAAGCGAGAAATCTCACCCTCGCCCCAAAGGCAGGAATTCCGGCCCTCGCGCGAGGGTGAGATTTCTCCTTGCGCGTTGCTCCAGTCGAAATGACATCGTGTTTTTTGGCGAAGGCCATTGAGACG
>JAVBSX010000114.1:0-7903 GCA_031556455.1 Thermoguttaceae bacterium
TCCTTGCCCGGGTTGTCCGCCGGGTGCGCCTTGCCCGCGAAAATGAACTGGACCGGCCGTTCCGGATCGTTGCACATCCGGGCCATTCGTTCGATGTCGCTCAAAATCAGCGTTGCCCTTTTGTACGTCGCGAACCGCCGACCGAAACCGATCGTGAGAATTTGCGGGTCGAGAATGTTGCGGGCCCGATCGATCACATCGTCCGCTTCCCCACGCCGTCGGCATTGCCGCGAAATACGTCGTCGGACGAACTGCACCAACAGGCTTTTCAAAGCGTTGTGCGTTTCCCAGAGTTCGCCCGGGTCGATCTTGGAAACCTCGGCCCAGTCCGCCGGATCGATCGATTCCTCCGACCAGGTGGGGGGCAGGTGCCGCTCGAACAGGGTTTTCATTTGCCAAGCCATCCAACTGGGGACGTGCACGCCGTTGGTGATGTGCCCGATCGGCACGTCTTCTTCCGGCCGGCTCGGCCAAAGGCCTTGCCACATTTTTCGGGAAACCTTTCCGTGCAGCGAGCTGACGGCATTGGCGTAACGGGACAGCTTGAGTCCTAGGACGGTCATGCAGAAGGTTTCGCTCCGGTTGTTGACATCGATCCGACCGAGCCCCATCAATTGTTCGTGCGAAATGCCGAGTTCGTTCCGGAGCGGCGAAAGGTGCTCGTCGATCAGTTCGTCGTCGAACCGGTCGTGCCCCGCCGGAACGGGCGTATGGGTCGTAAAAACGGTGTGCTGGGCGACATCCCGCAGGGCCTCGTCGAAGTTCATGCCGTCTTCGGTCATGCGTTCGCGGATCACTTCGAGCGTCGCGAACGAGTTGTGCCCTTCGTTGAGGTGATAAACCCCGGGCGAAATTCCCAGGGCTTTCAAAGCCCGGACGCCGCCGATTCCGGAGACGATTTCCTGCCGGATCCGGGTTCGGTTGTTACCGCCGTACAACCGGCTGGTCAACTGCCGGTCCTCGGGCAGGTTTTCCTCCAAATCGGTGTCGAGAAGGTACAGTTCGACCCGGCCGACCTTCATTTTTCGGACCTTCGCGGAGATCACCCCGGTTCGCGTCGGGATTTTGACCGTGATTTTGTTCCCTTTGCGGTCGACGGCCGGTTCGAGCGGGAGGTATTCGACCATCGTATCGAGATATTCCTCCTGCTGCCAACCGGTCGCGTTGAGGTGTTGCTTGAAATAGCCCTGGTCGTAAAACAGGCCGATCGCGACGAGCGGGACCCCGAGGCCGCTTGCGCTTTTGATGTGGTCGCCGGAAAGAACCCCGAGGCCGCCGGAATAGATCGGCACCGATTCGTGAACGCCGAATTCCAACGAAAAGTAGGCGACCGGCTTCGAGCCGAGAACGCCGACATTCCGGCGGGCCCAGTCGGTCCGCTTGTTCATATACTCGCCCATCCGCCGGTAGGCCTGATCGATCCGGGTGTAAAGCACCAGCTCGGAGGTCCGCATTTCGAGGCGTTCGGGCGTAAACTCCCGGAGCAGGGCGATCGGGTTGTGCCCCAACTGCCGCCAGCGAATCGGATCGAGCGAGCGGAACATGTTGATCACTTCCGGGTGCCAGCTCCACCAAAGATTGTTGGCCAAGGCCATGCACTTATCGTAAATGCTTTGCGGGGTAATAACGTTCGATTTGGACGATTTCGCGGGGAAATCGGCGGCGCGATCGGCTTGCGACATAATGTGAGGTCCTTTTCTGGGTAACCGGGGCCTTTAATTCTCTTTATAACGGTTGTCATGCTTGTTTGGGACAAGCAAAGAAAGACGCTGAAAATACAAAGTACAATATACTGTTTTCTTTTTCAGAATGCAAGCACCGGGAAATATCGCACGAGGATTGCAAAGTCGGATGCGGCAAACAGCAGCCCGAAGCGTGAGCGCCGGGTTGGCCCCGCATTTCCGCACGGGATAACCGGGCGTTGACGCTTCCGGCTGCTGCTCGATTCGAAATTTTTCGAAATGATCGACTTTGCAATCGTCCCGTTGATCGCATAGGGCGGCTTCCCACTTTCGGTTTCGATCTGGTATAATTCAAACTGTTCGGTCGTTTTGGGAGCCTTGCTCCCGTCTCGTCAATTATCGGCCCGGACGAAAAATCCCCACAAAAAATCTTTACCGAAAACAAAAACTATGTCGGTTGTTGCAACACCTCGGGAACTTTCGGCGATCAACACGATTCGCGCTCTTTCAATGGACGCCGTGCAAGCGGCCAACAGCGGGCATCCAGGAACGCCGATGTCGCTCGCCCCGCTCGGGTACCTGCTCTTCAACGAGCAAATGACCTACGATCCGGCCCATCCGAACTGGCCCGGCCGGGACCGTTTCGTTCTGTCCGCCGGGCACGCCTCGATGCTCATTTATTCCCTGCTGCATCTGAGCGGCGTCAAGCAGCTCGACCCGACAAGCGGCAAGCCGACCACTGAAGAAGCCGTTTCGCTCGAAGATATCAAGCGTTTTCGCCAACTCGGGAGCAAATGTGCCGGGCATCCGGAATATGGGCACGTTTCCGGCGTCGAAATGACGACCGGGCCGCTCGGGCAAGGGGTCGCGACGAGCGTCGGCATGTCGATCGCCGCCCTTTGGTTCGCCGGTCGTTACAACCGGCCGAATTATTCGCTGTTCGATTCGAACGTGTACGCCGTCTGCGGCGACGGCGATATGATGGAGGGGATCAGCGGCGAAGCGGCCTCACTTGCCGCCCATTTGAAATTGTCCAACCTCTGTTGGATTTACGACGACAACAAAATCACGATCGAGGGTAACACCGACCTCGCGTTTTCCGAATGCGTCAAATGCCGCTTCCTCGCCTACGGTTGGAACGTGCTCAACGTCGAGGATGTCAACGATCTTTCGGCCTTGCGGGCCGCCTTGAACGAATTCGAGACGACGACCGATCGGCCGACGTTGATTATCGTCAAAAGCAAAATCGCGTTCGGTTCTCCGAAAATGGAAGGCTCGCACGAAGCACACGGAGCACCGCTCGGGGAAGAGGAGATCAAAGCGACGAAAAAGGTTTACGGTTTGCCGGAAGATGAAAAGTTCGTCGTCGCCGATTCGGTGTACGCGACGTTCCGGGAAAACATCGGCCGAAAAGGTGCCGAAGCCTATGCCCTTTGGGAAAAAACGTTTGCGGCCTACCAAAAGGAATTTCCGGCGCTCGCGGAAGAGCTGAAACGGATCGCGATCGGCGATTTGCCCGAGGGTTGGGACGCCGGGTTGCAACCGTTTCCGGCCGATCCGAAGGGGATGGCCTCACGGATTTCGAGCGGGAAGGTGCTCAACCAAGCGGCCAAGAATATCCCCTGGATGATGGGGGGCAGCGCGGACCTTGCCCCCTCGAACAAATCGGACTTGACGTTCGAAGGGGCGGGGGACTTTTCGACCGCGAATCCGACGGGGCGAAATTTTCATTTCGGAATTCGCGAACATGCGATGGGCGCGGCGACCAACGGGATGGTATTGTCCGGCTTGCGGGCCTACTGTGCGACGTTTTTCGTGTTCGCCGATTACATGCGGCCGGCGATCCGGCTCGCTTCGATCATGCGGATCCCGACGATGTTCGTCTTTACCCATGATTCGATCGGGGTCGGGGAAGACGGGCCGACACATCAGCCGATCGAGCATCTCGCCTCGCTCCGGGCAATCCCGAATTTGAACGTGCTTCGTCCGGCGGATGCGAACGAAGTTTCCGAAGCGTACAAAATCGCCCTGCAATCGCGGACGACCCCTTCGGTGCTCGTTTTGACCCGACAGAATTTGCCGACGATCGATCGGGAGAAGTATGCCCCGGCGAACGGAACGGCGAAAGGAGCCTACGTGCTCGCCGATGCGGCCGGAGGGAAGCCGGAGCTAATCCTGATCGGGACCGGCAGCGAGGTCGGCCTCTGCCTTTCGGCATACGAAAAGCTAAGCGACGAGGGAATCAAGGTCCGGGTCGTCAGCATGCCGTGCTGGGAGCTTTTCGAGCAGCAGCCGCTCGAATATCGGGAATCGGTGTTGCCGTCTTGCGTCGCGGCCCGGGTCGGCGTCGAACTCGGAATCGAACAAGGCTGGTCGAAATACCTCGGCCTGCAGGGACGTTTCCTGGGGATCAACGAATTCGGAGCGAGTGCTCCGGTCGGCGATTTAATGAAGCATTTCGGCATCACGCTCGAGAATCTTTGCGCTTTGGCCAAGGAATCCCTCGCCGCCGGGCGGCAGTAAGGAAGTACATTACCTGTTTAGCCGAGCGGCGCAGACGCCGGTGCCGTAACGGGAAACGACAGCGATTTTCAATTAACCTTCATAACCCAAACCGTCATTTCGAGCAGAGCGAGAAATCTCACCCTCGCCAAAAGAGTCGGAATTCCTACTCGCTCGCGAGTGTGAGATTTCTCCCTTCGGTCGAAATGACGGCGGTCGTGTTTGTGACGCAATCCACAAAAGGAGACACATCATGTCGCAACGCTTGTTTTTCCGTCTTTGGCTTCTTGGTTTTTTCTTGCTATCCTTTTCTCTTATTGGAATCGTCAACATTCGGGCGGCGGAGCCCGCGTTCAACATCGCTCTCGCCAAAACGTACACCCTGACACCTGAGCCGAATTACAAGTATTGCACCGATCCGGGGGACTTGGTGCAGCTGACCGACGGGGAAACGACGGCGGAACATTTTTGGACGCAACCGGGGACCGTCGGCTGGGAGCGGACACCTTTCGCCGCGATCACGATCGATCTCGAACGTGTCGAGCCGATCTCCGGCGTTGAAATGACCTCGGCCGCCGGGCAGGCCGGCGTCGCTTGGCCGTTGGCCGTCTTTATTCAAACGAGCGACGACGGCGAAACCTTCCACGAGGTCGGGGAACTGCTCTCCCTCGACCGCGAAGCCCACGGCCCGCTGCCGGAAGGGTACGCGATTCGCTGCTTCTCGACGAACGCGCTCGCGACGCGGGGCCGCTTCGTCCGGCTCGTGCTCATCGCGTCCGGCTCGTACCTGTTCGTCGACGAAGTCCGCGTTTTTCGCGGGAACGACGCCCTGTTGCAAGGCCCTTCGACGGGAACTCTCGTTTCGAACGATCCCGCGAAGTTCGTCGAACAGACGCGAATGCGGCTCGCCTTGCATCGCCGTTACGCCGCCGACCTCGCGAATCTGCGCAAGCTCATCGCCGAAGCGTCGCTCGCCGCAACCGTTCGCGAGAACCTGACCGCCCGGCTCGCAGGGATCGAAAAGAAAATCGCCGCGGCGTTCGCGTCCAAAGCCCCGCCCTTCGACGCCTCGGGCGAAGGTTTCCGGGCGATCTTGCCGATCGGCCCGCTGCACGGAGAGATTTTTCAAGTGCAAGCCGCTCTTTGGGACGCCCTCGGTTTGGGCTTTCAATCCGTTCCGGTCTCCCCTTGGGACAAGGCGGTTTTGATTGGCATGCCGTCGGAAAAAAATTCCGAACCCCGATCGTCGATCGAAGTGCATGCGATGCAAGGGGAATATCGGGCGGCCGCGTTCAATCTCTACAACTCGTCGCAAGAGCCGCTTGAACTTTCGCTCCGGATCGAGGGGATCCCGGCGGCAACGGAATTGACGGTACACGATGTTCCCTGGACCGATACGAACCGCTTCGACCCGGTGTTGGCGGCCTTGCCCGAGCTCGCCCCGCGAAACGGAACGTATGCGATCACCGTTTTGCCCGGATTGCCCAAACAGCTTTATGTAACGTTCCGACCGAATAACCTGACGCCGGGAAAATACGCGGGCGCCTTCGTTTTGGAGACGGCCGAAAAGAAGCCGTTCGATTCGATTCCGTTGACGCTGCATGTGTGGCCGATGCGGTTTCCGGAAAAGACCTCGCTCCTGCTCGGCGGCTGGTCGTACACCGACGGCGAGGGAGCTTACAGCATCAACCCGAAAAACAGGGATTCGTTCCTGAAGCATTTACAGGAACGTTTCGTCAACGCGCCCTGGGCGAGGCCCTTGGTCGTGATGTCGTTCGAAATCGACAAAGCGACGAAAACCGTAACGCTCGACACGAAAGAGATGGACGCTTGGCTCAAGCAATGGCCCACCGCCCGCGAGTACTGCATCTTTTTGAGCGTCCCCGCGACGATCAAGGACGTCAAGCACGATGCCCCGGAATTTGAAGCCCTGGTCGGCGCCTGGACCAATGCCTGGGTCAAGCATTGGCGGGAAAAAGGGATCGAGCCGGACCGGATCAACCTGCTGGTCGCCGACGAGCCGGGGCTCGATTTCGATCTTTCGCCCATGTATGCCTGGGCGCGGGCGATCCGCAAGGCGGAGCCGCGACTCCGGCTTTGGACCGACCCGGTTTATAAGGATCCGACAAAGGCCCCGACCGAGATTTTCGAAGTGAACGACGTTATTTGTCCGAACCGTCCACAATGGTTGGAAAATCGCGCCGGCTTCGACACGTTTTATTTCGACTGGCAGCGCAAAGGGAAGACGCTGCAACTTTATTCCTGTTCCGGCCCGGTCCGGCTGCTCGATCCGTATTCGTATTTTCGTTTACAGCCGTGGGAATGTGCCCGGATCGACGGGACCGGCTCGTTTTATTGGGCGTTCGGCGACGGGGCCGGGTTCTCGTCCTGGAACGAGTATGCCGCGACGCGGGACATGTACACGCCGCTGTTTATCGACCCGGCCGAGCCGACGGTGATCGCCGGGAAGCAAATGGAGGCGATTCGCGAAGGGATCGAGGATTACGAAACGATCCGGATGTTGCAAGAAGCGATCAAGCGGCGGAAGGCGAAGGGGAAGCCGACGGCCGAAGCCGAAACCGTGCTCCGGGAATCGATCGAGTCGGTGTTATACGCGGAAGGGGCCGATAAGATTTTCTGGAAGGAGCCCAAAGACCGAACGCTCGCCGATCAGGCCCGGGTCCGAATTCTTGAGGCGATTCGACAGTTGGAGGAATAACTCAAGATTTCTTCAAACCCCATTTTTTATTGATCTCTTTTTCGAACAGGGTTGAGTATCCCACGAAACCACCAACAGAACAAACGAAGAAGAGAACGTAAATGAACAGGACGGCCAACTCGGCTTCGGGAAACCGCGTCAACGTTTCCCGAAGCGCGAACCAATTGACCCAGCCGTAAAAGAACATGAAAAACAAACAGGTGAACCCCCAGCCGAGTTGTCGGACCTTCGGCTTGCCCGCGACGTATTTCGCGAACAACGCAAATCCGAGGAGCGAAACGCCGATGATCACGTAGCCGACCCAGGGATTCGGCTGCATGAGGCCCAGCATCACCGGCAAAGCGGAAGTGCTGAAGATCAGGCTGCCCATCCCGACCATGTCAGCGCCGAACCGCGCTCGAAGCGTCGATTTGTCCGACGGCATTTCTTTTTTGCCGAGAACGACGTCCAAAAGATCCGGAATCAGCGGCGGATATTTTTCCAGGCCCTCGTCCGAGGCCATTTCCATACCACGAATGTAGAGAAAGGTCAGCATCGTCAATAAATAGAGGGACAACAGTATCACGAAGCCGAGAACACACCATCCGAAAACCGGGGCTGGGATGTTTTGAACGATGCTCCATTGAAATTTCAGGAGACCGAACGCTCCGCAGCATGCGAGGAAAAACGCCAAGGCAAAACACGACCGCAATGATTTTCGGGACAACCAACTTTTTTCGAGCGGCTTTTGCGGAACGGATATCCGCCCCGAATCTTCCTCGATGATCCGCCGCCAATGTTTGTTAATGAACATCGCGCCGAAAATGATGTTGTAAAAAAACAGGAGCGCCAACACGAAAATCCAGGCGGTTTTCGCGAGAATGGAAATGACTTCCGCCGGAAAACTCATGATGAAAAAATACGCTCCCATGAGAAAAAGGGCGATACCGACCGAAATCATTCCGTGAAAGATCAGGTACCGCCGGCTGCGGACCGTCGGCGAATTGCGAATCTGTATCAA
>JAVBSX010000303.1:0-2824 GCA_031556455.1 Thermoguttaceae bacterium
TCGATTTTTTGGAGATTTTCCTGCAGACGTCCCTTTTCCCGAATCAGTCTGGCCTGATTGTCTTGAAACGAATTTTCAACGTGCTGAATTTCCCTTTGCAAGGCCGGTTGCAAGGCGAGCAATCGGAGCGTATACAAATCCCAAAGGGTCGTTTCTTCGATACTTTCCTCTTCAACCATCTCCAGGAGTTTTTCCCGTTCGTACCGGGCCAGGAATTCGTTCAACCTGCAGGCGGTTTCAATCTGTTCCTTTTTCCTGGGGAGGTCTCCTTGAATTGTCCGGACCCTTTCCTCGAAATTTTTGACGCCCCGGACATCGGAAGCGACCTCGACCTCATCACGAAACGGATTTCGTTCCAGCAATTTCAGGTTTTCAACCCGATTGGGAACGCAACCTTCCAGGTAAACGAGGTCCTTTTCAACGACCTCGACCTCCCGGCGGAGCCGGTTCGTGAAATCGGGCAATCGTCGGCTCAGATCCGCCGGAATTTCCCGCGTATCGTCCCGCAAAAGGGCGAGTACGATCTTGAGGTCTTCCTGCAAGGTCGTCAACGAGGGGGACATCAGCTGAAACTGTTCGAGGAGCGGATCGCGAATCTTGACCTTCAAATCGGGCGGCAGGCCGAGGGAGCGGAGGTAGGTTTCGGTATTCGATGCATAGCCGCCGATTTGGTTCAATAACGACTGCTGGGATCTCAGCAGTTCAATTTTAGCTTGGTCGATTTGCATCCGGTTTTGAATCCGGTTGGCTAAAAACAGTTCCGTGTTCCTGTTGACGGCATCTTCCAGACTCGCGATGTTTTGTAGCTGGTTTTGAATCTGGACCTGCTCGGACAGGAGCGAGTAATAACCGCCGCCGGAAACGATGCTCCCGCTCTCCCCGGATGGTGGGGAGACCCGACCGGTTCCGGTTACGGTCGAAACGTAAAATCCCTGTTGGTAATACGCCAACTGCCGAACGGCGGCGAGAAAATCACGCTCCGTTTTGGTCAGATTTTCGAGAACGACGGCCCGGCCCCCCGCACGCAAGAGCGGCTGGACAAAACCGAAATTGATGACCGACTTGGTTTCAAAAGTGTCCGGTCCGGTAAATTGCCAAGTCAACGTGTTGGCCAGGCCGACGGCGAGATCGGCTCCCGTCGCGAAACGGCGAGTAAAACCAAAACTCGACTCATCTTCCAACGTCGTATTCCCGCCGCGCAATTGCCCGTCCGCCGTATAATAAATCGAGTTGCCCCCGAAAAATTTCGTATCGAACGCGAACCGCTGGGTCGAAACGTTCAGTGCCGACAAATAAAGATTTTCCAAGGCGTGCTGATATTCCGGCGAATGCAACAACGCCAGCCGGACGGCCGTTTCCTTGTCCAAATGAATCGCCCCTTCTTCGTCGACGGAAAGATACCGTTTCCAATAAGGGTTCTCGACGAACCGCGTCGTTCCGTATTTGTCCCAGGCTTTGGACCCTTGCATCCCATCGACCCGCTTCATGAGCCGGTGGGCGGTCGGATCATCGGTCGGCATCGGTTCGCAATCCGGATTGTACGGATCGTAAAACCGCGACTGCTGGTTGGTTTGGATCGTGTAATCCGTCAACTTCCAACGGGGGTCGTTCGCGACGGTTTGCACGAGCGCGTAGGTTTCCTGGTCCGCCTTTTGACGGTACTGCGAACGGCTGCAACCACTGTTCCAACCGAGGATCAGCCCGAGAAGAATCAGAGCGAAGACGGGCCGCAAACGACTGGAGCGACGGAGATCGTTCCCCGTCAAGCCGCATCCTCGTTGAGCTGCTCCCGTGTTGGAGGCGGTTATGCCAATCGGCTTTCGTGTAAGATGGGAATTCCTTTTCATTTATTCCATTCCTTCGGTTTTCGCCGGATCGTCCTGATTCCGCGACCTCGCCGGTTATGACACCGGATTTCGTTGCTTTTTTCCGTGAGGTCTCGCTGCTTATCGTCGAGCGCGAAGAGTGATCTTGACCGAATTGCAGGGACGAAATTCCCGGTTACCCGATTGTCCGTTTGCCGTAGGGATTGTGTCGATTATTCGGAAGTCCGACACGTTTCGAGAGGCTTTTGTCCGTAACCGTCAAAATCCGAAATGTTGCGTTCAATCTATTGCGAAATCAATTTTCAGTCGATAAACTTCGAAGTGGGTGTTTTTTGCCGCGTGTTGCTTGTGGTATCGGCATTGAAACGATTGCTTTTTTTTCGTACCGTTCGGACATGAATATTTGGAACAAAGTGATGCTCGTTTTGATCGCCTTGTTGGCGATTTTCGCAACGCTCTGGTCGGCCAAGGAGCTGAAAATCCAAAGTTCGTGGGGCACTGCCGCCAAAAAACTGGAAGCGGCGACGTTGAAGGTTCAGGCGGATTGCGACCGGTTGATGAAAGAGGACGAAATTCCCGCCTGGGAAGTCCGCGAATACGAGCTTCTCGCCGACCATGCCGAGAATTGGAGAGACTGCAAACCGAAGTCCTATCAACGGGGAGGCGGTTACGCGAAAATCGTTTTCTCCTTGGGAACACCCGGCCCCAGCGGTATGAACCAAGGTGATACCATTTATGTTTTCGACAACCGGACCGCGGAAGAAGGAGGATGCTTTCTGGGTCGTTTTAACGTCAAGGAAGTTCAAGGAAACGAAATCAGCGCGACGTCGATCGACTTCTTGAATGAGATCGAGGCGCAGCATCTCGAAAAAAGCCTTGCCGACGAAGCCCCTTGGTCGGTTCATACGAAATGCCCGACCGACCGTCCCGACCTTTTCGCGAAAATGCCGGCTTCCGAGCGGGACAAATACCTTTCGCCCAAATTGCTTGAGCTTTAT
>JAVBSX010000223.1:0-6143 GCA_031556455.1 Thermoguttaceae bacterium
AACAAACCCAAGTGAATGAGTTATCAAAGTCGAGCCTCAGCTCGAACTCCCAACGAAAGGGATTTGCCCCTTGTTTTCGTCGCTCATCCTCACCTCGACCCTCAGCGGAAAGTGAAGGGCCGAGGCGAGGACGACCGACGCAAGGGGCAAAGCAGATTCCTTTCGAAGTCTGTATTGATAGGGTTTTCAGCGTTTTCCCCGGAAGGTACGCACTTTCCCGATGAGCCATTATTATCACCCCGCACTGACGCTTGGGGCTAGTAAAACAGGTCTCTCTTATCGCGAAATCTCCAAACTTTTCGGAGCGAATTTTTCGAGGTCGAGTTCGAATCGGTCGTCGACGACCGGGATCGGTTTGCCGAACGGTCGGTCCCGCAAATCGACCGGCTGTACTTCCTTCGCCCCGAATGCTTTCGGGAGCGAAACGGTGCAGCGGCCGGAAATGCCGGCAAGTTCCCACAGCCGGAGTCGGATTTTCGTGCCGTCTTCGCTTAGCCCGAGCGAGGTGAGCCCGACCCCCTTGCGGGAAAGCTCCGGCCCTTTGCCGAGAAGCGGCAGTTCGGCGGAGGGTAATCCGACTTCCCATGAGCGGTTTTTCCGAGACGGAAAAAACGAAGAGATCACCGGATTTCTCGCTTCGAGGCACGGGGTGATGAGCGAGGCTTCGGCATCATACTTCTCGATCCCCCAAATCCGGACCCGGGAGCTCCAAGAGCCGCCATTCCAAAGCCGGAAATTCGTCGACCATTGGTTGTTGTAAAGATTGACGTACAGATTGCTTTTTTCCGGCACGAAATCGGGCGAATATTTCCAACAACCCGGTTGGTCCAAGGCGATCAGCCCATGATCGAGCGGACAAACGCCGACCCCGGCTCCGGCCGCGTCGAACATCGCCGCCCCGCCGCTGAGCCAAAAAAGATCATGGTTGCTTCCCGGCACGAGGTCGGTTTTCGGATCGACGAGGCTCCCGAGCCGCATCAGCTTGAAATTCGGCTGCTCGATCGCGAAGGGAAAGCAAATCCAAATCGCCTCGGGCCAAGGCTCGGCCGGTTTGCCGAACAGACTCGTCGCCAAATCAATGTGCGGGGCATGTCGATAAAATGTCAACGTCGTTTGAACGGCGTAAGGAACCGTGTCCGATTTTTCCGCCTTAAGAACCACGGAAAGAGACAGCGGACCGTTCGTGAACTCGACCGAACCGAACGCCGGGGAAATCGCCCAATACGGCAAATCGCTCGCCGGGAGCATTGCCGGTTTCGCGAGTTCGACCTTCGCCCATTCGTCATCGATTTTCGTGTACGCATCGTTGTAAGCCCGGACCTGATCGGCGTCGAAATACTCGTGCAGCAGTTGTCCGATTTGCTGGCCGCCGTCGGCCTTTGAAAGCGTCCGACCGGTTCGCAGGTCGATCAACTCGGCGATCGTCCCGCGTTTCAAATCGATCTTCCCTTTGTAAAACGGCGTCTCGAACGAACCGCTTTCCGGATCGAACGCAAACGGCGATTCCGGTTTTTCCGGCGGGATCGACGAGTGTTGCTTCAGTTCGAAACAACGATACCCACAGGCAGGGATATTTTCGGCGACGAAAATAACGTGGTTTCTCGCCAAGAGACTTTCTCCGAGAGGGTACAAAGGATGCACTCGGACCATATCCCGGGAAAAAGGGACGGACCGGCGTTTTCCGTCGTCGCCGACCCGATATAGGGCGACCAACTCTTCCTGCTTGATCGGGCATCGGACCAGCATCGTCCGTTCCCACGGCAGCGGGTTGAAGACGACGATGCCGTTTTCGTCTCGCCCGCCGACGGCAGCGGCAAACAAACCGACCGCATCGTCGAGCAGATCCGAGGTCAACCGGCTCGCCTCGCGGCTGTAATCGGTGTGATCTTCCCACGATTTTTCGAGCCGCTCGAACCGGTCGGCCATGTAATCGGCGGCCCATCGCTTTCCGTAGGGGAAGTCGATGTGTGCGGGCGAGTAACTCGTGATCCAAGCCAACGCCCCGCCCCAGGTGTGTTCGCCGTACAGCAGGCTTTGCTCATACGCCTTTTTCAACCGATGCTGCGTTTCGCCGAGCGGTTGAAGTCCGGAAGCGTTCCAAAGCCGCAGTTCCGTATCGAGCATTTCGGAGGCGACCATTTTCGGACGAGCGTTTCTCGCGATTTTTTCTCCCACGGGATCGCACATCGGGCCGTGTATCCAAGTGTCCGGCATGTCGCCGCGAACGACCGGCAGGTCGGGATGCTCTTTGAGAATCGCTTCGGCGAAATCGGACAACCGGCCGATCCGGACTGTCGTGTCCGGCATCTTTTCTTTCGCTTCGTCCAAAAGTTGCGTGACCTCCTCGGGCGAAGGCGGGCCGTGATTGTCGCCGGTATGTATCAGCGCGAGCCAGGTTTTGTACGGCCAATCCTCCGGCGGGGCGATCCCGCTCCCGTAATTGGCGGCGCTGTACATCGTCAGCACCCGCGAGCCGTCCGGCCCTTCCCACCAAAAGAGGGCCGGCACGTTCGGCGAAGTGGAGGCCGGGTTGCAGCCGAGATGCAGGAATTCGATCCCGGCATGTTTCAAAAGCGTCGGCAGTACCCAGGTGTGCGAGGGGACATCGGTCATTTTCGCGTCTTTCGGGAGCGGAACGTCGATCGAACGGGACAGGTCGCTCGCGAATCGGAGCCCGCGAACGAGGTCTTCCAGTTCGACGGTTTCCGTGTGCAAGGTAAACGGCAGGGCGTGTACGGCGAACCGGCCTTCCCGGAACGCTTGCAACGCCTGCTCTTTGCGTTCGGGAGTTTGTCCCTCCCAATCTTCGAGAATTTTCGCGAGCGGCCAACCGGGCAGCGTCCAAACGAACTGCTTTTCCGGCGGCAGCTCGCGGTTGCGATCGACGACCTCAAGAGCGTGGTCGATCATTTCGGTCCGATAACGCTTGAGCACGTTCTCGGCGAGGTCGGTGTAACCGATATCGAAATGGGTCTTGAAAACAAGAATGATTTCCCGCTCCGCCGATGGGGCGAAAGAGGTTGTGCAAAGAAAAAAGACGAGGAATGTTGACAACGTTTTCAGGAAAGAGGGCGGCATGTGTTTGATCGGGAAAATTGAGAATCGAAGTTCGCGATTTGGATGCTGATCTTTACACAATATATCGGATTGGAGCAGCAGCCGGAAGCGTCAGCGCCTGGTTATACTCAAGCCGGTTGAAAATTTCCGTCTTCAATACGGTAGCGGTTCAACGAGGCTGCGGTTTGACAGTGGGGGAAGCCTATTTCGCCCGGACGGCAAGTCCTCGCCCCTATCGGCTACGGCATATCCCAGCACAAGAGAAGTTCCGACGATTTTTATACAAGCCCAAAACGAGCCGCGACCCGTGCTCGCGGTTATGCTCCCAGCGAGAAACGTCTCTATTGAAGAGAGTTGCAAACCGCACTCACAGAGTGCGGCTCGTTGTGCAACTCATTTTCTTGAAGTCCTCTAAAACTTGACGATCATTGCACAACCCGCCGTCAACTGGGAGTTTGCCGTCTTTTGGTCGAAGGGTTGGAAGCCGTTGTGGTAATAATTCCAATCGTATCGGATTTCAGGCTTGAACAGTAGCCGTTCGTTCGGCTTCCAATTCGCTCCGAGGGAAATCTCGTACAGGTTCGCCCCTTCTCCGCCTGTCAGCGGCACGAGATCGAAAACCGTCCCTTTCGAATACAACCACTCCGTTCGCAAGCCGACGGACCACTTGGGATTGATCGTGTACAAAAACTGCTGACACAAGCCGTAGGAACGCGCTCTCATCGGGTCGCCCAAGCCGAGATAATTCTCGTAATCGTGCCGTGCCCAGAAAAATTCGTTGACGAAAGTCAATCGTTGGCTCAACGCATACGAAAAAATCAGGCTTTGCGAAAACGAATCTTGAAAGTCGAAACGTCGATTGAACAACTCCGCGTCGCTTCGGTTCTTCCAACCGTTTGCCCTGCCGAGGTACACAAAGTAGCTCAACCCGAGTCGTTCGGTCGGTTTGAAAACGACGCTTCCGAGAAACCCGTTGTCGTTGAACCGGTCTTCCAAACTGTCGTGATATCCGGCGGTCCAACCGGCCCCGAGCGTCAACCGCTTATCGACCGTATACTCGAAGGTCGTCCCCGAAAAGGTGAGCGGCGTGTTGTAGCCGGCGTAATTATGACTGTTGAAAAAACATTTCGTCGCGGCCGCCGATTCGTAAGACATGGGGGAACCGAATTTGCCGACCCGGAATTTCAGGTTTTTATATCCGATTTCGGCGAAAAGCTGCAAAATACAGAGGTAGTAGTCCCCGCTTCCCCAGCCGGCGTCGAAACTCGCGTCGGAAAAGCATTGTCCGTAACGCGCATCGGTTCCATAAACCGTGTCGCAGCGAAAGCCCCAGTCGAAACCGTGCCGGGTATCGATTTTTTTGTCCGCGTAAAACCAGGCCTGGTTCAACTTGAAATCGGTGTGCTGCTCGGTGCCGAGCAAATAGGTATTGCCGGAAAAAGCGTCGAGGTTGCGACTCGAAGGCCCTTGTGGTTGATTCGGGTCGTAAGAGTTCGTACAACCGTGATTGTTAACGGTGATGCCCGCCTCAATCCAACCGCCGAATTGCCAAGGGCTCGGCTTGGGGGGGCGGCATTGCCCCAAAAACAAATCTTCCCCGTCGAAAGAAATCGTCTGATCGGAATATCCGTTGTATTCCGCACGCAACCGGGAAGCAAAACCGAACGAAACGGCACAAGCGATTCCGGCGCACCACAAAATCAACGCGAAATTTACTTTCTTCATAATCCCAATATCGAAACATTTTGTTCCTCGGAGGAAAACAAACGGACATACTTCGTGTATCGGTTTTCAGGATCGAAAGGCGTGAGGGTATTACCGAATTCGGTGCTCTCACCGCCTGATCGTCGGAAGATTGCGCGAGATTTTCAGGTTGTGTCGGCTTACGATATCTCGTAGCCGATAGGGATTATTGTGCTGTTGATAAAAAATGAACGGAGTGGTATTCTGTACGAAGTGTAACGCAGTTCAAAATACCGCGGACCACGTCAAGTCGCGGTACGGACAACGGGCCAAATTATACCGTACGCGGTATTGCGGGAAGCCTTCGGCCTCATTTGGTCCGCAGCCTCGTTGGGCTGCTCACTTACGGCATGTCAAGCACTTACCGATTCGGACTCGAAAAAATGGGAAATGAGAAAAGTCGAATTTTTTGACTTCGCAAAGTATATATCGCCTTGTTTATACCACAGCCGGCAGGTTGCGGCTCTGATTCCGTTGTTCGAAATTTTTTTGAAGCCGAAAAATAAGAATTTCCGTCTACTTTTTTTCGATGATTAAATACACCCTTTTCGCGTTGTCGTTTATCGTTTTGACATTTGTTGCATTCGCGGGGCAAACCGATCGGGATGCGGGCCGGCCCGGGCTGCGGCTGCCGTCGCAATCGGGGGACCGGGTCGTCAAGGAAGCCGAAAAAAAGAAACGGATTCGTGAAGGGACGACGTTCAAGGAAAAACGTTGCGTTTTCCGTGTTGCCGGGCAACGGGTTTTGATTTTTTCGGAAGATGAGTCCGAGCGGTTCCTTTGCCTGGAAAACCTGAATCTCGAACGGGTGATGCAGGTCGTGCTCGAAAATCCGGCCCAGCAGGTTTGGAAAGTCGACGGAGTTTATACCGAATACCAGGGCGAAAACTACGTGCTGTTGCAACGGGCCGTTCTCGCTCCGCCCAAATGATTGCTCGCCCCGTTTTTTGCCGATCGGTGATCGTCGCTGTTATACTGAAGCCGGTTTAAATTCCCGTCTTCAATATGGTAGCTGCCCAACGAGGCCGCGGTTTGGCAGAGGGCGAAGCCTGCCGTCCCTACCGGCTACACGGTCTATTCGCGTGCACAGCACGCGGCTCCGTTTGGCACAATATTTTGACCGTTTCTAAAATCATGGACCGCGACGAACTGGCGCTTGCGTATTTGGAACAACTTCCGTTCCCGCCTTATCCGTTTCAGGAAGAGGCGATTTACTCCTGGTTTTCCTCGAATCAGGGCGTGCTCGTTTGTGCCCCGACCGGGATGGGCAAGACGCTGATCGCCGAAGCCGGGCTGTACGAAGCGCTCCAAACCGGCAAGCGGGCGTATTACACGACCCCGCT
>JAVBSX010000176.1:0-3534 GCA_031556455.1 Thermoguttaceae bacterium
TCCGGCATGTCATTTCGACCGAAGCAACGCGTAGGGAGAAATCTCACCCTCGCGAGAGGGACTGAATTCCATCTCTTTCGGCGAGGGTGAGATTTCTCGCTTCGCTCGAAATGACACCGGTGTTTCATCCTTTTTCAGAAATATCAATTCGATCAAAATGATACCCGTTAAAACCATCCCCAACGGCGAGACCACAAGTCTCACGAACGGCCGCAATACGGCCTTTCCCCGCATTCCTCGGGAAGGGTTTGCTTTGGTGGTCTCTGTCGTACTCCTGGTCCTCGTTTCTCCCTTGTTCGCCCAACCGACCGGTTCCAGCGCCGCTTGGGAAAAGCAGGTCCGCATCAAATTTTCCGGCTCGGAACTTCGCGAAGCGGTCCGGCGGTTCGCGGAATCGCAAAAGGTCGGCTTTTTCCTCGATCGTCGGGTCGACCCGAACCAGCCTCTCGAATTTGAGTCCTCGAACCGGTCGGTCGAAGAGACGTTTTTCCGATTGGCCGAATCGCTCGATCTCGGTTTTTGCATCATCGGTTCGGTCGGATACCTCGGCCCCAAAGAAGCGGCCTTGAAAATGCAAAAACTCTTGCCGATCCAACAGGAGCGATGTGCGCAACTGCCGCCGCGATTGGGCCGACTTTTCTCAGAACCGGTCGATTGGAATATCCGGCGATTGGAACCCCCGCGCGATCTCCTGCAAAAATTCGCCGAAGAGCGAGGCCTCCGTTGGACGAACCTCGATCGCCTGCCGCACGACCTTTGGCCGGAACTTCAACTCGAACACCTTTCGTTCGGCGAGTTTGTTTCCCTTGTATTGATCGGATTCGATCGGACCTACACCTTTTCGCCCGAGCGGATGCAGTTGACGATCATCGAATTTCCGGAAAACTGGGGCGCGGCGTTGCCCCCCGCGACGAACGGATCGTCGACTCGCAGGGAATCGAACCGAAAAGAGGAAAAAACAGGCAAAGACGTCCCGCTATCCAAAAAACGCTTTACGATCCAGGTCAGAGAACAATCGGCCGGGGATCTGCTGCGTACATTCGCCGAACGACTTGATTTGAAATTGAAAATCGACGAAGATTCCCTCAGGAAGAAAGGAATTTCGTTGGAAACGAAAGTCTCGCTCGATTTGCAGGAAGCGACCGCGAACGAACTGTTCCGCGCCGTCCTGCAGCCGATCGACTGCAAGTTCGTCTTGAAAGGAAAAACCCTTGAGGTGTCCGCGAAATAGGCTTCAGACTTCAGGCTTCAGACTGACGTTTGTTTTACCTCTTGAGTTACAAAGTCCTATATTACCGTGCTGTGCAAAAATACTGAAACCTTTTCCCGATACCTACCGTCTTATGAAAAAAACGCTCTTCCTTTTGTTGACATCGTTCGCTGCTTGTTGCGGTTTCGCTTCCGCCGTTTTCGGAGCGGTGTCCGCGACGACGGATGATGCAGGAGCGGTTCTCGTCTCCGAGAACGGCAAGCCGATTTTGAAATACAATTACAAAACGGTCGAGCTGCCGCCCGGGTATTTCGAGAGCCTGGAGCACGGTCAAATCTACGCGGCCCCGAGAAGCGATTACATACACCCGCTTTACGGGTTGGACGGGGAAGAATTGACGGGCGATTGGACGGCCGATCATGCCCATCATCGCGGCATCTATTGGGCTTGGCCGGAGGTCCGGTTCGGCGGGGAACTCGGCGATTTGCATGCCCTGCAGCGGGTTTACGCGCGGCCGACCGGAAAGATCGACGTCCGAAATGTCGGCGATGCCGTCCGGATCGAGGCCGAATCGCTTTGGAAGTGGGACGGCAAGACGCCGATCGTCCGCGAAATCGCGAAGATCACCGCCTACCCTCTCGAAGCGGAAGGGCGGCGGGTCGATTTGCATTTCGAGTTGACGGCCCTTGCGGACGGCGTCTCGATCGCGAGGCGGAACGCCGATCAGTACGGCGGTTTGAACATGCGGTACGCCCCGGTCAAGGAAATGACGATCGGCGAGTTCCGTTCTCCGCCGGCCGAACCGAATGGGCCGGCTTGGACCTTTATTTCCGGCCTGTGGGAGGGAACGAAAGAGCGGACCGGGATCACGGTGTTCGAGCGGGCAACGAATCCGGATTACCCGGGACAGTTGATTCAATTTCCCGAGATTTTTTGGTTTCAGCCGACGTTCCCCGCGGCCGGTCGAAAGTTCGAGTTGAGCAAGGACCAGCCGCTCGTGCTCGATTATCGGCTTTGGATACACCGCGACCATTTCGACGAGGCGGGCTGTCGAAAGCTCTGGGAACGATACCAACGTGAGACCGGGAAACCGGCGAATTAACCATGCTGTCGGCAAGGGGCGGAAATCGCCTGAAAAGCGCGGAAAACGAGATTTCGGCCAAGAAACGCGAAACGGTCGTAACGTCCCGCGTTTGCAGGAGGTTACGACCGGATTCGACGCCTTGCGGCATCTTTGACGACCGCTCCAAAAACGGCCAAGTACCCCCTAGGGGAATCGATGGCAATGACGTAACTCTTTGTCCTGAAAAGGGATGCGGCGAAATCGAAAATCCTCATTGCGCAGAACCGTGCGCACTTCTCGGAGATCGTACTTTTGCCTCCGACGATTGGCAATCTCTCAAGGCAATCTTTTCCTTTTGGCCGGAACTGCCTGCGGAAACGAAAATCGGCATTCTTCGGATGATCGAAGAAAGTACCAAAGCCCATGATCCATGAAATATAAATCATGGGCGGTTCAAAATCAAGACACGCAAGTATTTTTGATTTTTAAGGGGAAGGAAGGAAAGTATCGCAAAACACGGTATTTATGGACCTTTTCTTCCGTGGTCGTATCGGAGAACCGGCAAAACTTGTAAAATCAGACAATCATAATAAAGGAGACGTTATTCCTATGAAACCCGACAACTCAATAATTATTGAAGCGATTCACGACGCCAAAGGTAATATTTCCACGATCGCCCAGCGTTTGGGGGTTAGCCGCCCCACGGTTTACAGTTGGATCGAGCAGGACGGGGCGTTGCAGACGGAATTGACACACGCGAGAGAGCAAATCTGCGATATGGCCGAGGCGGTGCTGATCCAGCACTTGGAGCGGGGGAACCTGCGGGCAGCGACCTTTACCTTGAATTACTTCGGGCGACAGAGAAGCCAAGCCAAAAACGAGCCCGAGTTCGTGCCGATTTCTTCTGTCGATATCCAAAGGCTCATTGACTCCGTTCCCGAATTTCCTCCGGAAGAAGAGGAAATCAACGCCGCCGCCGTCGCGTAACGGCGGTTTCTTTACAAACTTGACACGAAGGAAAAAATTGTCCGGCATGTCCGTGTGAAGCTATGCAAGCGCTCGCAGTTTTTATCGATTTTGCGGATTTGGTCAATTTAGGGCTGGATTTTCCGGTGATACGGGGTAGAATCGGCCCAACTATTGTCCTAAGATCAATAATGACAATAATTTGGGAGATTTTGGTGTTTTTTCGGGAATCACTTGACTTCTTGGGGCATTCTGACGTAATATTACTATAGCTCAGGCACCATGTGTGCAAGGA
>JAVBSX010000258.1:0-2832 GCA_031556455.1 Thermoguttaceae bacterium
CACACCTGCCCGGCGGGGCATTGCGGCCGCGTTGGCACGTGGGGCTGGGGTTGCGTTTGCGTGGCTACGGGGGTCGGCGTCCCAAACGCAACGGGGGGAGATTGAACCGGCTCCGGGGCGGCGGCAACCTGGGGCGCCGCCGTTTCGACGCCGGTTTCGATTCCGGTCTCGAATTCGATGATGTAGCCTTTGTCTTTCGTCGGGAACGTGACGCCGACGCCGTTGCCCGGGTCGACGCCGCTCCCCTGATTTTCAATCACCTCTCCGCTCGAACCTTCGATCGTCGCCCCCTCGGGCCGGAATTCCAAAATCGTCGTCGGCATCGTCGGAATCGTGCCTGCAGCGTTCGAGTTGTTTTGTCGTCCCAAGGCCGGAGCCGGAGCAACTTGCGAAGCGCCGTTTTTCGAAAAATTCAAGATCGGTGAAAAACCATAGCGCCCTCCCGGATTGCCGCGAACCGGGCTCGGCGACTGCGACGAAGTGTAAGCGTTCCCGTATTGCGGTTGAGCGGAGACAATCGTTCCGGACGAACCGCTGTTTACATACGAACCGCCCGCTTCCGATTCCGAAAATCCCGCCGCGAAGCCGTCCGGGTCGGAATAGACCGACGGATCCCAGGCCCCCGAAGCGTCGTAAGAACCGCAAGAGCCGTTTTGATCGAGACCGCAGCCGGACATGCCGTCTTCGTACATCATTTCGGAGGGATACGATTCGGACGGGGGCGTCGAACATTGTCGCTGCATCACGGAATCGAGCGCCTTTTGCAGCGGCGATTTCGGCGTCGCGATCTCGAATCGCGTGCCGGAGGACTGAATAAATCCGCACGAACCGCCGAGCTGGTTTTTCCAACACGGATCGAACGGCTCTTCCCCCTGGTAAGGAACGTAACTCGCCGCGATGATGTTATCCGAAGGGCGCGGCCGCCGCATCACCCGACCGGAAACGTACAGTCCGTCCGAATTGACGCCGTCGCCGAACGGCAGGCCCTTGAGCGGCGGGCTTTTGGAAATCGCCCCCCGAACCCCCAGAACGCCGGGATCGCGGGCGATCTTGTCCGAAAAGACCCGCACGTCGTACATAATCGGCTTGAGCGTTTGCGAGAGGTCCTCGAGATTTTCGACGGTCGCCTGCACGCTTTCGTACAATTCCGGATTGTTGATCAGCTGGGCAAGCGAACCTTCGGGATTCCGGAGCGCACCGACCAGCTCGGAAACGTCGCTGAACATCCCCTCCATTTTTCGGGCGGCGCGTTGCATCGTCTTGACGACCTCCGAGCCGTCTTCGCCCAACGCGGCCGTAAACTCGCCGATGTTGTCGAGGTTCGTGTTGACCTTGTCGAGCGAACTGTTGACCCGGCCCATCGTCGTTCGGGCTTCGTCGGCAAAGCTGTTGATATTCCCAAGGGAACTGCGAACCTGTTCGAGCGTGGGCGGAATCTCTTTAATGATTTTACGGACGTTTTGCCCGAAATCCCGGTCGGCGAAAATGTCGTTGACATTGCCCGCGAGCGTGTTGACGGCGCTCATCGTGTCGTTGGCCAGCTCGACGATTTCCTGGAACCGCCGCTGTTTTTCTTTCGCTTCGGCGGGATTTCCGACCACGGCGTTAATGCTTTCGATCAACGAGCCCGCCTTTGCCGCCGCATCGGAAATATTCCGAACCGCATCGGTCAGATCCCCTTCGAGGGAACCGAATGATTGCAACATGTCGACCGGCATCATCCCGCGAATCAGTTCGCCCGGCTTGACCGTGGTTACCGCCCCGGGATAATTCCGATCTTTGAGAATTTCCAACGTCGTATCGTTAAGATTGATGAAAGGATTGTTGATCCGGCAGTATTCGTTGGTATAGACGTTGCGGTTCTTCCAGATCGAGAGTTTGACGATCGTGTAGGTTTCCTCGGTATCGTCGACCAACTCGACCGAACTGACCCGACCGATCTTGACGCCGCTTTTGTAGACGGGTGTATCCGGATTGATACCGGTCGCCTTCTCGAAGCGAACGGTGATTTCGTACGTTTCCCCGAAGCCGACAAACGATTTGCGACCGAATTGGATCACGAGGAAAACAAGGACGACAATCACCGCCAGGACCATGATTCCGATTTTGAATTCGACATTTCGCTTGGTCATGATTATTTCAGGAGTAATTGATAAGGCAATCTGTTTTGCATCGCCTTGGCAGTTTGGTGGTTTAGTGATCTTCTCGAAAAAATCGGATGCGACAAACAGCAGCCCGAAGCGTCATCGCCGGGTTGGCCTTGTATTTCCGTATGGGACAACCGGGCGCTGACGCTTCCGGCTGCTGCCCCGATCCGGGATTATTTTAAAGATCAGTAAAATAAACCTCTCTGTTCGTCATTTCGAGCGGAGCGAGAAATCTCACCCTCGCCGAAAGGCTCGGAGTTCCTTCCCACTCGCGAGGGTGAGATTTCTCCTTGCGCTACGCTTCAGTCGAAATGACGAAAATCACCAAACGGCTGAAGTGTTATTTTCTTAATTCTCAAAAAATCGTTCTCCGGCTTCGCCGCGGAGAAATTGGGCGACCCGCTCATCGGAACATTCGTCGATTTCTTCGGGCGTGCCGTCGAAAAGGACCTGCGGTTCGCCGGGCTTTAATCGGGAAATCGGGTACAGCATGATGATCCGGTCGGCGACCTTTTTGGCCGAGGTCATATCATGGGTTACCAAAATGCCGCTGACGTGATGCCGCTCATGAGCCTGGATCATCAATTCGTTGATCACATCGCTCATGATCGGATCGAGGCCGGTCGTCGGCTCGTCGTACAAAACCAATTCCGGGTCCAACACCAGGGCCCGGGCAAAACCGACC
>JAVBSX010000004.1:0-7575 GCA_031556455.1 Thermoguttaceae bacterium
CGTCGGTCGAATCGTTGTGCCGCATCGAAAAAAGAACCCGCTTCCCGTCGTAGGACACGTCCGGATCGCGGAGGATGCCGGTTTTCGTTTCGTACAACACTTCAGAGACGACGCTCCCTTCGGAATCGAGCGTCAAAAGGCAGAGCTGTGCCCCAAAGCGGTAATCGGAGTTCCGCTCGGTTTTTTGTGCATCGGTCGGATTCTCGGTATACGCATAATGCGAAGCCCCGAGAACAGCGTGCTTGGTATAGACGATCCGCGGATATTTGTCGAACAATGCTTTCAGCCGCGATTGGCGACGCGCCTCGCACGCCTCAAAATAGAGTTCTTTCCAACGCGGGTCGCCGCCCACGACCTTGGCCGCGGCCAGTTCGTTCGCCTTTTGGAGAAAGCTTGTTCCCGGATCGCCGAGCTGGGACGCAACCTTCTGCAAAAGGCTATGCTCGATGTCGCAATGTTCCGTATTCGTAAAGCAACCGGACGGATCGGGCCCATGATCCTGAAGCAGCCAATCAAGCTGCAATCGTTCCTCGGGAAAGGCGTTTTCGGCCCGGAGGGAAGCCGGGTTCGTTACAAGAAGAGCGGAAAGAAAAACAGCTGAAACCGATGTCAGACTGAAAGCCAATCGACAAATCATGAGTTTTTCGAAAGAATTAAGTTGAATCAGGGATAATCTTTTTGGCAATAGTATACCAAAAAACAAGGCCGTTCAACAAGTGTGCCGCCCGTATCACCAGGACGATTGCAAAGTGGGAACTTTTTATCGACACGGTGATTTCAATCAACCTTCGACCACCTCAGCGTCATTTCGAGCCCCACGCTTCGCTCAGGGCAGGTTCCGCGAGAAATCTCACCCTCGCCGAAAAAGCAGGAATTCCGGCCCTCGCGCGAGGGTGAGATTTCTCCTTGCGCTGCGCTTCAGTCGAAATGACGGCCTTGCTTTTGCGCCGCCGGCGGATCACAACGACTATGCAATCCTCCTGGATATCCCCGCTCACTCAATGAATCAATTCGGAAGAATGACGGAAAATTCCAACGGGATTCGATTTGTAACGTATAATACGTTCGAATCATTAGAGGTTTTCTACTTGATTTTCGTGGAAAACCAACGGCGTTTACTGGTTTGTCAATCCGAGAATATTCGTTTATATTAAAGGCGAACTCAAAAAATTCCGCTGACCAACCGGGAACTGGGCTCCCGGCTTCGGAAAATCAAGGGTATAAGCGTTCAGCATTTTTGAATTTTCAAATGATTTGAGGTACCCTCAAGGTATTTTCCGCTCCGCAGCCCTCGGCCCGGTAACGTTTCGATCTTCCTCAAAACGTGAAACGCCCAAAAAGGAAAATACTCGCCGGGAAACATCACGGTTTTGATAATATATTATGGTTTGGATTCTCATCGGTTACATGTGGTTGTTTTTGCATCGGCCATTCGAAATATGGCAGATTCTCGCGACGATCCGTCTCGAACGCCTCTACATGATCTTTACCATTCTGGCGTGGTTCGTCATTGCCCCGAAAACCTGGACCTCCAACCGTAATAACGTCGGCATTCTGCTGGTTGCCGTCGCCATTTTTTTCGCGACCTTGATGAGCCCCTATTCCGGATTCGGCGATAATCTGGCCACGGAAAAATGGTTCAAGTGCTTTCTGGTCTTCCTTTTGATTATGACAAGCATCAAAACGGAAAAAGACCTCAAAATCCTCGTAACCGGATTTGTTATCTGTTTCGCCATTTACATGCTGCATTCCTATCGGGAATATCAAAATGGTCGGGGGGTTTATCGCATGGGCACCTGGCGGATGGTCGGCGTCGACAACGCCACCAACGACCCGAATTCGTTCGGGGCGTCAATCAATTACGTTTTGCCCTTGCTTCTGCCGCTTTTGACCCTTGCGCTCCAGCAGACCAAAAAGGTCCGTCGCCGTACGTTGCTGTTGGTTCTGGGGATATTGGGCCTTTCCGTGCTTTGTATTCAGTTGACCGGTTCGAGGAGTTCGTTCCTTGCGTTGATCGTGACCCTTTTCGGAGTCGCTCTTTTATACAAATAACCGCTGCGGGTCTTGTTGCTTCTGGCCTTGGCCGCGCCGACCGTTTGGTTTGTGCTTCCCGAGAACCTGCAAAACCGTTATATGACCATCATCGACCCGTCCCGGGGACCGGCCAACGCCCAGGAATCGGTTGAAGGCCGCTGGGAAGGGTTTTACGGAGGAATCGCGGTCTGGGAGCGGAACTTTATGTTCGGCGTCGGCCCCGGCTGTTATACCCGCGAGACCGGCTCGCCGATCCAGACCCACAATTTCGTCGGGCAGGTGCTCAGCGAACTCGGCTCGCTCGGGGCCTTCGCGTATCTGTTCCTGATCGGCTGCGTTTTCGTCAATCATATCGATGCGTTTTTCCTGTACCGTCGCATGAAACGCGAGGGCCGGGGAAAAGACGGGGTTTATATGTACCAGGTTTCTTTCGCGGTTCTTTGGACGGTTTTCCTGCTTCTTTTTCTTGGAACCGGTTCGCACAACGCGTTTCGCCCGATCTGGGTTTGGTACGGAGCGTTTCAGGGAATCGCCGTCGAACTTTTGCGGCAAAAAGCGAATGCCCTGGCCCCGTCAAGAGTTTGAGCAACGCCTGTTCCTTCCGCCTCGCGGCCGTAACGGATCGCGACAGGCGACGGTTGCATCATTTTTGCCGCCAGAAATAGCGGTCTTCGACCCACAGCTCTTTTCGAAGGGAAGCGGTTTCTTCCGCGAACCGCCGGGCATCGACCGGGTAACCCGCCGTCGGGGCCAGCTCCGGGAGCCGCTTACGCCAATAGGCGTTGAAATGCAGCATCGCCGATTCCCGGAGATACTTGCTCGCGATCGAAGCCAAGCCGATCGGGACGAACGATTCCCCGCGAACCTGGAACCGGACGACCATCTTACGCGAGCCGATTTGGAAACGGTACTCGCTGCAATGTGCTCCTTCCGTGAGCGTTTCGAACCGTTCGGCGTCGAAAAAATCGTGAAGCGATTCGAGATAGCGATTCCTCGCCCCGAGTTTGTCGCACAGGATCAGCACGTCGGTTTCGTTTTCCGGAAGTTCCGCGACCAATTCCTTCATGAGTCCGAGCACAAGCCGAAGGTGCGCCGTCCCTTTGGAGACATCTCGTTCCAACAGCCGATTCCAGACAACCGGATACACGACCCGGCTTCGCAAATCGAGAATATCGCATTTCGAAGAAGCGAGAGCGGTTTGAAACCGCGAAAGAACCTTCGGCGACGCTTCGGAAAACGGTTCGCGAAAATCGCGATCCCAAGGCGGCAGCGATGTTGACGAATCGCAATCCTCCGCGGAGAAAATTTCAAGGCGGTGATGCCCACGTCCCGCTTTTCGCAAGTAACCGTAAACCGTCAAAACGCTGCGGGCGAGCCGGTCGAGCGAATCCCCCGATTTGTAGAGGGCTTTCGAATCGGCGACGACGATCGCGGCCGTTCCGGCTTCGACTTCCCGCTGCGAGGGGGAGAGCACGCCGCAGCGAACCAGCCGTTCGGCGAGTTGCCCGGTGAGCCGCTCGGTCGGCTCGTCGCCGGGCTCGTCGTTTTCCGGTTTGAACGACCAAACCGAACCGGAAATGACCAACGGGCCGAGGTTCGGTCCATAGCCTGCTTCGTCGATACCGATAATAACCATTTCGACTTGACCACCTTTTTTCGGCTTGAGTATAAACATCATGCCGTATCTCGTCAAGTTGCGTATGACGGCTGGTGTGAGAATTCACGGCTTGCCCGACGAGCGGGGGTCTTTCCCCGACCGGAAAAAACGGATATAATGCTCCTCACGTTTGTTTATTCGGTTAATCCCATCCGATTGAACTTTTGCCCCCACCAGGAGATTCCGTTGTGTATGTAGCCGCTTCGACAGGATGTTTTCCGGAACTGAACCTTCAGGAATCGTTCGATAAGCTCGCCGACCTCGAATACACGACCACCGAAGTCGTCGTCAACGAAGAGTACGGCCAAATCCGCCCTTCGGAACTGGCCCGTTCTTTCGATTCGTTCGTCCAAATCTGCCGTACCTCCCGCAGGATCACGCCAACCTCTTTCTTTTTGGACATCGATCCGAACGACGAAAATTTTCAGGAAACCTTTTCGCTCTGCGGCCAACTCGCGAAGGCGACGAATATCGTCGTTCTCGCCGTCCACGCTTCCAAAATCGGCACCCCCTTCAACGGGGAATTGGAGCGGCTGCAAAAACTCATCCAAACCAGCATTTTGCAGGGCATACATCTCTCCGTCCTGACCGAACGGGGTACGATTTCCGAGAATCCCGAGACGCTCCTGAGCCTCTGCCGCAACATCCCGGGCCTGACCGTTTGCCTTGATCCCAGCCACTATATTTTCGGGCACCCTAAGGCGAAAGATTACGATTGCCTGATTGATCTCGTCAGTCATGTTCGCTTGCGGGATACTACCAAAGATAATTTTCAGGTCCAAATCGGTCAAGGGATCATCGAATACGGGCGGTTGGTCATCCAGCTGAGCAAAGCCGGTTACTCTCGCTCCCTTTGTGCCGACCTGAAGCCTCTCCCGAATCTCGATCCGATCGCCGAACTCCGCAAAATGAGACTTCTCTTGGAGAGTTTGCTGTAACTCAAACTGTGTACAGTTTGAGTTTAAGGCTTCAGGCTTCAGAAATGCATTGGAACTACAAGCCGGTCGCAAAAGCCAGAGCGTCTTCATTTGAGTCCGATTCAAGAATAATCCTGAACAAGCAACCTGAAGCCCGGAGCCTGAAGCCTTTGAAAATTATTGACCATGTCCGACCGTCTTTCGCGTGATGTTCAACAAAGCCTGCAATTCTGTCGGGCCCTGACCCGGCAAGCACGGTCTTCGTTTTTTCCCAGCTTCCGCTTTCTCAAGTCCGAAAAGCGCAAGGCTATGGAAGTGCTTTATGCGTTTATGCGTTATACGGACGATCTTGTCGATTCTTCGCCGGACCAATCCGCCGGGGAAAAATTCGCCCTTCTCGACGATTGGCAAACCGCCTTGGATCGGACCTTCGGGGTTGGGGAGTCCGCTTCCCCGGACGAACAGCATTCCGCCGAGGCCGGGGACACATCCCTTTCGCTCGCGGAATTGATTGCCGAATACCCTCATCTCTCCGGTGTACAGATTTTGCCGGCGGTCCGCTATTTTACCGAACGGTTTGGCATCCCGAAGCAGGTTTTTTCGGAAGCCCTGCTCGGTGCACGATCAGATATCGAACAAACCCGGTTTCAGGAATTCGAAGACTGCGCGGACTACTGTCATCAAGTCGCGACTTCGGTCGGCGTCGCCTCGCTCGCGATCTGGGGAACGAAAGAACCGCTCTTTTCCCCCGGCATCGTCAAGGCGGCCAAAGCCTGCGGCATCGCGATCCAGTTGACGAATATCGTCCGGGATATTCTCGAAGACGAAAAAAACGGCCGGTTATACCTCCCGCTCCAGGATTTGGCCCGTGTCGGCTTGACGGAAAACCAGTTAATCAGCCTGATCGAATACGAAAATTTCGGAAAGAAACGGGATGTCAAAAGAAAATCCCCGGAAGATGCCTTTGCCGAGCGGGAATTTCAATCCCAGGCGGCCTCGCTTTACGGCAAATTCGACCGTTTTATCGACAAGGAACTGGACCGGATTGAAACGCATTTTTTCGTCGCCGCCCGATTGTACGAATCGGTCGAACGGGACGCCCGGCGGTCGTTCGGAATGATCTGGGACGCCTATTACCGGCTGTTCCGAAAAATCCGCCGCAATCCCCGGAAGATTCTTTCCCGCAAAACGCGTTTGTCTCTCTGCGACAAACTGCGACTCTTTGCCCGTTGGACCTTTTTCCCGCCGAAGAAATTGCAAAAGTGATTTCAAACTCGGGGAAAACAGCTTGAAACGCGGAGCAGCGGTCCAATACCCGGAGTACCGGCTAAATATTTTCAATTCTCAATTCTCAATTTTCAATTTCCCCTCAATGCCCGTCTCACCCGATTGTATCCTTTGCCTTTGCCGTCAATCCCTCGACGCGGCCCGGTTCGCCAGTTCCGATCCCCGCCTGCACGAACAGGTGCTCCGGCGTTCTTTGGAACTGGCCCTCGAACGGGGATTCGCCGATATTCCCCCGCTTTTAGGGCAGGAAATACACCGGGAGATCCGGCGAATCACAGGCAACGCGGACCCTTACCTCGCCGTCAAACGGCAGTTCAACGACGTCATGTTTTCGCGGATCGAGGAGCTTCGCGCGATGATCCGCCGCTTTGCCAATCCGCTTGAAGGGGCGGTCCGGCTCGCGATCGCCGGCAACACGATCGACTTCGCCCTCGGGACCTCCTTAACCGCCGAAATCGTCGATGCCGCGATTCAAAAAGCGATGCACCAACCGATCAACGGCGATCTCGAGGCGTTGTTCCGGACCATTTCCGAAGCAAAAAATATTCTTTACATCGCGGACAATTCCGGGGAAATCGTTTGCGACCAGCTATTGGTCGAAGAAATTCTGCGGGAATTTTCCCCACGATTGACCGTCGCCGTCCGGGGCGTTCCGGTGATCAACGATGCGACACGGGAAGATGCCGTGCGTATCGGCTTGACGGAAATCGTTCCCGTGATCGACAACGGCAACGACGGGCTCGGAACGATTTTGGAACAGTGCTCGGACGAATTCCTGAAATCGTTCCGCGAGGCCGACCTGGTGATCGCGAAAGGGCTCGCGAACTTCGAAACGTTGATCGAATACGGCCCGGACCGAATCACGCAAAACGTCGCCTACCTCTTCAAGGCCAAGTGCCCGTTCATTGCCCGGTTCTCGGGAACCGAACTCGGCGATCTGGTCGTCCGCATCGAAAACCCGGCCGCCCGAAGCAGCTTGGGGCAAAAAACCGAATAGGAATCACTCAACCGATTTTCGGAAAATTTTCGATTCGGACAGTAGCCGGAAGCGTAAGCGCCCGGTTTTCGACGCGGGAACACGGGGCAAACCCGGCGCTTACGCTTCGGGCTGCTGTTTGCCGGAGGGAGAAGCCCATTTCGCCTGGACGGCAGGTCCCGCCCCTACCGGCTACGGTATTCCCAACGGACGCCGAGCAGCAGCGACGCGTTGAAAACGACCAGGACCGAACCGACGTTGTGTACGAGCGCCCCGATCACCGGTCCGATAATCCCGGTCGTCGCGAGCACGATCGCGACCGCGTTAATGCTCATCGATAGGGCGATGTTTCCCAGAATCGTTCGAATCGTCTTGCGGGAAAGCCGGACCAAAAACGGGACACGCGAAATGTCGTCGCCGACCAATGTGATGTCGGCCGCCTCGATCGCCAGATCGCTCCCGATCTTCCCCATCGCGATGCCGACATCGGCCGTTTTGAGGGCAGGAGCGTCGTTGATCCCGTCGCCGACCATCGCGATTTTTTCTCCCGATTGTTGCCGGGCGAGGATCAGCCGCTGCTTATCTTCCGGGAGCAGTTCGGTTGCGAAGTTCGCGATCCCGGCCCGTTCGGCGATGCTGTTCGCCGCCCGAGGGTTGTCCCCGGTCAACAGCTACACCTCGACCTTCGCCGCCCGCACTTGCCG
>JAVBSX010000175.1:0-6189 GCA_031556455.1 Thermoguttaceae bacterium
TTTATCCCGGCGCGGACAACCCGCTGGTTTTCTCGGTTGTCGGCTCCGCTCCGCAAGGGTTGGTGATCGATTCGACGACCGGGCATTTGAGTTGGGCCCCGGGCGAAGACTGTGGGGACGCCAATTTCGAGGTTACCGTTCGGGTCGGCGACAAAACCGGGCTGTTCGCGGAAGTAACGTTGCAACTGTTTGTCGAAGAAACGGACGACCCGCCCGTCTTCGCGGATGGGAATTCGAACTTTTCGACGAATACCGGCAAGACCTTTTCGACGACGATCACGGCGTGGGACCCCGATTATGCCCAAAATCCCGCCGTTCCGATCAACTCGGTCGTTTATTCCCTGCTCGGAGACGACCTTCCGGAAGGCTTGACGATCGATCCGGCGACCGGTATGCTCTCTTGGGTGATTCCTTACGATTATCTCGGGGACCTCAAGAGCGATTCCGTTTCGTTTACGATCCGAGCTCAGGAAAAAGCGGCCGACGGCTCGCTCGGACTTTCCTCGGACAAAACGGTGACGCTTGAGATCGTCAATCAAAAGGTTCTCGATCAAATCGCGGCCGAAGAGGCGGAAATCCGGGCGAGAGCGGCCGCATTGGCCCAGCAAAACGCCTACCAATGGTCTTTCGCGACCGATACGACCTCCTCGCTGTTGGCGTATTACACCGATTACGGCTGGTCTTTGACCGCTTACAATCAGGGGATCGATCCGGGAAGCCCGATCGTCGCCGGGCTCGGCGATACGCTCAGCCCCAACGAGATCGACATCAACGGTTCTTCGGGGCAGACGGAAGAACAGCGAAGCGAAACCAACACTTCCGGTGAGGAGGAAACGGAAGAGGAGGCCCAGGAAAAGAAGAAGCGGGAAAAGGGGCGACAGCAAAAACAGTTGCCGCCGCTTCAAAAGAACACAAAAGACGAAGCCCGAAACGCGGACCAGCTTTACGGGCAGCTTGATCTTTCCCTTTCCGAAGAAGAGCTGGCCGAAATCGTCGAGCTTGCCGAGCAGGCGGACATCCCTCGCGATTGGGAATACTCCGAAATGGACGAGGCGATCGCCCTGTTGGCCTTGGGAGCGGGTTCACAGGTCCCGACCCTCGTTTTTTAGGTCAGTTATCTGCCTGTGCAAAAATCGAACCGGGCAGCAGCCGGAAGCGTTAGCGCCCGGTTATCCAATACGGAAACGCGAGGCCAACCCGGCGCTGACGCTTCGGGCTGCTGTTTGCTGCATTCGATTTTTTACATGAGGATCGGTCAAATCGCGTAACCAATCAAGAGATGAAAAGCATGGACGACAAGCGGCAGCGATTAGTGTTGGCAATTTTACTCGGCGTTGCGATCCTGCTTCCGGTCGGGATTTGCTTTCTGTTCTTTTTCGCCCGAATTTTCTCGATGCTGGGCGATCCGGGAAGCGGAACGTTTCTCGATGGTTGCGCGATGATCCTCTCGCTGCTTTGGTTCGTCGATTTCGTCGGCCTGGTCTTCGCTTTGGCCCTCCGAGCCCTCTTCGCGAAAGACGGAGAAAGCGAATAGCACAAAATCGTCGAATTGGACTTCGTAAAAAAATACCGTGTCATTTCGAGCGAAGCGAGAAATCTCACCCTCGCCCCAAGACTCGGATTTCCGCCCTGTCCGCGAGGGTGAGATTTCTCTTTGCGCGTTGCTCCAGTCGAAATGACGTCGTGGTTTTTGGCGAAGGCTATTTTCACGACTTTGTACTATCCTCTATCCTCTGCCCTCCCCCGATGCCCGAACATTCGACACATACTTATTTCATGACCCTGGCTCTTGCCGAGGCCCAGGCGGCCTTGCAGGAAAACGAAGTGCCGGTCGGGGCGATCATCGTGCACCGGGGAAAAATCATCGCCCAGACACATAACCAACGGGAGCAGCTGCGTGATCCGACGGCGCATGCCGAGATGATCGCGATCACGCAGGCGGCCGAGTCGCTCGGTTCCTGGCGGTTGGAAGAGTGTACGCTTTACGTCACGCTCGAACCTTGCCCGATGTGTGCGGGGGCGATCCTGCAGGCCCGGATCCCGCAGGTCGTTTTCGGAGCCTCCGATCCGAAGGCCGGGGCGGTTCATTCCCTCTTCCAATTGCTGGACGATGGGCGGCTCAATCACCGCGCCGCCGTCGTGCCGTCGGTTTTGGCCGAACCGTGCGGAGCGATTCTTTCCGAATTCTTTCAAAAACAACGGCTCTTGGGAAAAAAATAGACGGCTCCACAACGAGCCGCACTCTGTGAGTGCGGTTTTTTTCAATTTCCAAAAAATTGAGGCGTTTCTCGCGGTGAACGTAACCGCGTTCACAGAACGCGGCTCGTTGCCGTTCCGCTCATTTTCGCAACGATGTGGACAAGCATCCGCGGAAGTGTTATCATTTGCGGCAAACGACAATCGGTCGGCTGTTCAAATCCGAACACGACCGTCATTCCTTTTTCTTGCGGTTCCGTTATGTTAATTTGGCGTTTGTGTATCGGCATACCGACGATCCTGGGGCTCGTGCTCCTCTCGTACTTCGATATGGTGATCTCGGACCATCTCCAAATTCGCGGCGTGCTCCTTTTGCCGATATTCCTGGTTTGCATCGGTCTGCTTTGCGATGAGGTGCTCGACCTTTTGGCGGCCGGCGGGCTACACCCGCGACGCTCGACGGTTTATATCGCCAACCTCGCAATGGCCGTCAGCAGTTGGGGGGCCTGCGCTTTTCAGGAATACAAAAGCGACATTCTCAAGGAAGCCGTCTCCCCGCACGGTTGGCATTGGGCCGCGACCGCGAGCGTCTGCACGCTTTTGGCAATGGCCGGAGGGACCATGATCGCTTTCGCCGGAGAAATCCGGCGGTACACACGGCCGGGGGGAACGACCGTCAATCTGGCGGGAGCGGTGTTCGCGATCACCTACATCGGGCTGCTATCCTGCTTTATCATTCAATTAAGAATGGCCTTCGGGATCGCCGCCGTTCTTTCCCTCATCGTCGTCACGAAAATGTGCGATACGGGAGCCTTTACCGTCGGAAAAATTTTGGGCCGACACAAAATGGTTCCCGGCATCAGCCCCGGCAAAACGGTCGAAGGAGCGATCGGCGGGCTCGTCTTCGCGGTCGTCGGTTCCTGGATCTGGTTCGATTTCGTGATCCCGATCACGTTCAGCTCCCGTTGGATACACGCCGAGCCGAATCCGACCTCGTTTTTCGGCTGGCTTACCTTCGGCATCGTCGTCGCCTTGAGCGGTGCGCTCGGGGATTTGGCCGAATCGCTCATCAAACGGGACGTCAAGCGCAAAGACTCCAGTCGCTGGATGCCGGGGCTGGGGGGCTTTCTCGACATTTTCGATTCGCTTTTGATCGCCGCCCCGGTCGCCTACGCCTGGTGGGCGTTCGGGTTGGTCGGATAGTACGCGAATTCTCAAATACAGTTCAATATTTCCCGACGATTTTGTCGGTGTTTGAGGAAAATTTTCTCTCACAAAGGCACCAAGGGCACAAAGGAACGGTTGAAAAATCCGACTCCTTTGTGAGCTTCGTGCCTTTGTGAGAAATGAGCCTCATTTAAGAATTGTTGTACTAGGCTGCCACGCCGCAGCGGCTCACTTCGCCTTTTCGGCGGCGGCCTTCGCGAGATCGGCTTTCGCCTGCTCCGGCTCGCCGAGTTTCTCGTAAAGCTCGGCCCGCTTGCGATAAAGCTCGGCGAGCGAATACTCGAAATACAAGCCGGCGGTCATCACATCGGATTTGATTTGCTCTTCATACCGGATCATCGTCGTGCAGTCATCGATCGCCTTTCGGAAATCTTTCCTCACGTATTCGTAAAAATTTCTTCGAAGGGCGTAGCTCCGCTCAAAGCTCTGTTCGGCCGGATACACTTTGATCATCAGGCCATAATCTTCTTCCGCTCCGTCAAGATCGCCGAAACTCGTCCGAATTTTCGCCCGAGTGTGATAGTAACTCTGTTTCCCCGGCCAGGCGAGCCGAATCGCTTTGTCGATGTCCTCCAAAATTTGAGCCTTCTTCTCCTGAATGTCCCGGTCTTGCGATTCGGTCTCCCTGGAAGCGATCCCTTTCTCCGAAGAAATTTCCGCGAACCTCGCCTTCGCCCGTTCGTATAGGGCCTCATGATCATTGTGCTTCAGCCGAATCGCCGTATCGTAATCCGCGATCGCCCGCTCCCAGTCCCGGCCAGGGCCCGCGTACTGCATGCCGCGTTTGAGATACCACTTCGGATTCTCCGGCTCCAACCGGATCAATTCCGTATAGTTCCCCGCCCGCTCCAGCATTTTTTTGTAAACTCCCGGGCTGGGAAACAGGATGCCGACACAGAAAAACATCACGATCCCCGCCCCGTAAAGGCCGAGAATCCAGAGCCAACGCTTCGGGAACGGCTTCGCTTCGCACACCGGCTCCTCGGCGATCATCCTCACCGGATCGAACCGGGCGATCGCCGCCCGGAGCAGCTTTTCCTTGCCCGATTTCTCATCGTCCCCCTCCTCTCGTCGGGCTTTGAACCACCAAAACAGGTTAAGAGGAAATTGCAGGCACGACATAAGAAGAAGCCCCAGGTTCATGGCATGAATCAGTTTTCTCGGTTCGGTCGCGAGAGTCTTGGTCCACACGTCCGGAAAATAAATGCCGCCGAATTCGATAAACTCGAAAGCGAGAACCAAGGGCACCACACAAAGCGAACACAGGGTATTGAGCAGTATCGCATCCTGCCGGCGTTTCATTTTTTTGCCGAAGACACTCTGCATCGAAAGGACGGCGACGAGCAAGGCCGCGCAAAGCCCCAAAGAAACCGGGTGCTTATTCCAGGAATACTGCGCGAAATACCAGACGGCCATTCCGCCGATCCCGATCCACGTCAGGTAAAAAAAGATCGACATCTTTCCCGCCTTTTTCAGGTGGTCGACGGAAATGGAAGCCTTGCCGGTTCTCAGGAGAACGACTTCCAACGGATTGTCGACCAGCGGCGGGGCGGCGAGAAAATTGGCTTTCGTGCGGCAGATTTCCAGAAAATACCGGCCGAGCGGATAGTACACGGCCGTCGCAACGGCGGCAACCGCGATGGTTCCAAGAACCAAAGCGAGAAATATCGGATTGCCGAAATCGCCGTCGGAGGCTGCCATACCAACGAAAAAGGCGAGAACCGTTTCGGCCAGGAGCAGGTTTGTGATGAGCGAGAGAAAGAATCGCCGCTCGACCTGAGGGTAGGAATACGATTCGATATACGGACCGGGGAGTCCGAGATCGTTTTCGACGATTTTTTTCAGCTTCCGGAAATAGGCCAGTTGAAACGGCACGATCGCCAAAAAGAGAAGTGGCATGATGATGAAAAAGACCGGAAACGAGCTCACCCATCTCGGTTGCAGCCAGCTCCAGAGTAACATACCGATCCCGCCCATTCCCACGCCGAAAACGGATGAGGCCAGGATATAATACTGGAGCGACCAGAAGATCGCATAAACCCGGAATCGTCGGGCGCGAAGCGTCGGAGCGTTGCGAACGGAGGCCCAAAACATGCCGAGGAACATCACGACCATCCAACCGACATACGCGACGGGGCCGATCACGCTCCAAAGCGTCGCCGCTCCGAGTGCCTTCCCGGTCGTCGCCCCGCCGGTTCCGACCGCCGTCGCCGCCGTACCAGTTGTCGCTCCGGTTGCTATGCCAATTGCCGCCTGGGCCGTGCTCGAAATCATCGCCGCCCCCACGGCCGTCATCACCATAAGCGTAAACGCCTCGCCGGGCGCGGTCTCGCTGAGCACTTCGCCGATCAGCTGTTCGAGCTTGACCTTGAGCGACTTGCGGGCGCGGACCAGCCGTTGACGCACGGCCTCTTCGGTCGATTCCGTCGCGGCGGCGATTTCCCGGACAGATTCCCCGCCGCGATAATAGAGCACCAGCGTTTCGCGATACGGTTCCTCGATTTCGCCGATCGCCGACCAGACCAGCTCGCTCTGCTCCCGCCGAAGCAGTGCGGCGTCCGGCCCTTTTTCCAGCGAAGGCAGCTCATCCGTCAACGAACCGTGAGCCGTGCTCACGACTTTTTTCCGCTGCGCGCTGTGCGCCAAATTCCGGGCGATCGTGCAAAGCCAACCGGCGAGATTTTCAGAATCGCGCAGCTCGTCGAGCTTCTTCCAGGCGATGAGAAAGGTTTCCTGGGCGAGGTCTTCCGAGCGGTGAAAATCGCC
>JAVBSX010000343.1:0-4524 GCA_031556455.1 Thermoguttaceae bacterium
GAGTTCGATCGTTTCGGACGTTGCCGGGACGACGACCGATCCGGTCGAAAAAACCATGGAACTCCTGCCGATCGGGCCGGTGCTGTTTATCGACACGGCCGGGATCGACGATGTCGGAGCCCTCGGGGAGCTTCGGGTCGAAAAAACGCGGCAGGTGTTCGACCGGACCGAGATCGCGATTCTCGTCGTCGATTCCGCGGCCGGTTGGGGACCGTTCGAAGAGCGGATTCTTTCGGAACTTTCGAGTCGCGGCATTCCGGTGATTCTCGTCTTCAACAAATGCGATCTCGGCGAACCGGCGGAAGAGGTTTTGGAGCGATTCCACGCGGAAAAAATTCCGGTCGTTCGGGCGACGGCCTCCCGACACCTCGGGATTCTCGAACTCCGGGAAGCGCTGATTCGGCTCGTTCCGGAAGAGTTTCTCGAACCGCCGCCGATCCTCGCCGATCTGCTTCCGCCGGAGGAACTCGCCCTGCTCGTGGTTCCGATCGACAAGGAAGCCCCCAAAGGCCGGCTGATCCTGCCGCAGGTTCAAACGATTCGCGATCTGCTCGACGGCGAACGTTACTGTCTCGTCGTCAAGGAAAACCGGCTCGCCGATGCCCTCGGGCGACTGAACCGGCCGCCGGCGATCGTCGTTACCGATTCGCAGGCGTTCGCCCAGGTCGACCGGATCGTTCCCAAAACGGTTCCGCTTACCTCGTTTTCGATCTTGTTCGCCCGGCAGAAGGGCAACCTGCCGCTCATGATCGAGGGAGCGAAATCAATCGCGAAGCTGACGGGCAAGAGTCGCATTTTGATCGCCGAGTCGTGTTCGCACCACCCGATCACGGAAGACATCGGGACGGAAAAAATTCCGCGATGGTTGCGCCGGTTTCTCGGCGGCGAGCCGGAAATCGCCCATGTGCAGGGACATGATTTTCCGCGCGAGAAGCTCGCCGAATGGGATCTCGTCATACACTGCGGGGCCTGTATGTGGAACCGCCGCGAAATGCTGAGCCGGATCATGCAGTGCGAGGAAGCCGGAACGCCAATCACCAATTACGGTCTCGCGATCGCGATGATGCTCGGCATCCTGGATCGGGCGACGGAAATCTTTTGAGGCTTCCAACGCCAAAACAAACGGCTATCTTTTCAAGGCTATAGACCGTAGGCTATAGGCTGTAGTAATATATATTGTCAGGCTTATAGAATCATACGGAATCCAAAACAGTTTTTTTACTTTCGCTTCGGATTTGCAAACGTATTCCTACAGCCTATGGTCTATAGCCTACAGCCTTAAACGCTGTATCGCCGGGGCGCAGACCGGCCCCTGATTCCTGGAGACGCGTCGGACTGCGCCCGACGGTCGGCGAAAGGACGGAAAATGTCTGAAAAACACCAAATGATTCTTGATGCGATACGGTTTCGTTTTGCTTGCAAGGAATTCGATCCGGATCGGAAAATCCCGGATGAGGACTTTCAGTGCATTCTCGAAGCCGCCCGGCTCGCCCCGAGTTCGTTCGGGTTCGAACCCTGGAAATTGCTCGTCGTCCAAAACCCGGACCTCCGGGAAGCGATTCGCGCGATCTGTTGGGGCACGCAAACCCAGTTGCCCGGAGCGAGTCATTTCGTCGTGATTCAAACCCGGAAACCGACGGCGATGTACCCGCAGTCCGATTACATTCAAAAGACGATCCTTTTGGAAACCCAGCATTGGCCGGTCGAGATGCGGATGATCCGGACGCAAAAGTACGACACGTTCCTGAAAACCGATTTCGAGATCATCGGCAACGAACGGGCCTGCTTCGAATGGGCGGCGCGGCAATGTTATCTCGCTTTGGGCAGCATGCTCAACACGGCGGCCCTGCTCGGGATCGATTCGTGCCCCTGCGAAGGATTCCCCAAGGCGATGCTCGAAACGCTGCTGATCGAGCAGGGCGTGCTCGACGCCGAAGAATACGGCGTCGGCTGCATGGTCTCGTTCGGGTATCGCAAGGAGCCGCCGAAACGGGAAAAGACCCGCCGGTCGATGCAAGAGGTCGTGCAATGGATACCGTAGCCGGTATGGGCGATAGGCTTCGCCCTCCGTCAAACCGCGGCCTCGTTGGGCCGCTGCCGTACTGAAGACGGAAATTTTAAACCAGCTTGAGTTATAAGTAGAGGATAGAGGACAGAGGACAGGAGATTATGCAATCCCGGAATCCGATTCGATCGTTTCTGCAAGCCGCTGTTGCTCGCTGTCGGGAACTGTTGAAAGGGGTTTATTGGGAATGGGCCGATCCGTTCGGCCAACGGCAAAAACCGCGACGTGTTCGAAAATGCAAAGGGCCGCGGGAAAAAGACATTTTCGGTCGACAAGGAGAAAACCTCGCCGTCCGTTATCTGAAGACAAAAGGGTACCGCATTCTCGCGCGAAACCTCAAATTTTCGATCGGCGAAATCGATATCATCGCCCAAAAGGACGAGTGCATCGTCTTTTTCGAAGTGAAAACACGGCGCACCGATGCGGCGGGGCTTCCTTGGGAAGTGATTACCGAGCCCAAAAAACGCCGGATCATGAGTATGGCGGAAGAATACATCCGCAAAAAGCGGCTTTGGGACCGCGATGTCCGTTTCGATGTTCTGTCGATCGTCTGGCCCTTGGGCGAACAACCGGTCGTCGGGCATTACGAAGATGCGTTCAACGCCTCGGAAACGTAGTCCCAAGTCATTTCAATGGAACGCGAAAATACAGGGCCGTCATTTCGACTGGAGCGCAGCGCAAGGAGAAATCTCACCCTTGCGAGCGGGGCTGAATTCGGACTTTCTCGGCGAGGGTGAGATTTCTCGCTCCGCTCGAAATGACGCTTCGGTTTTGAAAATTAACTGAAAATCGCTGTACCATACCCGAAATTCCGGAGTAAGAACTTGCAAATTTCCCGCCGATCGATTATAGAGATAAAGGAGTTTACTCGGAAACATCGTATCTCGTCCGGCTATTTTGATTGTTTTGCCTTTTTTCCCCAATATGAAGCCCGTTTTTCTTTTTTCTTTTTTTGTTGTCGCGGTCGTTTTTTGTTCCGGCTGTCCCGTTCCGAAGTCGGAAGGGCCGCAACAGGCCGCGGTTCCGCAGCAAAACGAGCCGGACGTCGCGACGAAAGCCGCGGCGGCGACCGGTCCGCTCGCCGAATTGGAACGGCTCGGAGCGAAAATCGTCCCGGCCGCGGACGGTTCGCCGAAATCGATCGACCTGACCCAAACGGCGGCGACGGCCGCGACCTTGAAATCGCTGCCCGATTGGAAAGGACTGAAGTTGCTCAAATTGGACCAAGCGTTCGCAAGCGGCGATTTGGCGCCGCTGCAAGGTTTGTCCGGTTTGCGGATACTGTATTTGGACAAGGCGAAAATCACGGACGCGGCGATTGCCGATGTCGGAAAAATCACGGCTTTGGAAGAACTGTACCTCGGCGAAACGCCAATCACCGACGAAGGGGTCGCTTTGCTCGGCGGGCTGAAATCGCTGCAAAAACTTCGCCTCGGCGGGACGGCGATTTCCGATGCGACCGGGCCGGTGCTCGCGGGGCTGGTTTCGCTCCGGGAATTGGACCTGAGCAACACGGGCATCGGCGATCCGACGCTCCGCGAATTGGCGAAGTTGTCGTATTTGAAGCGGCTGAACCTGTACACGACGAAAATCGACGACGCCGGAATCGATTTTCTCGCCCCGCTGTCGGAATTGAGCTGGCTGAACCTCGACAATTGCGCGATCACCGACGCGGTCGTCGAACGGCTCAAACCGTTTGAAAAACTGGAATGGTTGCATCTCGGGCGAACCGGGTTGACCGATGCCGGGCTTGAGGCCCTCGCCGGATTGAAAACCTTGAAAGAGGTGCATATCACCCGAACGAAGGTTACTCCCGAAGGGGTCGCCCGGTTCCGCGCAGCGTTGCCCGATTGCCTCGTACACGATCAAATTCCGTGAGAAAATTTGTTCCGTTGATCATTTTTTTCTCACAGAGGCACAAAGCTCACAAAGGAACCGTATCAAAACAACCTTTACAATGGCACAAAAAATCGAACATTTTCATTGTCCGTTTTTTTAACACGGAACACACGGAAAGACGGGAAAACACGGAATTTTTTTCCGTCTATTCCGTTATTCCGCGTATTCCGTGGTTAAAAAGGACGATTGTAAAGGTTGTTTCGTGACAGGTCCAAAGGAGCGAATTTTTTGAATCGTCCTTTGTGCCCTTCGCGCCTTTGTGAGAGAAAAACAGCACAATTTTAGCGCAGTCCCAACAAGCCTCCCCCGTTTCGATCTTCGTTTTCCGATCCCTTGATAAATGATTTCACTTTCCTTCCGTATTCCGGAGATTTTTACCCCGCCGATGTTTTTCTCTCAAGCCTATTTTGCGGGCTGGGGACGGGCTCCGCGACCGACGAAAGTGAGTTTGGAAGGGAATATTTTGACGCTGCGGCCGGAAACGGCGGAATCGGGAACGTTGCATATTCCGGTCTTGCACAAGCGATTCGGGGTTTTGACGCAATCGACCGATACGCTCC
>JAVBSX010000268.1:0-14029 GCA_031556455.1 Thermoguttaceae bacterium
GTAAACCAGACGATACAGCCTTTGTTTTGATTCTGGGATTCGCGTTCCTTGCGGGAAACCGCGTGTTCGTGCCAATGCACTTCGACGGAAGAGGTGTCAGACATGTGTCAAAAATGAGTGATTAGAGTTGATAAGGATAGGAAAGTTTGTAATATTCTCAGCCGTTTATAATCCAATAATGCCTTGGTATCACCATTATGGCCTTTTCTCGTCATTTCGAGCGAAGCGAGAAATCTCACCCTCGCCGAAAGAGTCGGATTTATCCCAATTCGCGAGGGTGAGATTTCTCCTTACGCTGCGCTTCAGTCGAAATGACGAGCACTGCAAGGGAAAAAAGTGCAAGCCGTTTTCAATTTTTCAAACGCCGTTCTCATTTCTTCAAACAACAGTTCTTGTACTTTTTGCCGCTGCCGCAAGGACAAGGGTCGTTGCGACCGACCTTCGGGTCGCGGTTGCGGATCGGCTCCGGCTTCTTATCGCCTTGACTCCCTTCGATCGCCGCTTCCTGCTGTTCCGCGATCGAACCGATCGTCGAGTTGCTCGCGACCTCTTCGTGCACGGCCTCCGATTCATTCCAGGTCGAACTCACGAACCCGGGGTCGAGCTGCTCCATTCGGAAAATCAAATCGGTGACCCGTTCGAAAATCGAGTCCCACATCGTCTCGAAAATCCGCATCCCTTCCCGCTTGAACTCGACCTTCGGATCGACCTGGGCGTAACCGCGAAGCCCGACGCTCGAACGCAAATGGTCCATCACCAAAAGGTGGTCTTTCCAGGCGGCGTCGAGAATCTGTAGCACGAGCGATCGCTCCATCCGCCGCATTTCCGGGTTATAACGGTCCTCGATCATCGAGGCCAGCCGGTCTTCCAGGTCGCGCACGTCCCACTGTCCCAGCTTTTCGGGGGTCAGTTCGACGCCGAACTCCTCCTGCAAAAAGCGGCAGAACTCCCCGACATGCGGATCGTTGAGGTTGAGCCGCACCATTTTGGTCTCCGAAGTTCGCTCCGAATGCGAACTCACCGCTTCGGGCGAGGCCGGATGCGGGATACTTTCGTGATGCCCGCGAATTTCCTCCGGGCCGAGGTCCTGGTTCAGCAGCAAATCGTCCAACCGCTCGCCCAGTTTTCGGTACTTGTCCGGAACGACCTCAAGCCCTTTGCGACATTCGACGAACATCGTCTCTTCGATTTCCTGCCGCTGCTTGTTTTTCAAATCGTCCAGCGAGAGATCGATTCCGAAACGGACCTTCGCCCATTCGACCAGCGCCTCCCGGTCGTACCGTTTGCCGTTTTGATCCCGGATCGTGTAATGCAGCAGCCCCCCGAGCACCGGGAACTGGACCTCTTTCTCCTCGTATTTCGCATGGGTCAGCCCGCGAAGCATCGACTCGAAGGCGGCCGTTTCGTATTCCTTCGCCTTTTCGAGGTCGATTTCGATGTCGAACTTCTTCTTGATCCAGTTGACGGCTGTCTTGACGCCGAAATCCGGTTCCAAAAACGCTTTCCCGTCGCTCAAATCAACCCGGTCGATAAAGTGATGCGCTTTCTCAATCAGGAAATCGGCGAGATCCTCCCGTCCGATTTTTTTCAAATCGCTCTCACGAAGTGCCGCCTTCCATTGCGTGTTGGCCGTTTTCGTCAACGCCTGCCAATTCCATTCCGACTCCTCCGCATCGGCCGGCAGGTTTTCCTCGAGCGCATCGAGCACCTGCGATTCCGAGAGCCGTCGGGCCTGATCCAAAGCGTATTCCTGCGCCATTTCAAACGAGAGCGAACGGAACGATTTCGGCTCGAACTCCATTCCCAATTGGCTCGCCGCCCAAGCCGCGAACGAGGCCGTGCCGTAATCCTTATCGAGAAACTCTTCCAAATGCCGGTCGATCTGGGCATCGATCATCGAAAGGATCAACTGCTTGCAGTTCGCCCCGTCGAGAATTCGCTGCCGGTATCCGTACACGCTCTTGCGTTGAAAGTCCATCACCTCGTCGTATTCGAGCAGGTTCTTACGAACGTCGAAGTTGCGTTCCTCGACCTTCTTTTGGGCCCCCTCGATCCGTCGGGAAACCATCTTGCTCTCGATCGCCTGCCCTTCTTCCATGCCGAGCATGGTCATGATCTTTTTGACCCATTCCCCGGCGAAAATCCGCATCAGATCGTCTTCGAGCGACAGGAAAAACCGGCTGCTTCCCGGATCCCCCTGCCGACCGCAACGACCGCGAAGCTGAAGGTCGATCCGCCTCGCCTCGTGCCGCTCCGTGCCGATGATGTGCAGCCCACCCATTCCCCGAACGACGTTCCCTTCGGGCTTCATCTGCTCGCGCTGCTCGATCTCGGCGACCAGGGCATTCCATTCACTTTGCGGAACGTCCAGCCGGGTCGGGTATTTCGCCTGCAACAAGCCCCAGGCCATCGTCTCGGGGTTGCCTCCCAAAATGATATCGGTTCCGCGCCCGGCCATGTTCGTCGCGATCGTAACGGCGCCTTTCCGACCGGCCTGGGAAATGATTTCCGCCTCCCGTTGGTGATGCTTTGCGTTGAGAACCTGGTGCTTGATCCCCCGGCGGTCGAGCATTCCGGAAATCAGTTCGCTCCGTTCGATCGAAACGGTGCCGACGAGAATCGGCCGGCCTTTATGGGAGATCGATTTGACGTCTTTTTTCTCGATCCGTTCGACGCTGCTTTTGCCCGCGCCCTTGGGAAGGAATTCGACGAAATCCTCCGTCTCCTTTTCGATCGTCCCAAGGACCTCGCGTTCTTTGCCGAAATCGAGAATGTCCCATTTGTTGAGCCGCTCGATTTCCTCGACGATCGCGTTGTACTTCTCCTTCTCGCTGCGGTAAATCGCATCGGGGTGATTGAGCCGTTTCATGTCCCGGTTCGTCGGCATCGCGATCACGTCGAGTTTGTAAATTTTCCAAAACTCGGCCGCCTCGGTCATCGCCGTTCCGGTCATCCCCGCGATTTTGTCGTACAGCTTGAAAAAATTCTGGAGCGTGATCGTCGCCAGGGTCTGGTTTTCCTCCTTGACCCGGACTTTTTCCTTGGCTTCGACCGCCTGGTGCAGCCCGTCGCTCCAGTTCCGCCCCGGCATCGGCCGACCGGTAAACTCATCGACGATCACGATCTCTTCGCCGTCGATCATGTAGTTGACGTCGAGTTTGTAAAGATGGTGGGCCTTGAGGGCATTGTCGATCAGGTGCGGCCATTCCATATTCCCGGCCGTGTAAAACGATTCGACACCGGCCAAATGCTCCGCCTTCCGGATACCGACATCCGTCAAATGGGCCGAATGCTCCTTCTCGTTGACCTCGAAATCGACCCCTTTGGTCAGTTGCCGGGCGATGCCGTCGGCGACCCGATACCGCGACACGTCGTCGTGGGCCGGCCCGGCGATAATGAGCGGCGTCCGCGCCTCGTCGATCAAAATGTTGTCGACCTCGTCGATGATCGCGTAATGCAACCGCCCTTGCACCTGTTGGTGATGCGTCTCGTACCGGTCGTCCCCCTGGGCCGCGTACCGCATGTTATCGCGGAGGTAGTCGAACCCGAACTCGTTGTTCGTCCCGTAGGTGATGTCGCAACGGTACGCCTTTTGCCGCCCTTCGTTCGGCATGTTCCCTTGAATCGCCCCGACGGTCAGTCCGAGCGACATATAGAGCGGGCCCATCCATTCCATATCGCGGCGGGCCAGGTAATCGTTGACCGTAACGACGTGTACGCCTTTCCCTTCGAGGGCGTTGAGATACGCGGGCAAGGTCGCGACGAGGGTCTTGCCTTCCCCGGTCATCATCTCGGCGATCGCCCCGCTGTGCAGGACCATTCCCCCCATGAGCTGGACGTCGTAATGTCGCAGCCCGATTACGCGACGCCCCGCCTCGCGGCAGACGGCGAACGCTTCGACCAAAAGATCGTCGAGCGTCTCCCCTTTTTGCAGCCGGGCCCGGAAAAGTTCGGTCTGCCTACGCAATTCGTCGTCGGACATCGCCTGGTATCGCGGTTCCAAGGCGTTGATCGCCTCGACTTTCGGGGCGAGGCGTTTGAGAAGGCGGGCGTTGGAAGAGCCGAAAAGCGAGGTAACCTTGGTTTCGATCCAACGGGTCAGGTTGTTGAACGAATCCCCGAGAACGTCGAATAACCGTTCGTGTAATTGCATGGGCCGAATATATCGAAAGTAAGAAAAAAATCGAAAAAACCAACCCTTAAATTTATCCGGAAAACAGCGGAAAGTCAACCAGAGAACCGCGAGAAATGAGCGGTTTCAAGAGCCGAGGCCGATCGGTTGCCCGATATTCGAGCGCAATAAACAGCAGCCCGAAGCGTCAGCGCCGGGTTTGCCTCGCGTTTCCGCATTCAAGAACCGGGCGCTAACGCTTCCGGCTGCTGCCCGATTCGGGATTTTTTGCAAGGACCGATCTCGACTCTCGGCTGTACCGGAATGAGGGTTCAGCGGCCAAAAATCTCAAGCCAACCTTCCAGAAGCTTGCGGTTCGCCGCCGTCAAGAAAGCCGGGTTTTTGAGGCTGAACGGCTTTCCGTCCGGGGCGAGGACGGTCCCTCCGGCTTCGCGAATGAGAAGAATGCCGGCGGCAACATCCCAAGCATTGGCACTGAAACCCCACATCGCATCGAACCGTCCCGCCGCGACGTACGCCAAATTCAACGCCGTCGATCCGGTCCGCCGAATCGCCTGGGCGATCGGAACCGCTTTCAGAAACGCGACCAAATCGGGGGTCTCGGCGCGGGTTTCCGTCGGGAAACCGACCGCGACCAGCGATTGCGAGGCGTCTTCAACTTCGCTGACCCGAAGCCGTTCGCCGTTCAAAAAGGCTCCCTGTCCTTTTTCCGCCGAGAAAAATTCTTCCGTGATCGGGTTGTAAACGACCCCGCAAAGCAGGTTTTCGCCTTGGGCGAGCGCGATCGAGACGCAGAAAAAGGGGACCTGGTGCACGAAATTCGTGGTCCCATCGAGCGGGTCGACGATCCAACACAACGCGTTCGGATCGGACCGGTACGAGTGGACCGAAGCCCCGGGGGTCTCTTCGCCAAGAAATTCGTGTTCGGGAAAAGCTTCTCGAATGATCGAAAAAACGGTTTCCTGGGCCAACATATCGGCTTCGGTTACCAAATCGGCCCGATTTTTCTCCCGAAAAGCGACCTTTCCGACCTTATCGCGAAGAACCTGCCCGGCCGCCCGCGCGGCGACCTCGCAGGTTCGCATGTATTGCGTACTCAAGAATACCCTCCAAAAAATTTTCCAAAAATCACACACACAACGAGCCGGGACCTACGGTCCCGACTGCACCGCACTCGTGTCATTTCACGGTCCCGACCGCTCCTCGCTCGGATAATCATACGGTCCCAACCCGACATCGCTCGGGGCGAAATTGAGCGGCCAGCCCCCTTCCGGCTTTTCGCAGAACACCTCGCGCACCGTTTCGAACATACCGAACCCGAATTCCGCGTTCGGCTCGACATACGAACCTTCCCCCCATTCGTTCGTCGGAGCGAGCACGATGCGCCGGATTTTCGTCTTCTCACAAAACGTCTTCAAATCCTCGCAAATTTTCCGGAAGCCGACGACGGTCCGGTTTTCAATGATGATATTTTCGTCCCCGTGCCAAGGCCGGGAATCCCAGCCGGTCGAAAGGTTCGGCAAAAACGGCAAAATGTCGGTCTCGTACCGCTTTTCCCAATACGGCAGGCTCGAATCGACGACCTGTTGGAACGGGAATCGCATCGGATTCTCGGCTTTGCCGCCGTGATCCATATAATGGTAAATCGAGGTCATATCGAAACCGGCTTCCTGCAACCAGCGGACATCTTCCGGCAGCGTCGAGCCCTCGGGCCATTTCATTGCAACGAAATAAATCCCCTTGTGCCCGGCTTCGTGGGCCATTGACCGGGAAATATCGAGCAACCGCTTGACGCCGTCCCCCTTTTTCAAGACGATTCCTTTCGCGGCCTCGGCCTCGCGGATGTCTTCGTCCATTCCGCTGGGAGACCAGATCACGACGACCGGTTGACCGTCAATCGTGTAGTATTCGGGCGTGTTGAAATAATTGTCGATCCAATATCGGGTTACTTTCCGCTGATCTTCCTCGCTGTGGGAGCCTTTGCCGTTGTGATTGGCCCACATCACCGCCCAGCGGAACATCGATTTGTACTTCGCCTTTTGGAATGCCTTGATCCAATGTTCAAGATACTGTTCTCCCCGGTTCCAATACCAATCGACGAGATAGTATTGGATTCCGTTTTCGAGCGACCATTTGATTTGCCAATCGACGACCTCGGGATTCCCTTCGTCGTACCAGCCGAGTACCGGTTTCCGTTCCGGATGGGTCGAGGAAATTCGTTCCCAGGCCGCCGGCTTGTTCCAGCCGGGAAAATAATACGCCCCGATTTCGTAATCGCTGCGGAGCGGCTTCGGCTGCGGCACGTAATCGGCTTTCGGGAGGTTGAGCGAGGGTTCGAAACGAAGCGTCCCGCTCGCCGGAAGTTCCGGAACCCCGTCGCCAAAGAGCTGCAGCTCGCAAGTTCCCTCGACCGCCGCGTCCGCGAAGAGCTCGATCGAAACGGTCCGGTTTTCGAGCGGGGCAAGCTCGGGAAGCGACTGCCAACCGTCGGGCGAAACGACCCGAACGCCTTTCGGCAGGCGAAGTTCGCGGATTTTCAAACCCTGGGCCGGCCGGCCGCCGTTGTTGCGGAGCCGGATCGCGAGCGGCCGGGCGATGCCGCTCTGGTTGATCGCTTCCGAAAGAAACACCCGCTCGACGACGACCTCGGGCGGCCCTTGCGGGGCATCGGCGATCACCACTCGCTTGAGAACGGCCGTTGCCCCCGTCTCTTCAGAAGGGGTAAGCCGCAGCCAATACACTTTCCCCGTCCAGTTCGGGTTGCCCGAAGTTTTGAAATTGTACCAATGCGACCGGGCATCGGCCAAAAGCGGGATCGAAAACGAGCCGAGCCGACCGGCGTCGGAAAGAAATTCGAGCGTCCCCTTTTTCCCTCGATCAACGGACATTTCGAGGGCGATCCAATTTCCCGCTTGAGCCGAATCGAACACGACCCCTTCGGTTTCAACGCCGCCCGGTCGGTCGGAGGGGGAAATGATTTTCAAACCCGCAGCGCCGGTTTCAACCCGGCTGTCCTCAATCGGTCGCCAATCGCTTTGCGGTCGGGAAAAATCCCAGTTCGTTTGGATTGCGGTCGTTGCGGCATCGAGATCGACGATCCGGATCCAATCGATTTCGAGATGCACCTTGCCGTAATCCGGCTCATTCAAGTTGGGCCAATCGATCCGCAGTTGCACGACTTTCCCTTCTCCGGCCCAGTGCGGAAAAACGCGGGCCGTATGCCAAAGCCCGTCCCCTAAAATCGGCCAATGCACCGCCTTTTCCTGGGTAAACCCGCCGTACAAGCCCTCGTTCGTATTGGAGAAAAAGAGTTCCCCTTTGCCGGGTTTGTCGGTTTTGTACCGCACTTCCAGAATCCGGGAAGGGCCTACGGGAGTCTCAAGCCCGTAAGCGGACAAAAACGGGTCGGGCCCGCTGCAAACAGCTCGGTACGCCCCGTCTCGAACTTCGACATCCGCGAGACAATTGGCCCCCTCCCAACCCTCTTTTTGTCCGTTCGTGTTAAAGTCCCACTGCTTGACGATTTTCGTCTGGGCCGACACAAGAGGGGCGAACAGCAGGAAAAAACAGCAGAAAGCAAAGAGTCTCATGATTTCGCGAGGGTTGGGGCGTCAATAACGAGCCGGGGGCTGTGCCCCCGACTGTCTCGATCTGAGTTATTATCTTTTTTCGTAGGCGGTGCAGTCGGGACCACAGGTCCCGGCTCGTCGTTTACTCGTTATCTCCCGCTCGTCGTCTCCGTCCGCCTACTCGTCTTCAGTGTGCTTGATCTTCTCCCAGTAAGTGTCGAACTGGAAAGTGGGACTGTTGTCGCCGTCATGACACTGGACGCAATTCTTTTGGGCGCTTTCCAACGGCAGCCGGACCGCGAGCCGCAACTCCGCCTTCTTGGTCTCGTCGTTCCCCATTTCGGCCGCTTTGTGCTTTTCTCCCGGTCCGTGACACGATTCGCAGCCGACGTTCGTCAGGAATCTCGTCTTGTTCCCTTCGGCGATGTCGTAACCGTCGAGGTAGGCGTACTTTTCGACCGGGTTCCAACCGACGGCATGACACGCGACGCATTCCGGGTCGTAATTCCGGGCCGGTTTCGAGATATCGGTCAACGTTTTCCAGGCTCGGGCGTGTCCCGAATCTTTCCAAATCTCGTACGAAGGTTCGTGACACGATTGACATTCCTTCGAGCCGATAAACTTGCCCATCGATTCGGTTTTCGGATTGACGAAACTCTTCGCTCCGAGTCCCTTGGGGCCGAGCAGGCGGAGTTGGTCCTGGTAATCCTGCATCATGTCCATAATAATGGGAGAATTGGCGTATCGGGAATCGAGGGCGATCGGCTGGTAACGGACCGAATCCTCAAAGATGCCGAGCACGACGGCGAATTTCCCTTTTTCGCCGACTTCGATGTAATAGCGGCCGCCGATCCGTTTCGGGGCCAACAGCGGCGGCTCGGCCGGGGGATCGGAAAGAAGGACGACGCCGAATTTTTCCGGGAACGACTTGAGCACTTCTTGGGTTTCCTCGAACACCTGCCCTTTTTTCCCGTGGGCGATGAGGACGAGGTAATCACATTCCTCCTTTTCCAGTTCCGGGAGGATTTCCTGCAGTTTCTTGACCGGATCGGCTTTCGCGATTTCCGGATTGTCGATCTCATCCAGTAATCCCGAGGTCAACACCGAGGCGACGCCGACCCGGACACCGGCCCGTTCGACGATCCGATAGGGGGCGACCATGCTCGGATCGAATTGGACGGGAGCGATGTTCGCGGCCGTAAAGCGGCTTTCGACCCCGGGAATGTTGACCGTGAGCGAGAGAAGTTCGTCGACGGAAAAGCGAAGGTCTTCCCGCCCGAGCCCGATCACGTCGTAATCCATTTTTCGAAGCGCTTCGGCGGTCAAATGAAATTTCAATTCCGCCTGCTTCCCGCCGTAATCGCTGCAAAAATCACCGCCGTCGATCGCGATCACCGGCCAGCCTTTTTCCCGCAAGCTCCCGAAGAAAGAGTATCTCCGGCTGAGTCCGCCTTTCATTTTTTGCATCCCGGCACAGCCGCACGGTTCGAGGTAACCCTCTTGAAAGCCGGTAAAGACGAGGACGAATTTCGGGGCCGGCCAGTTGACGAAATACTCGCCGTTTTCCTTGATCGGATCGTAGGGAGCCGGTTCTTCGACGACGGTCGTGCTCTCATCAATGATTGCGATCGTCTTTTCCGTTTTTTCTTTTTTCGGAGCCGGAGCCGGGGGGCTCTGGTTTTTTTTCGCTTCCACGGACGGATCAACGATCACGGCTCCGGAACTCGGTTCGGTCGAGTCGGCGTTCGGATCCGCAAAAAGTTCCGGTTTCATCAACTGAAGCCGACCTGTTTCTTCTCCGGGCGAAGACGTCTTTTTCTCAATCGGAGACGATTCGGGGATCACGGCCCCCTGAAAGAGTACCTCAGGATCGCAGGACAGATCAATCTGTCCGTCCGCCTGATTTTCGACAGCCTCCAATATCCTTGGATTCGAACACGAAAAAAGAGCGAGACAAAGGACGCCGAAAAAAAATATCCGCGAGGATTGCATATCGACAAAAAGTTTATTGACAAAGTAATGATTTAACGGCCGACTTTCGCGAGCCCCTAAAACTCTCAACACCACGAGCCGGGACCTGCGGTCCCGACTGCCTCCAATCGTTTCGGACCGCTCCTACCGAAACACATCGGCCTCGATATGGTAAGGGGATGTCCCGTTGGCGATATAATCGGGGTCGATGCTCAAGGTTCCGCCAACCCGGACCGGTTTGGTACGGTATGTGACCGTCCGCCCCTCCGACATATGTACGTTGATCATGTCGGTCGGGTTCGTTCGCGGAGAGCAAAACTTGCAATGTTCCGTCGTGCGAACGATCACGAAATCGTCGATCCCGGCCAATCGTCGTCCCGGATACATATAGCCTTGAACGAAAATCTTCTGTCCTTCCGCGGATAAATTCAAAATATGTTGGGGCAGTTTGCCGGTTTTGGGGTCGGAAGCGAACTCGGCGAAATCGACGCGGATGTAACCGGTCGGAACCGAGTTGAAATACGACCATGTCAGCCAGCCGTAGCCGCCGAGCCAAAAAACGGCCGCGATCGAGATCCCGGCGGTGGTCATTGCGAAACCGCCGACTTCTCCCGGAGCGTGCAAGATGCGCCGCATCGCGACGACTCCCATCACGATCGACAGGATCGGTAAAACGGCCAACGCCCAATGCATGAACGTGATGGCCGAGAGAAGCCCGAAAACCAAGGAGCCGACCGACAAAAAGGCGACCTGGCGATAATCGGCCGCCTGTTCCGGGCGTACCTCGTCGTGATCGGTGTAAATGCCGCGAAGGGCATCATCAAATTCGGTTTTCATGAAAAAGGAAAAAAAGCGTGATCGACGGAAAAAGAAGGAATCCCTCGTTTTTTATACTGGGATTCGTCGCATTTTGCAACCCCGGATTCGGGAAATTCAAGCGTTTCAAGAACGACAAAATCCCCGGGAATGCGTCCTTTGTTCCGTCAACCGGCTGAGAATCGAAACCTTACGCGAGTTTGTTGGTCTTCCGAAGAAATTTCGAATCGTGCAGCAGCCGGAAGCGTCAGCGCCCGGTTTTCCAATACGGAGACGCGGGGCCAACCCGGCGCTGACGCTTCGGGCTGCTGTTTGCCGTGTTCGAAGTTTTACGTGAGGACCGGTAAACCGTCGGAGAAATAAAAAGGCCCCTTTCGGCATGAGATCCGAAAGAGGCCTCCTCAAGTTATTGTGTAGAATGAGACAAGGAAAATAATAACGGGTGGTTTCGTCAAAACGATAGGTTGTTTCGGGAAACCACTCCGCATTTTTTGGGGTTATTTGCAACCGCCGCAAGCCGCAGCGTCACAAGCACCACAAGCCGGTTCGCAAGCTCCGCAAGCCGCAGCCGCGTCGCAAGGAGCACAACCGGGGGCCGAGCACGGTCCGCAACCATGGCAATCGAACGCACCGACGAAACCCTTGAAGAGCTTTTTCGCTCCAACGCGGGTCTTAATCAGCAATTGGGCCAAAGGTCCGGGGCAGCAGCAATCGTTGCATCCGCAAGCACCACAAGCCGGTTCGCACGCTCCGCAAGCCGCGGCCGCATCGCAAGCACCACAAGCCGCAGCCTGATCGCAGGCACCGCAAGCGGCGGCCGGATCACAAGCGCCACAAGATTTGTGGCACGGCCAGCTGAACAGACCTTTGAACAACGGGCAACCGTGATTGCAACCGGTATTGCACGCCGCGCCGCAAGGATCGCAGCCGGCATTGTCCGCACAAGCCGCTTCACAGGCTTGCGGGCCACAGCCCGTATCGCACGGACCACAGGCGACGACCGGGTCGCACGGAGCGCAAGCGCTGCCGCAGCTCGGACGCGACTTCAAAAGATTCTTCAAACCGGCGAACAGATCGCACGGCTTCGCACAACAACTGTCGCAAGCGCTGCAAGGATGCACCGGATCACACGGCCCGCAATTTCCCGCAGACGGTTGAGTCACCATCAGCAAAGCGACTCCAAGGGCGATCAACATCATTTTGACTTTCATTGGGTATTCTCTCCTTTGTTCTTGACTGGCCGATCTTCGCGCCCCTCTTCGCAAACAACCGTTTCTATACCATGTTCCAGGGTCTTGAGACGTCCGCGGACGATTTTGACTTGGTTACAAAATGGTGTTTGAGAAGTTGTTGTGATTTGAAACCGCGATTGCCTCGGCAAACATGGTTTGTGTCAGGACCCGTCGGGTTAAAAATTAACCTGAAAACTCCTTGCGGGTGATCTGACGTTGGTGTCCCTGTACGTGCCCCCCGACACGCAATCTATCTCAGGGTCAAAAGCTATATCGGCTTGCAGCGGATTTTCTCTTGAATACACGCACGTGTTTTTCAATAAAAGACATATTTTTGTGATTCTCCGGAAAATACAGGGCGAACAAGACAGGTAAAAAGAATAGAATTTAACGATTTTAACGCCTTTTTTCCGATACAAGCGGCACATGTTCAATCGGAATTTTGCATTAAATAAAATAGGCAAAATTTAACGATAAAACAATGTTTTTGGATCAGGCGTTGTGTGCAAAGAAGTTTTACGGGGATTGACGAACTTGCCGAGGAAAAACTTTGCGGATACCTGCTAATCCGTTGAAATTTTTGTGCAAAGAGAATCCTGCAAATCAGTACAATCCGCAAATTTTATGCTTCGGGCGAAAACCCGATGTCTTTCGCTCTCGCAAAATACGTCCAAGGCTCCGTTTTTTGCGATTTCGTCTTTGCATCACCCCATGAGCCGGGACAGTACGGCTCCGGCTCGATGGGGCAAAAGAAGGCTCCTCAAAGATTTTGCCCTCTTCGCTCGGCCCACGAGAATTGCATAGTTGGAATCTCAGAAAAAATATCGAATCGGGCAGCAGCCGGAAGCGTCAGCGCCCGGTTTTCCAATGCGAAAAGTCGGGACCAACCCGACGCTGACACTTCGGGCTGCTGTTTGCCGCGTTCGACTTTGCAATCCTTGTGTCGCGCGGCCCACAAATCCCTTCATTTGTAGCTCGATTATGGTATAATTCCATTATTCCCGATTTCGCCTTCGGGCTTTTCTCAAAAACAACCGAATAAGGAACGCCGATGCCTGATATTCTGTATGCCGACAACAATGCGACGACCCAAGTCGCCCCGGAAGTGACCGAGGCCATGCTCCCGTATTTCGGGCCGAAGTATTTCAATCCGAGTTCGATGTATGAACCGGCACGGGAAATCAAACACGCGATCGACGCCTCTCGGGAATCGATCGCCAAGTTTCTCGGGACCGCTTCCCCGAAAGAGTTGCTGTTTACCTCCTGTGCGACCGAGAGCAACAACGCGGCGATTTTCGGTTTGGTCCGGGCGAACCCCCGACGACGGCACATCATTACGACAACGGTCGAGCATCCGGCGATTCTCGAAGTCTGCAAAGAATTGGAGCGGGACGGGTTCGAGGTGACCTTCCTCTCCGTCGACCGGGGCGGAAATCTCGACATGGGAGAATTTGTCCGGGCCTTGCGATCCGACACGCTGTTGGTCACGATCATGCACGCCAACAATGAAACGGGGGTCGTGTTCCCGATTGATCGGTTGTCCCGGATCGCGAAAGAGACCGACCCGGGGATCGTCTTTCATACCGACGCGACCCAATCAATGACCAAATTGCCGATCAATATGTCTGGCAACTTTCGTTTCGTCGACATGCTTTCGTTTTCCGGGCACAAATTTCATGCTCCGAAAGGGATCGGCGGGCTATACCTGCGTCGCGGTACCCCTTGCCGGACGTTTTTGGTGGGCGGACACCAGGAAAGCAGCCGTCGCGGGGGAACGGAAAACGTCCCCTACATCGTGGGTATGGCCAAAGCGATCGAAATTGCCCAAATCAACCACGAGCAAGAAATGAATCGGGTCGGAAAATTGCGAGACCGGCTCGAACGGGGAATTTTGGACCGCATTCCCTATGTCGAAATCAACGGGGGCGGTTCTTTGCGAATGCCGAACACGCTCAATGTCGCCTGTCATTTCGTCGAGGGGGAGGGGATACTCTACCAATTAAGCGATCTTGGCATTTGTGCTTCGAGCGGCTCGGCCTGCACCTCCGGGTCGCTGGAACCTTCACACGTTTTGACGGCGATGGGCGTGCCGTTTTCGGCGACCCACGGTTCGGTCCGCTTCAGTCTCAGCCGTTACAACACGGAAGCGGAAATCGACCGCATTATCGAGGTTTTTCCCGAGACGATCGACCGGTTGCGGCGACTTTCGCCCTACTGGGATTACGATCACGGCAAGCCGCGCGAAAAACATTAGGCGGTCCGTCCAACAAATTTCAGAACCGACAAAACAGAACCCGAAGCGTCAGCGA
>JAVBSX010000054.1:0-9368 GCA_031556455.1 Thermoguttaceae bacterium
GAGTTCCGAGGCTTCGCGGAAACGCAGTTCGAGAATGTCGTAAGCATCGTTTTCCCCGTTGACATGCGGTTCGAAACCGATGTTGCGAATCTTGCCCAAGGGAATCGCGTTCTTTTTGACGTAAATATCGAGGGCGGCGGCGTCGCAACGCTTCGTGCCGACGATCACCCAAGGGAGTATCCGGCCGCCGATTTTTTTCGGCGGGCCGAGGTAATAGGGGACCAGCACTTTGTTCGTCCAGTTGACATTCGCTTCGGGAGCGAGTTCGCCGAGCATTTTAAAAAGGTCTTCCAAAATCGCAACGTCCCATTCCCGTCGGTTGCCGCCGATCAACCCTTTCGGGAGGAGATGCCATTTTTCTTTCAGGATTTTCCAAGGCATCAAATCGTCCGGTTTCTTTTTCGCCTTGTCCGTAAATTTTTCGAACCCGGCGATCGCCTGGTCCAGAAAATTCCAAAATTCCTCCCGGTCGATCTCGGCGTAAGAATGCACCTTCAATTCGATTTCCTGCCAAGGTCCGGTCGGTTGCTGCACCCGGACGCGCGGCTCGGTTCCGTAAAGCGGGATGTCGTCCAGTTCGTTGAGCGGCCGCAGTTGCAGCCGTTGTACCAGTTCGTCGCGGCGGAACGTGTTTTTCGCGGTTCGGAACTTCATTTTCAGCAACCATTCCTCCCCCGTAATCGCGTGAAAGAACCAGCCGAGCGATTTTTTGTCTGCCGTGATTTCGACGACGCTCCGGCTGTTCCAATTTGTTTCCGCGAAGCAATCGGAATCCTGGATGCGATAGATGATGTCCGCGAGAATCCGACCGTCCCAGCGGCAAGGGAGCCCACCGCGCGAGAGCCGCTCTTTGGTGTGCCAATTCCGGCCGTTGGCCTCCCACGGCATTTTCGCCTCTTCCGTCGGAAGTGGGAAGTGGGGAGTGGGGAGTGGGGAGTTTTCTTCTTGCGGAGCCTTGAGTTCCTCGCCGGGGACGTACGGCTTCCGCTCTTCGTAATTCCCAACGGCAAGCACTGGCGCGAGAGCTTGCCCCGTATAAGAAAAAAGTGAGAGGGGGGTTCCTCGGTCCGGCTTTTCTTGCTCCCTCCTGTCATTCTTAATTATTAATTCATAATTTTTAATTAATTCTTCCGGCGTTCCGGCGAACACCAAATGTCCTCCCTCAAGTCCGGCTTCGGGCCCGAGATCGACGATCCAATCGGCTGATTTGATCATTTCGAGATTGTGCTCGATCACGACGACGGTGTTGCCGAGATCGACCAGCCGTTGGATCACGCCGAGCAGTTTGGCCAAATCCTCGAAATGCAGCCCGGTCGTCGGCTCATCGAGCAGGTAAAGCGTCCGGCCCGTGTCCGGCCGGGCCAGTTCGGCGGCCAATTTGACCCGTTGGGCCTCGCCGCCGGAAAGGGTCGGAGCCGATTGCCCGAGCGAAAGGTAATCGAGCCCGACATCGCAAAGCGTTTGCAGAACCCGGCGAATGCCGGGAACGTTCGCGAAGAGCCGGAGGGATTCGGCGCAGGACATTTCGAGGACGTCGCTGATCGAGAAACCGTGAAACTTGACCTCGAGGGTTTGACGGTCGTACCGTTTGCCGTTGCAGGAATCGCAGGTGATCCAAACATCGGGCAAAAAGTGCATTTCGATCTTGAGTTGGCCATTCCCTTCGCATTTTTCGCAGCGGCCGCCCGGGACGTTGAAACTGAAGCGGCGGGGGGAATAACCGCAGACCCGGGCCTCGGGTAGCCGCGCGAAGAGTTCGCGAATCAGCTCGAACACCCCGGTGTAAGTCGCCGGGTTCGAACTCGGCGTCTGCCCGAGCGGCTGTTGGTCGACCCGGATCACCTTGTTGATCGACTCGACCCCTTCGATCGAATCGTGAGCCCCGGGCGTAACCAAGGCTCGGTGCAGCGTTTTCGCGAGCGATTTGTACAAAACGTCTTCGACGAGGGAGCTTTTGCCGGAACCGCTCACCCCGGTGACACAGGTGTAAGCGGCGAGGGGGATCGGTACATCGATCGATTTGAGGTTGTTTTGCCGGGCTCCGCGAACGACCAGCCAACCGGCCTCCCAAGGGGTCGGTTGAGCGGCGGCGGCGGTTGAGCCAACGGTTTTTCGGGCGGTTTTTTTCGGCATAGGGCGAAACGACGGCACGACCGGCGATCGTCCCGCGGGGAGAGGATCGTCCAACAGAGAAGAAAGGAAAATTATACCAAAATAACCGATCGCGAACATGAGGTCCGGTAAGATCGCGATTTGAGGAGCCGAGGATTGCAAAGTCGTTGGAACCACCCGAAAAACAATGCCGTCATTTCGGCTGAAGCGCAGCGCAAGGAGAAATCTCACCCTCGCGAGTGGGGCGGAACTCCGACTTTCTCGGCGAGGGTGAGATTTCTCGCTTTGCTCGAAATGACGTCTCGGCTGTTGTCGGTTGATTGAAAATCGAAAATTTTCGACTTTGCAATCCTCGTGATTTGAGGATAATGCTCCTGTTTCCGACTTTTCCAAATGATATAATGGTACAATCGTGTGCTGTTGATTATTGGCGATTCTTTCAACCCACTGCGAAATGCAAGGAAAAAACGAAGGGAAAAGCGATTACTTTCATCCGGAGACGCTCAAGCGGATTTCCCGGCTCGAACTCCGCGCCCGTTATGTCGTCGAAGGGTTTTTAAGCGGCATGCACAAAAGCCGGCATTTCGGCAACTCCGTCGAATTCCGGCAACATCGGCAATACGTGCCCGGCGACGACCCGCGAAACGTCGATTGGAAGGTCTGGGCCAAGCAGGACCGGCTGTACGTCAAGCAATACGAAGTCGACACGAATTTGCGATGCACCCTCTTGCTCGACGTTTCCCGCAGCATGCAATACGGCTCGAGAGCCTTGTCCAAGTACGATTACGCTTGCACCCTCGCCGCCTCGATCGCCTATCTCGCGATGCGGCAGCAGGACGCCGTCGGCTGCATCACCTTCGAGAAAGAGATCGAATCGATCTTGCCCGCCCGGACGAAGCAATCGCAACTGGGGGCGATTCTCGCCGGGTTGCGGCGGTCCGATCCCGGAGAGCGGCTCCCAGGACAGGATCGTGCGTCCCCCGGCGACCGCAATCGAGAAGAGGAAAAGAAGCGGGACGAAGAAAAGTTGTTTTCTTTCGAGGAGTTGTTGGCCAACTATCCCGTGATGCAAGCCGATCTCAAGGAGACCTTGCGGGCGACTGCCCAATCGATCCCGAAATACGGCCTGGTCGTGCTGATTTCCGATTTGTTCGTCCGACGGGAAGGGCTGTTTCAGGGGCTTCGTTTTTTGCGGAGCCGGGAGCACGACGTGTTGGTGCTGCACGTTTTGGACGATGAGGAGCTCGACTTTACGTTCGGCGGGCCGACCCGGTTCGAAGGGTTGGAGCTTCCCGCCCGGATTCGTTGCGATCCGAGAATGTTGCGGCCCGGCTATCTCGAATCGCTCAACGCCTATCTCGAAGAGGTCCGGCGGGGCTGCTCGGAAAACCAGGCCGATTACGCCCTTTTTCGGACCAGCCAGCCGTTGGATGCCGCCCTCTCCGCCTATCTGAGCCGCCGCAACGCCGTGTTGCGGAATCGAATGAACCGGACGAAAAAAATCTGATCAAGGACCGTTTAGCCGAGCGGCGCAGACGCCGGAGTTTTCCTATTGAGCCAGTTTCAGCGTAATGATTCCTCCGAGGATCAGGAGGACGCCGAAGCCTCGCATCAACGTTGCCGCGTCGTTGAAAAGAGCGATGCCGAGCAAAAACGTCCCGACCGCTCCGATGCCGGTCCAAACCGCGTACGCCGTTCCGATCGGGATGCTCCGCTGGGCCAGAATCAGGAAATAGCCGCTGATGCCCATCGAAATCACGGCCAAGGCCAAAAAGGCGTACCGGCCGTCCCGTTCGAAATACTTCAGCCCCAGCGGCCAGCCGATTTCAAAAACACCGGCGATCAAAAGATAAATCCAAGCAAGCATAAAATATCAAAACGCGGCTGATCACCAGCCGATCACCATATTGGATTCGACCACTTTCCGCGAATTGTCCAAATCGCTGCCGGTCTGTTGCATATAAAGACGAATCGCGTGCAACTTGTCCCCCGAGGCCTTGGAAAGACATTCCCGGGCGATGTCGCACGGATTGGACGGGCCGGAGATGCCGAGCGCCGATTTTGAGATAACCCAGGCGTCGCGCGGCCGTTTGGTAACCCGGATTACCTCTTCGGTCGGATAATATTCATAAAGGATTCGACGCGCCCCGTCTTCGTCTTTGGCCCAGGTGATCACAATATGGGAATGCGTTTCGATTTCAAATAATGCCATATCTTTTGCGGTTCCGCTTTTGAAAATTATTGGTTTCCGCGAAAAAATTGAGCTGGAGCTTCGAAGTCGAATTTCGCGGTTTCGGGGCTTTCGTCGCTTCGCTCTGGAAGCCCCTTGGCTCATTTTTGTGCGGAGCACGGTAAGAAGGGAAAACATTGACTACTTGTATTATGCCATTTTCCCAAACAAAGCGAACCCCCCCCAAAAAACGGGGCGATCCCTCGCGGAAATGTGGTATTCCCTCGACGCTCGCTCCGATTTTAAGTAAAATAAACAGGAAACCACTCCCCATTTAGCCGGTACTCCGCGTTTTTTCAAAGTCTATCATCACTAAAACAATCGTCATGGACTGTAAAATCGAAAAGAATAAAACGAATTGCACCTGTTCCTATTCCTGCGGCAAACGCGGTCTCTGCTGCGATTGCGTCCAGTCGCATCTGGTGCGGCGGCAGCTTCCCGGCTGTTTCTTCCCGCCGGACACCGAAAAAACCTACGACCGCTCGTTCGAACATTTCGCCCGGCTGGTCACCGAAAAGAAGGCGTAAGGAAAAGCTATTCCAAAAAAGACAGAACCCAAAGAGCCGCGTGCTGTGCACGCGGTATCCCGGCGTCGCCCCTGTACTTCGCGTGCACAGCACGCGGCTCTGTTGCGCAAATTGTTTTTGAAAAACAAAGGAATTGCGATTTGACGCGATTTTCAAAACGAACCTAACATGCAAATCCGGGAAGTTGAAGCGAAACACATTTTGACCAAGAGCAAGCTGTCCGGTCTCGGTTACAGTGTCAATCCGTACGTCGGCTGCCAGCACGCCTGCGTTTACTGCTACGCCCGGTTCATGAAGCGGTTTACGAACCACGAAGAGCCGTGGGGCGGGTTCGTTGATGTCAAGATCAACGCCGCCGAAGTCTTCGAAAAGGATTTTCGCAAAGTGAAGCCGGGCAAGGGAGCGTTTTTCGGCAGCGCGACCGATTGTTACCAACCCCTTGAAGCGAGGTACAAGCTGACCCGATCGATTTTGGAGCAGATCGCCGCCGCTCCGGAACGCGGCTTTCGGGCCTCGATTCTCACGAAATCCGACTTGGTGCTGCGCGATGTCGATCTGCTGAAAAAGATTCCCGGTGCCTCGGTCGGGTTCTCGATTTCGCTCCCCGACGAGAAAGCAAGGCGGTTTATCGAGCCGTACTGCTCGCCGATCCGGCAGCGTTTTTCAGCCTTGCGGGAATTGCATGAAGAAGGGATTCGAACGTACGCGTTTCTCGGGCCGCTTTTGCCCGGGATTACGGATTTGCCGACGATCTTCGCTTTGCTCGAAGGGATCGTCGAATACGTGTACGGCGAAACGCTGAACCTGCGTTGCGGCAACCTGCCGGCCATCCTCCGGGCGGTCTCATCCTACGACCGAACGCTGCGGCCGAGGTTCGACCGAGAGATTCGCAGCCGGGAGTATTGGGAGTCGGTCAAAGAAGAGTTCCTCGCCTTGGCCGCAAAGCACGGCATTGAAGTCGTCGGATTTTTCAACCATCTCGAAGAGTCGTGCCAATGAAATCGATGCTTGTTTTTCTGCCCGGTCTCGGGGCGGATCACCGGCTGTTCAAACACCAAACGGCGGCCTTTCCGGAGGCGTATGCCGCCGATTGGATCGATCCGCTGCCGTGCGAATCGTTGGAACAATACGCCGTCCGGTTCGCCGCGTCGATCCGGGCCGAGTTGGACCGACGGCCGCCCGCCCCGGTCGTCGTTTGCGGCCTTTCGCTCGGCGGGATGATCGCCCCGTATGTCGCCCGGGAACTCGGGGCCGTCGGCACCATTTTGCTTTGCACGATTCGCGGGCCGGAAGAATTTCCGAGACGCTATTACCCCGATTGGCTGCTGATGCGGCTTTGCCCGCCGCTACGTCCGCTTCGGCTGTTCTTCGCCCAGTGCGGGGCGAGGTTGTTGCTGCTTTGCCCCTGCCTGTTTCGCCGGATCATTTCGCCGAAGGTGATTCGACAGTTCGCCGAGACGCCGACGCGTCGGTTGGCGGGGCTCTCGCGGATGATGTTCGATTGGGCCTACCGCTCACGCTCTTCCGAAGTCGCCGAGGTTTCGGAACCGGTTTTGCCGTCGGTTCATGTGCACGGAACGCGCGACCCGCTTTTGCCGATCGGGTTGACGAACCCGGACATTCGCATTGAAGGGGGAAGGCATTTGCTCGCTCTTTCTCATCCGAGCGAGGTTAACGAGATCATCCGGCGGTTCGTCGAAGATTTGGAGAAAATACGCGGAGTACCGGCTAAATGAGGGGTGAACTATTCCCGTTCGATCTTGTCGACGAAATACTGTAATCGCCGCTGAACGCCGGGCCGGTACGGTTTGGGAATCGGAATAAAAATGCCGCGAATCGCATCAAGCGGATACCGACGACGATGCGGCAGAATTAAAACGCCTTCTTCCTGCAGGCCGTAAGAGCCGATTTCCGACCAGGCGATAAAACGATGATATCCGAGCGTCCAACGGGTGATCCCGTCGGCCGTCAACTCGAATTGCATCGGCACGAGAATCCGCCAAGCCGAAACGACGAGCAGGAGAAAGGCGGCAACGGCCAAATGCACCTGGTCCGTCGCGAGATAAACGACGCCGCTCAAGATCAGCGTCAGCGCAAGAATGGTCCCGCTTGTCATTTTTTGGTCCAACAACGACCAAACCCGATATTGAAGAATCGGCAGGTCGTCATCGTCTAGCAAATATTCTTCGCTTTTTGACATGCGGCTTGAGCGGAATCCGTGATCGCGAAACGATCGTTGTAATTCTCTAAAACACAGGCGAAGGAATAGACGCTCCGAGCGGATAATCGACCGGAGCCCCCGGGCGTTTCGGCAGGGCCGATTCCGGCTTGTTCGACTCTTCCCGGGCATGTTGCTTCAATTCTCCCCGGAGAATCAGCATTTCCGGCGGTGCTTCGATTCCGATTCGCACTTTGTCCCCCATGCAACGAACAACGGTTACGACAATCGAATCGCCGATCCGAATTCGTTCACTTTCCCGACGTGATAATACCAGCATGATGATATCCTCCAAAAATGTCTATAAATTAAAGTGTGATTGCAGAATAAAAAAATAATGTCTAATTTACTCTGTTGTGTGTTGTTTCTATAAAAATTACGTTGCCGGAAAGGGTTTGTTCTTGCCCATTTTCAAAAAAACATGATTTAGCCGAAGTTTTGTACGCCGCACCCCGCCTGAAAAGTCGCTACAACAGGCTCTTTGCAGCCGCAAATATCTCTGGTTTAATGATCTTTTTTTGAATTTTTGGCAAGTTCCCTCTCAATTGGACATGCACAAATCAATTTCCGGCTCGGCCAAACCTTGAAGCTCAATCTGTAAATAGCGCTTGCCTGTCGGGCCGTAAAACAGGATGCGGTTATTCTCTTTTTCCCAAATTGCGCTGAATTTTACAGATCTCGGGCCGTAAAGGCAGAACAACACGCCGCACGACTCTCCTTGCCGCCGTTTGATCAAGGTTTCGGAGGTGGGGAAGGCGTTCATTAACAGCTCATGGTCGCGACAAAGGGTTTGGTAAACAAAAAAGCGTAAATCGGAATACGAACTAATCGGATTGATTTTCTCGTTAAGCATTATTGAAAAATGATGATTTGAAATTTGAAGTTGCCGACAGCAAAGTCATTCTTATATATCCCATCTTGCTCATTTTCTGTTGATAGGGAATTGTATCGGCTTACATTCCGTTTTATCTTTTGTGAAAATACACAAATACGGTAAGCTGGGATGTAGTGGTAATACAGAATGAATTGAAATAATGGTCCGTGAAAAAATGACCCGACAAAGAGCACGCCTGTGTATGTTTCCGACTGTCTTTTGTTGTGCTTTCCTATCAACAAAACGCGGACATTTCAAGGCGGTGAAGATTTATTGCACTCCGCGAAAAAATTGAACGGGAGCCTCGAACTCAACTCTCGCGGTCTCGGGGCTTTCGTCGCTTCGCTCAGGAAGCCCCTTGGCTCATTGTTTGTGCGGAGCACGGTAATCGCGAGACGACCATCAAAAGAAAGAGAGACGCTCAAAGGCGTGTTGTGCTCGGAAGGAATCGACAAAAACCGGTCTCGATCGAGGCGGCAGAATGCCGGAGACAAACGGAATTCGATTGTCAAGCGAAGAGTAAAGCAGGGTGGTTGAAGGGGCTCGAACCCTCGACCGCCGGAGCCACAATCCGGTGCTCTACCAACTGAGCTACAACCACCATAATTTCCGAGAGAACGGAAAGGGTATTCTACTCCAAAGCCCGCCTCCGTCAATCCCGGGACTATTGCAAAGTCGTTGTGATCCGTCGGCCGCGCAAAAGCGAGGCCGTCATTTCGACTGAAGCGCAGCGCAAGGAGAAATCTCACCCTCGCGCGAGGGCCGGAATTCCGATTTTCCGGCGAGGGTGAGATTTCTCGCTCCGCTCGAAATGACGCTGCGGTTGTCGAACGTCGAGGGGAAATCGTCGCGTCGTAATAAAACTTCGACCATGCAATCGTCCTGCATTCGTCCAATAAAAATGTTGCCTTTTCACAAAAACCTGTTAAAATGAATAGACGCAATAAATTATTCCTGTTCCGGCACTTGAAACAATGAAGGAAAATAGGTAGAATTTCCGAGCGTTTATTGAACCCATAGTTTATACTCTCTATATATTGTATTTTTTCCTGTTTGTTTATACTGCCCAAAGAAATGAATAGGAATTTTCAAAATTTTTTTCCCATTTTGCATTTCTTGTGGTATTATTGGGAGAAGAATTAAGAGTTCCTTGCACGTTTAACCTATATTGACATTCACGACAATCGGTATTATTGGCGCAAAGCCTTTTATTGTTATAATTGTCAAACTCGCTTGTTTATTTAGGTTAAATGCGTAAAAAATCCCGAGATGGTTAAAAGATCGTCAAAGGGGCGCCGATAAGGATAAGCAAGAGTGTAGACTGGGCATTTTGCCTGATTTGTTCAAGTTACCCCAAAGTTACAAAAGGAGATTTTCTAATGAAGCGTCAAGTTATTGTTTCGATGT
>JAVBSX010000057.1:0-15874 GCA_031556455.1 Thermoguttaceae bacterium
GTCAAAATATCGGGCGTGTCCCCGTTGGCGATGATCATGTTGCCCCCCGCTTCAGTGATCATCTTTGCCGCCTTGAGTTTACTCGACATGCCCCCTTTGCTCCGTTTCGAGGCTTTTTCGACGACGTAAGAGTTCAGTTGCGAGGTCCAGTTCGCGACGACGGAAATCAATTGCGCCCCCGGTTCGGCCGGGTCGCGGTCGAACAGCCCGTCGACATCGGTCAGCAGAATCAGGAGCGGATTCGAAAAGAGATTGGCGACCAACGCCGCGAGCCGGTCGTTATCGCCGAAGGTCGTATGCAATTCGCGGACGCTGACCGTGTCGTTTTCGTTGATGATCGGCAAAGCCCCGTAATCGAGCATCGTTCGGAGAGTGTTGCGGGCGTTCAGATAACGCTTGCGGTCGGAGAGATCATCGGCCGTGAGCAGCACCTGCCCGGCGTGGGCGCCGAAGCGACCAAGGGCGCTTTCGTAGGCTTCGATCAATTTGCTCTGCCCGATCGCGGCGACGGCCTGCAATTGCGGGAGCAGGGCCGGCCGTTCCTTGAGCCCGAGCCGCCCCATTCCGGCCCCGACCGCCCCGGAACTGACTAGGATCACCTTTTTGCCGCGATTACGAATGCCGCTCAGCTCGCCGACCAGCCGTTCGATGCGCTCGACGTTCAACAGCCCGTCCTTCCGGGACAGGACGTTGGTCCCGACCTTGACGACGATAATGTCCGAGGTCTTAACCAGTTCGTCGCGCAGTAAATCGGGCATGTCTTGAAAAGCAAAAACAAGGAAAAGGGGAAGGGAAACCGTTCGAAAGGCGTTGAAGGGGATTATACCGCCCGCGATTTCCCTGCGGAAGGGGAACGAAAAGAAGGGCAAGAGAACTACAAAGTCTCGTCATTTCGACTGAAGCGTAGCGTAAGGAGAAATCTCACCCTCGCGCGAGGGACGGAATTACAACTTCTTCGGCGATGGTGAGATTTCTCGCTCCGCTCGAAATGACGCGTCCTGTTTTCTCTATCTTCTCGCAAATTCAACTTTGTCGTTCTCTTAAAAAGAAGGGAGCTTGGCCGATCCTCACGGCTTTTTCCCGGTAACCGGTCCCCCTGTTCCGAAAAAAATGCTACAATTCCGCGAAAGGAGACCAACCGTTGTCCCATCTGTCCGAATTGAGTCAATCCGTTCTCACGCTTTCCCGGGCCGTCGACCGGCTTTGCGAGGCCGTTCGCCCGCTCGGAGTCTCTTCGCCCGAAAATCAGGCATGGTACGAACTGTTGAATCGCAAGCTGGTGCGTCAGCTTTCCAAACGCCCTTATCTCGTCGTCGCGGTGATGGGCGGGACGAACACCGGCAAATCGGTCGTTTTCAACCATCTCGCCGGCGAAAACGCGAGCGCCGCCGACCCTCGGGCGGCCGGAACGAAGCACCCGGTCTGCCTGGTGCCCGGAAATCTTTTGGGCGAATCGGAAGAAAACGACGAATCGATCGAAGAAATTTTGCGGCGGCATTTCGACACCTTTCAAATCGCGCCCTGGTCGAAGCCGGAAGATCCGCTGCTCGAAAGTGAGGAACATCGGCTGTTTTGGCGGACCGGGAAAAACGTCCCCGCCCGACTCCTGCTGCTTGATACGCCCGACATCGATTCCGACGCCGAGGTCAATTGGGAACGAGCGAGGGCCGTCCGGCAAACCGCCGACCTGATTATCGGGGTCTTGACCGAACAAAAATACGCCGACGCCGCCGTCAAGCGTTTTTTTCGGGAAGCGAACGAGGCGGCGAAACCGGTGATCCTCCTCTTCAACATGGTCGATCTTCCCGACGACCTGCCGGAAGTCGCCCTTTGGACGAACCAATTTCGCGAGGAAACCGGGACCGAGCCGATCGAAGTGCTCATCGCCCCGCACGACCGGAACGCCGTCGGCTCGCGAAACCTGAAATTTCGCGAATTCGTCAATCGGTCGACGGACGAAATCGGCGAAAATGGCGAAGCGACCGAACCCGAGGAAACCGAAGAGCAACCGGCTCCGTCCCCTGCGCTCGGGTCGGACGTCGATCTTTCCGACCTCCTTTCCCGGCTGCATTTCGAGACGATCAAGGAGCAAACCCTGCAAGGGGCACTCCGGGTGATCTGCAACAAGGATACCGGAATGCGGGCCTACTTGAACGCGATCCGCCGGGAATCGAAAACCTGGGGCGAAGCCCGCAAAACCCTCGAACGGGCCGAGGGAATCGAAATCGACTGGCCCAGCCTCCCGACGGCGTTGTTGATCGAGGAAATCCGCGGCTGGTGGGACGAGGGACGCCCCAACTGGTCGCGCAATATACACAACACTTATCGCAAGATCGGCAACGGTTTGATTTGGCCGTTCCAAAAAGGCTGGAACTACATCGCCGGCAAGCCGACCGTCGATCCGATGTCCGACTTCCAGAAACAGGAGTCCGAAACGGTGATCCTCGTCGTCGAAAAGGCGATCGAACGGCTGCAACAGCTCGCGAAAACGGACAATCCGGTCCTTCGCGGTTCGTTGTTGGAACTTTTGTCCGGCGAAAAGCGAAAGCAGCTGTTGGACCATGCGAAAGCGGCCCGGGCCGCGCTTGTCCCGATCGACGAGGATTTTCGCGAGTTCCTGCGAAACGAACTTCAAAAATTTTCCGAGGAAAATCCCAAGGCGATCAAGGTGATCCGCTCGCTCGATCTCGCGGCCGCCGTCGCCCGACCGGCGGTTACGGTTACGCTCGCGGCGACCGGATTCTTCTTCGTCGCTCCTTTGGCCGGACATTTCGTCGTTGAAGCCGCGATCGCCGGAGGAATGACCGGCGGCGGGGACCTGCTGGTCAACCAAACCGGCGAAGGGCTCAAACGCAGCATCGCCGCGTTTTTTCAATCGGCGCAGATCGAGTACGCCAAGAATCGCGCCCGGCACTTTTTCCGATGGTTCGAGCGGGAAGTCTGGGGCAATTTGACGGCCCGGCTCGCCCAAGGGGAGCGGCTGGTCGATTCCGAACCGTTCCGCGATGCCGAAGCCGCGTTGCGAGACGTCGAAGACGCCTTCCGAAAAGGGTAGAAGCTCGTACAAAGTCGTGTAAATGGCCCTCGCCAAAAAACGTGACGTCATTTCGACTGGAGCAACGCGCAAGGAGAAATCTCACCCTCGCGCGAGTGCCGGAATTCCTGCCTTTGAGGCGAGGGTGAGATTTCTCGCTCCGCTCGAAATGACACGCGGTTTTATCCGCTTTCGCGAGTCGTAACTCACAACATTTGTCTGACATCTCATGCAACAATCGATTCCGCTGTTCGGTATCCTCGTCTTCTGCCTCATCGCCTGGTCGTTTTCGCGAAATGTCCGGGCGATCAACATCCGGCTGATTTTCTGGACCATGACATTCCAGTTTCTTTTCGCGGCGTTCGTTTTCCGCACAGGGACGGGCCAAAACGTCTTCGCGGGCCTCAACGCCGTCGTGATCGCGACGGTCGATGCCGCCCTTGAGGGACCGAAATTCGTGTTCGGCTCGCTCGCCGATCCGGTCGCGTCGGCCGCCAACGGGGTCGGTTTCCTCCTGTTTTTCCAAGGGCTCGCGACGATCCTCGTGATCTCCGCCTTGCTCGCGATTCTGTATCATCTCGGCATCATGAGCCGGCTGCTCAAACTGTTCGCCGCCGTGTTTTCGAGCCTGACGAAAATTTCCGGCGCGGAATCGCTCGCCGCGACCGCCAACGTCTTCGTCGGCAACGAATCGCTGTTGGCGATCCGCCCCTGTCTGGGAAAGCTGACTCGATCCGAACTCGGCGTCGTTTTGGCAACGTGTATGGCGACGATCTCGGCGAACGTGATCGGCCTTTACATCGGGGCGTTGCGGGCAACGCTGCCGAGCATCGCGGGACATTTGGTCTCCGCCTCGATTCTTTCGGTCCCGGCGGCCGTCTTGCTCGCCAAACTCGCGATCCCCGAAACCGAACGGCCGGAAACGCTCGGGGTGCATGTCGATCCGCATTTCGAGCGGGAAAACACGCTGATCGAGGCGATTCTCGGCGGCGGGGAGGTCGGATTCAAGATGATCGTCGGCATCACTTCGATGCTGATCGCCGTCGTCGGGCTCTTGGCGATCGCGAACCTGTTTCTCGGCTGGTGCGGCACCCAGCTCAATCCGCTGTTCGGTTGGACGGGCGGCTGGTCGATCGAAGGGATGCTCTCGTACCTGTTTTACCCTTTCGTCTGGCTCATGGGTGTTCCCGCGAACGACATCCCGGCGGTTTCGAATCTGCTCGGCATGAGGGTGATCGCGACGGAGGTGCCGGCCTATTTTGCGCTTTCGGGGCTGATCGAATCGCAAAGCATCGAGCCGCGTTCGGCGGTGATCGCGGCGTACGCGCTTTGCGGCTTCGCCCATCTGCCGTCGTTGGCGATTTACGTCGGCGGGGCGACGGCCCACGCCCCGGAACGGAAAGCGGACATCGCCGCCGTCGCCTGGAAGGCCCTGCTTGTCGCGACACTCGCCTGTTTCCTGACCGGAGCGCTTGCCGGATTGTTTTTCAGCGGCGAATCCGTCCTCCTCTCGGGACCGTGAGGCACGGACGGCTGCACCCCCGTTTAGCCGGGCGGCGCAGACGTCGGTGTCCGAAAGAGCAATGCCCTGCTTTTCGCAAAGGGCAAAATTTTTTCCTTGACATTCCGGTCGATATCGCCGACAATGGTTAGCATTCAAACCAATGCTCCCACGAGAACACGCGGCCATGAAACAAAGACGTATCGCCCTGGAAATCAAAAAACTGGTCAATCAGTTCAAAAGACGCATTCTTGAAATGGAAACCCGAATCGACGGGGCCGCCCAGCCGACCGAAATGCAACGGGAGGTCATCGGCTACCTTTTTGAGCACATTGGAAAACAGGATGTGTATCAAAGAAACATCGAAGAGGAATTCAATATCCGTCGGCCCACGGCGACCTCGATTCTCCAACGTATGGAAAAAAACGGCATGATTGTTCGGGAAACCGACACCGCCGATGCCCGTTGGAAAAGAATCATCCTCACGGACAAAAGCATTCGGATTGTTTACAAAATCGGTGAAGAACTGCGATTGTTTGAAAAGACGATCACGCGGGGAATCCCCAAAAAGGACCTCGACACGTTCTTCGCCGTTTTGGACCGAATCGGCCAAAATTGCCGTTAAGGCTGTAGCCTCGACGTTATTCCAAAAAATCTTTTTTTCGCGAAACCTTTTTCTTTTTGGGCGGTTCATTGGTTAGATAGCTAACCTTTTGGCGAAGGTCGTCAATCGTTGGCTCGATCACTCACCTTTCTTTGAAGGAAACGCGACCATGAACACCACACCCAACGCCAAATTGAGCATGAATTTGCTGGTCCTCAACCGCACGGGCATTCATCTCCGTGCCGCCCGCATGATCTGCGAACTGTTGCAGCCATTTCACGCGACGGCCAAACTCCTCAAAAAGGGGGTTGAAGCCGATTGCCGAAGCATTTTACAGTTGCTCAGTCTCGGGGCCGGGTTCGGCGAAGTGCTCACGCTTTCCGTCGAAGGAGAAGACGCACAGTTTGCCCGCGATGCGCTCGTCCGTCTCTTTATCGACCAATTTTACGAAATGTAAGGGAACTCCGTTTAGCCGAGCGGCGCAGACGCCGCCGTCCTCACGGCTCGCGGACCTTGGATGAAGCCCGTAACTTTGAGGTCGCGTTTTCAAAAATCCCGCGTTTTCCAGCGTTAACGCTCAAGGGTAACGGCAGGTTCTACAGTAGACGGAAGGGGCGAGTAGGTTTCGCCCTCCGTCAAACCACGGCCTCGTTGGGCCGCTGCCGCACTGAAGACGGGATTTTAAACCAACGGCAGGTTATCACCGTTTCGGGCAGACGATCTCGCACATGCCGCAGCCGTCGCAACGGGCTTCGTCGAGCCGAACCTGTTTTGAATCATGCGAAAGGGCTTGAAAACCGGCGTCGCAACAGGCCGTCACACAGCGGCCGCAGACGGAACAGTCGGCCGGGATCTCCGGGCGGAAACGATGCTCGCGCGAGAGTTGTTCGTGCTTGACGACCTTGCCGAGCGCGACGCCGAGCAGTTCGGCGAGCGAAGCTAAATTTCGCTCCGCAAGCCAAGTTTCCAACCCGGCGGTCAACTTCGCGATCATGCCGAAACCCTGCCGCATCGGCTCCGTGCAGAGCTGGACGGTTCCCGCTCCCAGGGCGAAAAACTCGACGGCGTTTTCCCAGTTCGCGATCCCGCCGCAGCCGCTCACGGGCAGCCCCGTCGTTTGAGCGAGGCCCGCGACGGCCCGCAGCGCGATCGGCCGAATCGCCGGTCCGGAAATGCCGCCTCCGGCGGACAAGCCGTCGATCGCCGGTTGCGGCGTGAGCGTTTGCAGATCGACGCCGCTGATGCCCGAGACGGTGTTGATCGCACAAAACCCGTCCGCCTCGGCGTCTTTCGCCGCCTGGGCGATGTGTGCGATGTCCGTCACGTTCGGCGTCAACTTGACGACGACGGGAATCTTCGCGACGGCTTTCACCCAACGAACGACTTCGGCCGTCAGCTCCGCCGATTGACCGATGAGCGCGCCCATGCCGCAATCGGGCATGCCGTTCGGACACGAGACGTTCAGCTCGATGATGTCGATGCCCGTTTTTTGCACGGAAACGGCGAGGTGCTGCCAATCCGCTTTTTCCATCCCGGCCATAATGCTTGCCCAGATCGCCCGGTCGGGCCAGTTTTTCTTCAGGACGGCCAGCTCCTCGACCCAAATTTCGATCGGACGATGCGAAACGACCTCGATATTCTGGAAGCCGATCGCATGTTTCCCCTGTTTGACGGACGCGAAACGGGGTTGCACGTCAACAGGCGGCGGTGAGGCGGCGATCGTCTTGACGATGGCCCCGCCCCATCCGGCGGCCAAGGCGCGGTCGATCATTTCGCCGTTTCGCGTCGGCGGCCCGGAGGCCAGTAGAAACGGATTGGCGTAGCGTTTTCCGAGAAATTCGGTATTCAGTCGGGATGAGTTCATGTTCTTGAGTGGGACGGGTTGCTCGCGTTGACTTGTGTTGAGACTACAGATTACAGCCTTGGCAACGCTACACGGTTTGCGGTTTTCGTTGGCGGCCGGCGATTTCGTCCATTTGTTTCAGCTCGGCCTTGAGTTCTTCCTGGTGATGACGTTCTTTCATCTTTTCCTTGAGCTTTTCAAGGACTTTGACTTCGCGGTCGGCTTCCATAAGAGCGATGCGACGACGCTCGATCTCCTTTCCGATCTCGACCAGTTGCCCCTCGGCGTGAGCCTGCTGGGCGAGGAGGTGAGCTTCGTGCCGCCGCAGGGCGAGCAAGTGATCGATGCGAACCCGACCGGCGAGGATCGATTCCCGCCCTTCGTTCAAACAGTCGGCGATGTCGTTTTTGACTTTTTCCAACTGCTCGTTGACGATTCGCTGGGCTTCATACGCTTTCGAAAGTTCCGTCTGCCGTTCGGCGCGAACGTTCTCCCGGATTTTTAACAGCGGGGCCAGACGGTAGCGGAAACGAGCCATTTTATTCGATCGACGAACTTGCGGGGCGGACAATCCCGGAATATACGAAAAACGTAACCTTTCCGAAAGAGCAAATCCGGGTTTGGCCCGGAGTACCGGCTAAGTGGGGGGGGCGCCCGTTTTCTCCGTTCGGGGCGGGAGCGTTCGTCGGGAATGTTAAAAAATAACGATAATCAGGATTTTAACTGATTTTCTGATTCTCCCGTTGACGATAGTAGCGATAATACCATCTGTAATGTTTTTATCGAAACAGCTGGTTATAAAATAGGCTGATTTTTATTTTGCCTAAATTGCTTGATTTATTTTTTATCTTACAAGTGCGGTCGTTGCACCAAACAGCCCCCATCGGGTAGGGTTTCCCCCCGCCCCGGCCAAGAACGAGTTAAGGAGAACTGATTCAATGAGGAAAACGAGATTGACACAAGCCGAACAGGGTTCGAAGACGAAAAATTGGCGCAAAATCGTTGCAGGGTTGGTTGTCGCCGCCGTCGCCGCCTGGGGCGGAAATACCGCAACGGGCCAAGAGACTTATTACCGCACTATTGGCAACAATGGGGCTTGGGAGCAAGCCGGTTCTTGGGACACCAGTCCCGCGACCGGACCGTTGGCCCAACCCGGAGCGGCCAACAACGCGATTCTGGACGACTCGGTACAGGCCGGAGCCCTCACGGTCGCCGGCGAAACCGTCGGCTCTTTAACCGTCAACAACACCGGCTGGTCGTTGACCGGGAGCAGTTTGGGGATCACCAGCGGGCTGACTTTGGGAACGGGGACTGTCGCGACGCCGAACGTTTTCGGAATCGACGGGGCACATATTACCGTTACCGCCGGTACCTTGACGATGGGGGCTCGTTCGACGTTGAACATCACCAACGGCGGAATTTTGGAGACCGACCCGGATGGTACAGGAATTTCCGTCGGCAACAACCGAGCGATCAACCTGAGCGACGGTTCGCAGATCAGTAGCCGGAATTTCACTCTTGCGGCGGGCGGCACATTGACGGCCGATGCCGACACGACGATCACGACGGTCGGACAGATGAACTTCAGAAATAACGCAATCGTCGGAAATCTCGTTTCGGGAGGTGTTTTTACCATCGAGCCCAACATCACGCTCAAGGCATCCTCACTGACCATCGGCGGCAATCAATTCATTAATGATACGAGTTCGGTGATCGACCTCAGTGCGGCGGGTGCGGCCACAAACGGGGATTTGACGCTCCAACGCGGCGGAACGGTCAACGGAATCGTTCGCAACGTCGAGAACCTGCAAAACACAAGTTCCAACATCGGCAACCCCCTGATTCTCAACCATGAGATCGTCGCCGCCGATAACGTCAAGAATGTTAGCTCCAACGACGGGCTTCAACTGAGAGCGAACATCGAAATCGGCGGGACGCTGAACGTTAACGGTATGCTCGCCCAAAACGGTAACGTCGTCAAAGCCGGCGGGTTGGCGACTTACGGGACCGACCAAACCTTCGATGCCGATCATACTTCGGACGGTTTGACGGTTGACGGCAGCTTGACGCTCGACCGGACCAACAACCCGGTCAACGTCGATGCGCTCGCGGGGGACATCAACATTGCCGGTGCGTTCAATATCGATCCCGCTTCGGGCAACGCCAACGCGACCTCGCTCAAGGGAGCGAGTTTGACCGTCGGCGGGCTGTACACCGACACGCGGGAAAACACGGTCGATCTCGGTGGTTCGGGGGCGGCCGGAAATATGCTGCTCGAATCGGGCGGCACGATCAACGGAAAACTCGAAAACGTCAACAACCTGACCGCTTATGACGCCGCCAGTGATGCCTACCAGGATTTGACGATCAAACAGAGTGCAACGCTGCACGGAAATCTGGTCTCCGGCGACCTGACTTTGGCCCCCGATGAAATCTACCACGTCGAAGGGGTTATGGAAACGCACGGCAGTTATACCGATAATGGCGGTTCGCTCCGCGTCGAAGGTAAGACCGCGATGCCGAACACCCGAATTCTCGGTGATGCGATCGTAAGCGGTGATCTGACGACGATCGGGCTTTCGCTCGAAACGGAAACCGCGGGAACGTTCGGGACGCTGACGATCGGCGACGGAACCGATGCCGCCTTCGTCGATGCCCGCGACGGGGCCGTTGAGGTCGGCGACCTGATTCTGCAGGGCGGAGGGAACTCCCTTTCCGGAACCGGCATCACCGTCAACGGTATGGGTTTGATCGGCGAAGGTGATTCGGTCGATGCCCGCAGCGGCCAGTTCAACGTCGTCGATCTCAACATGGAGGCGGGCGGCAACTCCCTCGCCGCCCGCGGAATCACCGTGAGCGGGACGTTCAATGATGACGCGACGTCCGAAATCGACGCCCGGAACGACACGCTGAACCTTCAGCAGGGCGGGATAATCAAAGGAACATTCCGCAACATTCAAACGCTCACGACCGACGACGGAACCGGGACCTACACGGGAATGATAACGACTGACTCGACGCGGTTCGAGAATGTCGAGAACGTCGATACAGGCGGCTTGGGGCTGGGCAGCGAGTTCAACATTAGCGGCGATTTGCATGTTCGGGGAGATCTGGAACAAGCCAATAACGTGATGACCATCGGCGGCACAGCCGTTTACGAAGGCGATCAAACCTTCAACGCCGATCACACCTCGGACGGCTTGTACATCTTCGGCGACGGCCTGACACGCGGCAGTCTGACGCTCGACCGGACGGGTGGCGCGGGGCACACGGTCAACGTCGATGCCGGTTCGGACGAGATTTGGATCGGCGGCGATTTTTCGGTAACCTCGACCGACCTCGACAACACCAACACGACATCGCTCAAGGGAGACGGCCTGAGAGTCGGCGGTTTGTACACCGATACGGCGGAGCACACGGTCGATTTGAGCGGCGGGGATCCCGACGCCTACGGCGATATGCTCCTTGAAGGCGGCGGGACGATCAACGGGCAGCTTGTCAATGTTCGCGACCTCATTTCCGGCGATATCATCAATGATAATTTTGAAGATTTGACGATCGCCCAAAGCAACGACATTACCGGCTTTCTCATTACCGGGTCACTGACCTTGGGAACGCCCGGGGGAGCAAGCCAGACTTACAACATCGGCGAGAACCTTTGGGTCGAAGGAAATTACACCGACAACGGGGCGGTGACGGACGTCGACGGCATCATCCCGTGGGCCGGCACCGATGTCAACGCGGTGATCACCGGAACGGCCGATATTACCGGCATCTTGACCACGACCGGATTAGATGTGACGACATTGAATCTTTCCGGCATAGTCGATGCCCAGGACGGCAATGTGTACTCGGAAACAGTCACGCTCACGGATAGCGGGCAGTTGTTCGCACAGAATCTCGTCGTCAACGGATCGTACAACGACGCGGCGGGCACGCTTACCCAAATCGGCGATACCGCTTACTTTTTATACGATGAACTCCAAACTGCCGGGCCGAATACCGTCTCGAACATCAACGGCGACTTCGACGCCCCGAATGTCGTCCTCGGCGACGGGCTGTCGGATACCGAACGAGTGATCGTCAATGTCGATGCGGATTCGCAATACAAGGGCGGAGACAGCCTGATCATGGGACAGTACACGACGTTCAATTCCGGCAGGGACCTGACCGTCGGCACCTACGCTGATACGGCGACGACGAAGGTCGCGCTCGCCGATGCGGCTCATTTCACGAATCCGGACGGCACGACGATCAAATCCGCCGATTTCCAATCGGTCGGGATCGTCTCGGGCGACAACGGAGAACATTACCGTCTCTCGCTCGCCGACGGAGCGAACGTCAACGCCGGTTTCAGAAACGTCGACGGCAACATCGAGGCCAAGCAGACGACCGTCGGGCAGAACGCGACGCTTCGCGGCAACAAGCTGACGGCTCATGGTCCGTACTCCGATACCGCTTCGAGCCGGATTCAACTTTCCGGTTTGGCGCATTTCGACGACGGCAATATGACGGTGATCCGGGCCGGGGAATACCTGGCCGACGACGGCCTCACCTATCAGGCCGGTTTCCAATCGCTCGGGCTCAACGCCATCAACGGACTCGGCATCGCCGATGGAGCGAGCGTCGACGCCGGTGCTGGCAACATCGAGGTCGGCAACCTTTTCGTCGGTTCCAAGTCGGACAACGTCGCGAACCTGCGGGGTCACGACATGACCGTCGCTGGGGTTTACGGAGATCGCCTCGATTCGCGAATCGATCTTTCCGGCAAGGCGTTGTTCAACGATGCGGACGGGACCTTGATCCGCAGTTCGAACTTCCAGAGTGTTGGTTTGGAAACCGGCATCAACACCTTGGTTTTAGGTAACGGAGCCAATGTCAACGCGACGACCGGAGACATCGTAGTCGGCGATTTGCATCTGGAACTCGGCAACAACTCGATCGCCGGGTTCAATGCGACGATCGGCGGCAACTACTTTGACACGACCACTTCGACGGTCAATGTCCAAGGCAGACTGACGTTCGAGCAGGATTACAACCTGATCAAAAGTTGGAATTTCTACGCGAATCAGTTCGATATTAGGGCCAATCAGCTTGTTGAACTGGATTTCGGCGCCAGCGTTCGCACCGGATCCGATACCGACATGTCCGGAGTCTTAGTTCTCGAGGAAATCTCCGAATTCGGCTCGGAAGGGACCTCGGTCATCAATAAAGGCCTGGTCATTTTCGACGGAGACGGCACCTTGCCCGACGGCGGCGGCACCCTGCTCGGCAGCCTGGACAACCGGAACGGCAGCAGTGTCGTGGTGATGCCCCGGATCACCGGCCATATCAACGAGAATTTCAGCAGCGCTCCGACGGCCGCCGTCAATTACGTGATCGATGATCGCGGCCGGATCGGCGACCTGAGCATCGGCGGAGTTGCTTCCCGCGATCCGGCGGCCGACGGCAACGTCTCGTTTTACGGCGACAGTTGGCAAGGCAACCAGCTCGGCCGCAACGCTTCGCTCGGCTCGCTCAACGGGACGCCGATCGAAATCGCGCAAGCCGACGGCGTTTCCTCGGACAATGCGTTCGCCCTGAACAGCGACAGTCTCTTTACCACCGTTTGGGATCTTTCGCTCAACACGAAAGTCGCCGACGGCCGCAAATCGTGGTTGCTCGACGCCCAACGCAGCGTCGCCGTCCCGGACCGCTCCTCGTTCCTCTTGGCGAACGTCATCGCCTGGGAACTGCCGAAGCCGAAACACGAAACAACCGTTTGGGCCAACGTCAAAGGTGGTGAATTCAACAACGACCCGAGCACGTTTGACCATTATTCGTACCAGACCGTGCAGGCCGGCTTTGAAAAAACCTTCAAAGGCTTGCAGTCTTGCGTCAACTGGAGCGCCGGTCTCTTCATCGAAGGGGATTGGCTCTACGGCGACGGGACGTTCTATCGTGGGGCCGGAATCAATCGTTTCGCGGCCGGGAACCTCAATTCCTCGTATCGGGGAGCGAGCGTGGGGCTTTACCTTTCGCGGTTCACCGACAGCGGTTGGTATATCGACGCCGTCGGCCGAATCGGCATGTACGACGCCGAAGCGAAAATGGTCTCCTACAACCCGAACCAAACGGCCTCGTACAAGGGGGTTTGGACCGAAAAAATGCTGACCATGGGCCTTGAGATCGGCAAGATGTTCAAGAGCCAAAACGAACGGTTCGCATTCAATCCTTACAACCGCATCATTTACAACAATGCCCCGGGCAACGAATTCGGGCTCGCCTACGACGAGGTCGGCGTCGCCCCGATGCTAGTGCATAACGACGCGATCGACGCCTGGACGAACCGGCTTGGCGGCCGTTTCATCTGGAACTCGAAGCTCCGCGGCGAGCGGACGTTGGGGAACATTTACCTCGGAATGGACTACTACCAGGGCTTGGGAGGCGATTTGGCGACCGAAGTGATCGACGCGGACGTTCTCGCCCTCAACCGCGGCTCTCAGTGGGAGCCGGTCAACCTTGGCCGGACGAAGAACGACATTGCCTACGGGGTGGGAACCGTCGGGTTCACGGTTATGCCGACGGCGAATTTCTCGCTCTACACGCAGTACGACGGCCTCTTCGGAGACGTCGACGGTTGGGCGATCAGCCTCGGCGGCAAGCTGAACTTCTAGGACAGATTCCTGACATCTTGCCCTGCTAAAGCAAACTCACCCCGATTCGACGAGTGCGAATCGGGGTGAGTTAGTTTCTTGGGTATGAATTACCGTTGATTCGAAAGGCGGTTTCAATTTTCCGAAACCGCCTTTTTCTCCAATTCATTCTCGGGATGGAAATTATCCGAAAAGTCTTGACGCAGGAGGATATTGCCGTCTTTGTCTTTGACGGTAAGAACATAATGTTCGATAACGACGTCGACCGGGATAGCGTTATCCGAAACGGCTTTTTTCCCCGCTTCCAAAACGGCCTTTTTTACCTCTTTCCAGGTATCGTAATATTCGGGAAGGTAAACCGGCCTGCGGTTTTTCGTATTTTTGGCGGTGATGACGACCCTCTTCGGTTCATGTTTGGCATTATCGAACTGCTCCCAGGTGTCGACGATAAAAAAACCACCGCTGAATTTCGTGCGAAGAAAGTGCGTCGTCGCGTCAGGTCCGAAATTCCAGGAATGAACATTTTTCTTACCAAGACGGTACGAATCTGAAATATTTTTTTGAAGGGAAGCGACGGTCTTGAGATCGATTTTGCCCCATTCGTATGTCCAGTCGTCTTTCTTTTTGTCATACTCGCCGAAAAGAATTCGCCCGTCTTCCCAAATCACGACCATGGGCGCGAAATAGGGCGGGATCTCTCCGGTTTCGGCAGCTCGCAAGAAACGCATGTTCATGCCGCTGTATTTGATCGATAAATTGAGGGCGATGTTACCGGCATGGATTTCTTCCGTTTCGGGCTCTTTTTCTCCGGCATTGGCAAGAGTGATGACAAAGAGCCCGACGACCCAACAGAGACTGAGTGAAAGAATGTGTTTTCGCATCGGTTTTCTCCTGGCGATTTGCGGTATTGGTTCCAAATGACAGAGCTCCTTTACGAAAGAAAGACGTCGCTCGAGGCCGATCCTTAGTGAATTTTTCAAAAAAATCCCAATTGAATCCTCGAATGATTCAGTTTACAATAAATTCACAGGCCGGGCAATTTGGATCCAAGTGAGTTCAGAAAAATTGTAGGCACGCCGGTTACGTTTGCGTTTTCCGTGTACTCTGCTACAATAATAAACATGGTAAGGTGGGTCTATGTCGACACATCCGTTCTTGGCGGTCAATTCGACAAGGAATTCGATTGGCAAACCGAGCCATTTTGGAATGCGGTTCGTCGCGGAGAGATCGTGATCATCGTTTCCGATATTCTTCGCGCCGAAATGATGGCCGCACCTCTGCATGTTCGCGCCTTTTTCGATGATCTTTTATTGCTGCCTTTCGAATATGTGGAACTAACGCCCGAAGCCGAAAATCTTGCCGGAAAGTATATCTCGGAAAAGGTGGTCGGACAGTCTTGCTTGGATGACGCCCGGCATATCGCGATGGCGACAATCGCCCGAGCGGACATCCTGGTCAGTTGGAATTTTAAACACATCGTCAATGTCAGCCGAATTCGAGGATACAATTCCGTAAACCTTCGGCTCGGCTTCCAATGATCGAAATCAGAACACCTCCCGAGGCGATGGATTATGAATCATAAAAATACTCCCCAACCTATCGAGGGTTTCAGCACGGTACAGATGAAACGGGAATTGCAGGAGCAATTTCAACGAAAAACCGCGGGAATGAGTTTTGAGGAGCTTCGCCGGTTTCTGGATCAATCCCTTCCGCCGTTGCCGCAGGAAAGCCGACCCCGCAAAGAACCTACAGCGAAGTAGTCTGTGTTTAGCCGAGCGGCGAAGACGCCGGAGCCGTCATATTTGGAGGTTTCATGCCATCTCCTGAAATTCATGCCGTGACCGGGGCGTTCGGGTATTCCGGCAAATACATCGCCCGGCGGCTGTTGCAAGCCGGGAAGACGGTGCGAACGCTGACCAATTCGGCGGACCGGACCGGGGAATTTCAAGGTCGGATCGAAGCCTTTCCCCTCGCGTTCGATGATCCGGGCCGCTTGGCGGAGTCGCTTCGCGGCGTCGAGGTACTGTACAACACCTACTGGGTTCGTTTCAACCACCGGAATTTCAAACATTCCGTCGCCGTCGAGAATACGCAAAATCTTTTCGAGGCCGCCAAGAAAGCCGGCGTCAGGCGTATCGTTCATACGAGCATCACGAATCCCTCTCCCGACTCGCCGCTCGAATACTTTTCCGGGAAGGCGATTTTGGAGCAGGCTCTCATCAACTCCGGGATTTCCTACGCGATCCTCCGTCCGACC
>JAVBSX010000212.1:0-20647 GCA_031556455.1 Thermoguttaceae bacterium
CGTCGCGATCCGGTCGCGAAAACTCAGGAACGGGTTTCTCAAAAAGGACGGGACCATCCGCCAACGGCCCGGCAGCAAAAACGAGGGGGCCAAATCCCAATGCTTTCCCCCCTCCCCGACAAAGGAAATCGCGTCCTGCCGGTCGAACAGATCGGCGAGCCCGAGCCGCTTGTTGAGCGCGAGCAGTTCGGTGCAACAGCCGAGCACCAGGTGTTGTCCGTTGTCGATCCAATGCCGGGATTTCGATTCGAGGTGGGAACCGACCCGACCGCCGAGCACGCTCCGCCATTCAAAAAGCTCGACAGCCCAGCCCCGGGCGGCCGCGGCTTCGGCCGCCGCGATTCCGGCCAAGCCCCCGCCGATCACGGCGAGCCGGGGAACGGGTTGGTTCGAGGAGAGGGACATGGGGAAAGGTTGTAGGCTATAGACTGTAGGCTGTAGGGAGCGGTTGGAAAACAGGTTCTGCTTCTCGCGGCCCGCGGTCGACAACCAATAAGGAACAGTAAACAAATTACCGCGTCATTTCGAGCGGAGCGAGAAATCTCACCCTCGCCGAAAAAAACCGGAATTCCGGCCCTTGCGCGAGGGTGAGATTTCTCCTTGCGCTGCGCTTCAGTCGAAATGACGGCCTTGCTTTTGACGCGGTTGATTACGCACGGTTTCGATCAAGTTCTGTTTCAGTTCGTTAAACAGTGCGAATTACTGATTCTCACAAAAAATCAAATCAGGCAACAGCCGGAAGCGTGAGCGCCCGGTTATCCAATATGGAAACGCGGGGCGAACCCGGCGCTGACACTTTGGGCTACTGTTTGCAGACTTGCACGCGGCTCTGTTTGTGCATTTTATTCTTGACGGTTCCTTATTGCAACAGTCCCAACAGTTGCCGGGCCATTTCGGGCGGGTATTTGAGGACCGCGACGTCGGCTTGCATCAGCAGTTCGAGCCGTGTCAGCTCCGAACTCGCGAGCGCGAAGTCCGTGTCCCGAATGTAACTTTCCGCTTCGCTCGCGGCCTCGACGAGATCGCTCATCTGGGCGGTGGTCCGTTCAATCCCGTCCTTTTGAAAGGCCCCGATCCGACCACGGAAAAAGGAGACTTCTTTAATCACCTCCTCAACGATCTGGTAGGCGCCCGCCGTGTCCGTCGAGAGGTCTTTCGCCCCGCCGGACCGCAGTTCGTTGAGAAAACCGCTCGCCCCGCCAAGCTTCGCCGTATGCATGTCCTTAAACGCGATCCGGGCCTGGGAATACGAGTTCGGACTCGGACCGAGTTGCATCAGCGCGCCCCCGCCGGTCACCCGGAAGCCGAAAACCTCGCCCCGTTGCACCTCGGAGCCGATCTCGATCGAAACGTCCAAATCGTTCGCGCTCAGGTAAGCGACCTTCCCTTTGCCGGTCGCGAGTTGGTTGTTGATCATCGCAAGCACGTCGCTGCCGCTCGCCCGTTCGTTGGTGATTCCGCGGGCATCGATCGTCGAAAAACCCGTCCCCACTTTCGCCTGCACGGAAACGAACGCCTCGGAACCGAACTCGGTCGAGAGAAACGCCAATCCGACGTTCGCTTGGTCCGAATTGCCGATCATGGGCGCTCCGAGAACCGTCCCGCTCGCGGTGATATGCAGTGTCCCGCCGTCGCCAACGCGGACCGCTCCCGTCCCGTTCGGACTCAAGGTCGTGCCCGGAAGGGCTTCCGGGATCGAGGCGAGGAACATCTCGCCGATCTCCGCGGTCCCGTTAATCAGGGCGACGATTTCGGCGGCACTCGGCGGGCTGGTCGAACTGATACCGATCGAAAGCTGCTTCGAAACCGGGTCGTAGGAAACAACCGGCCCGTCCGCGTTTTCGACGACCAGAACGGCGACGCCGTCGTAATCGCTCCCTTTTTGCTTCGCCGTAACCTGAAAGACCGAGTCGATCCCGTTTTTCGCGGTCGTAACCGTGCCCGGCTGATCGGTTACTTTCTTGACGCCGCCGGTCAACACGCCCCGGTCCCCCGCCGCGACGACGCCGGTCCCGTCGGAATTCGCGATGTGGGAAGCGGAGAACAATTTCGAAAGCGATGCGTCCGCATTGATCAGATCGATCACCTCGTTCGCGGTCGGCGGGTTGCGCTCGTCGATCGCGACGATCAATTTTTTGGTCGTCGGATTGTATTTGACGCTCAACCCGTTCGGATCGTTGACGATTTGTACGGCCGTGTTGTTCAATGTCGGCCCCGCGACTTTGCCTGTAACGGCGAAACTCGCGTTGCGGCCGTTTTGCGAGAGCACTTCGGTCGAGGGATACTCGTAAGCGACATCGGCCCCTTCGCTGGTAAAAACGATGTCCGCTCTCAGGTTTTCCGGATCGCCGGGACAAAGTTCCGAAAAGGTCGGATTCAAATAACCAAGCCCGATTTGCGAGGAGTCGAGCGCACAGCTTGAGGCCGCCGTATTGTTCGGGTCGACGAGCGAAACGCTGATCCCGAGCCGGCCCAGGACGGCCTTCGCCTCTTCGGAGGTCGGCTTGTCGAAATACTTGACCAGATCGGCGGCCGTCGTCCGGATGTTGCCGTTGACGTCGGTTTCCAAATTGATGACCAACAGCCCCTGATCGATCAACCCGCCGGACATTTCCCCCATTTTCGCGTCGATCCCGAGGTATCCCGCGTTCTCGAATGTCGCCGGAGCGTTTTTGTCGATCGCGACCTGCGGGACGAACTCGAACACCGATCCGACGCTCGGGCTGCTTTCGATCAGGCTTTGCATTTGCAGCATGTCGAACGGCCCGCGACTCGGGTCGGCTTCCCGGCCGCTGAAATCGACCGTGATAATGACGGCGTTTTTCGACGGGTCGAGGACGGCCGATTCGAGCGGTCCGTCTTGCAGGATGATCCCCAGCCCGTCGTATTGATCCCCGGAGCCTCTTGCCCGGAGCGAAAAAGTCGTATTCGGATCGAGCCCTTGAACGGTTGCGCTCGAATGTCCGTAATTCGGAGGGTAGCTCGTGTAATCGACCGACAGCGCGGTTCCCGGGGTCGAATTGAACCGGATGTTCGGAGAATCTTTCGGGCCGAGAAATTGAAGCTGGTTGTTTTCTTCAAGCGACCCGAAATAGGCGTATTCCTGAAACGGCGAGACGACACCCAGCCCGGTCGTGCCGGTCGGGATCGAAGCCGAAACCAGGCCGTTCCCCTCGGCGTCCTGCAACAGCGGGGAAGTGTTGAGCAGCATCGCGACCTGTTCGGCGGTCGAAAGAACCGCCCCGCCGTCGATCCCGGTTTGGGATTGCGAAAACTGGGTCGTCGGAATGATCGGCCCGGTCCCGTCGGAGGGGACGACCGATTCGATCGCGAAATACGAGGCGAGAATCGGATCGGCGGCCAACCATTGTTGCAGGTCGTTAACCGTCGTGTTGGCCGGATCGAGTGCGTTGTAATCGACATTCAGCGTGATCGTTTTCGGCGAACCGACGAGATCGTAAACGATTCCGGTCGGATCGGCGGTTCCGTTGACGTTGTTGATTTTGAAATCGATGTCGTTGTAAGCGGTGCCCGGAATCTTGCTGACCCAATTGAATTCGTTGTTCGGGATGCCGTCGTTTTCGCCGTTGTAATGGTAGGCGGCCGCGACCCATTCCTGGGTTGCAAGCAACACTTCGATGCTCGTCGGCTCGTTGCCCGTGCCTTGGACGACGTTGAGGGACAGGTTCGAATTCCCCTCGGGCGGAGCGACGAATTTGACGACGAAATTCCCCTCTTGCGTCCCGGCCTGGGACGCCGTCAAAATCAGGTCGTTGTCGGCTCCGTAAGACGAAAGGGTAACGTTGCCGGTCGAGGCCTGAGACAGGACCGTCGCCTTAACACCGGTCGAATCGCTGAGGAGGTTGACCGCATCGGCGATTGATTCGATGCTTGCGTTCTGGTCGAAATCGAACGCGTAATAACCGAGGTTGCCGCCGATTTCGAGCGTCGTCGCATCCCTTAAAGAGCCGTATTGATACAGCAACAAGGCAGGCTGGGCGTTTTCGAGCACCTTGACGGAAATCTCCTTTTCGGTCGCCCCGAGAAAATCGGCCTGATTGACCTGTAGGGACGTGATTTTGTCCCGTTCGACACCATAGGTCGTAAAATCGAGGGAACCGTCGAGCAGAAATTGCCCCTTGAACGATGTCGTGTTTGCGATCCGGTCGATCGAATCCAAACAGGCGTCGACTTGCAATTGCAAGCTCGCCGTGATCGTCTCGTTGTTGGCCCCCGAGTTGGCGGCGTTGGTGACCAGCCCGCGAATCTCGTTCAAGAGCGAATTGATCTGGCTCACGGCTCCGTCGATCGCGCTGCAAACCGTGTTCGCAACATTGCAATTCGCGACCGCTTGTTGGGTCGCGGCGATTTCCTCACCCAAAATCGAGCTGGAGACGAAGCCAGACGGATCATCCCGCCCGGAATGAATCCTTATTCCAGTACTTAGGTTTCGAATGACCGTGGCAAGCCCCGCTTCGTTACGAGAAAGCGCCAATTGGGCGTAAAGCGACCCGGGAGTGCTCTTTAAGTTAAAATTGCCGACAAGGATGGTCATGTTTATTGTCTCCGAAACCGTTGAATCGGATACTCCCAATTTGAGAATATCTCCTTATGTATCGGTTTTGCGGGATGCACGAATTGAAAGAATGAGGCAAAAATAAGTGAATATTGGTAAACCTGGGAAGAAAAGACCAAAAATGACCGTTTTCGCCGCCTCTCACGAGGATTGCAAAGTCGTTGTGACCCGTCGGTCGCGCAAAAGTGAGATCGTCATTTCGACTGAAGCGCAGCGTAAGGAGAAATCTCACCATCGCGCGAGGGCCGGAATTCCTGCTTTTTCGGCGAGGGTGAGATTTCTCGCTCCGCTCGAAATGACGCTACGGCTGTCGAACGTCGAGGGAAATCGCCGCGTTGGAAGAAAAATCCGACTTTGCAATCCTCTTGCGCCGCCGCTTCCGCCCACTTGCCAAAAAGGGGAATCCCTTTATAATCGTACCATCCTCGATTTTCGTTTTTTCGCCTGCGGGAACACACGGTTGCTCCCGAAGCGGCTGAGTTTTACACACGTTTACCTACGAAGGAGATTTCCGTATGGCTATCAAAGTTGGCATCAATGGTTTCGGTCGGATCGGTCGGATGGTTTTTCGCGCTGCGGTCGCGGATTTTGCCAACGATATTGAAGTCGTCGGCATCAACGACTTGCTGGACCCCGCTTATCTCGCCTACATGTTGAAATACGATTCGGTGCACGGTCGTTTCAAAGGGGATGTTTCCGTCGACGGCAACAACCTCGTCGTCAACGGCAAAAAGATTCGCCTGACCGCCGAAAAGAACCCCGCCGACCTGAAATGGGGTGACGTCGGAGCCCAAATCGTCGTCGAATCGACCGGTTTGTTCCTCTCGAAAGATACTGCCGATGCCCACCTCAAAGCCGGTGCGAAGAAGGTGATCATGTCCGCCCCGTCGAAGGACGACACCCCGATGTTCGTTTACGGCGTCAACTGCAAATCCTACGCCGGCCAGGACATCATTTCCAACGCGTCTTGCACGACGAACTGCCTCGCCCCGATCGCCAAGGTCCTGAACGACAAGTTCGGTATCGTCAAAGGCTTGATGACGACGATTCACGCGGCGACGGCCACGCAAAAGACCGTCGACGGACCTTCGCACAAAGATTGGCGCGGCGGCCGCGGGGTGTTTGAAAACATCATTCCGTCCTCGACCGGTGCCGCCAAGGCCGTCGGCAAAGTTCTCCCCGAACTGAACGGCAAGCTGACCGGCATGTCGTTCCGGATTCCGAGCTCCGACGTTTCGGTCGTCGATTTGACCTGCGTGTTCGACAAGCCGATCACCCAGGACGCGATCAACGCCGCGATGAAGGAAGCCTCCGAAGGCTCGCTCAAGGGCATTCTCGGTTACACTGAAGAAGCCGTCGTCTCGACCGACTTCCGCGGCTGCCCGTTGACCTCGATTTACGACGCGAAGGCCGGAATCGTCCTCGACCAAAACTTCGCCAAGGTCGTCAGCTGGTACGACAACGAATGGGGTTATTCCTGCAAGGTGCTGGAAATGATCCGCGTCATGTCGAAGTAGTTGACGGAATCGTTTCAACGAATTCAAAATCAAAAAACCGCGAAAGGACCGATCGGCCGTTTCGCGGTTTTTTTGTTGAGAAATTTTGTGAGCATCGCCCAAAATTACGGCGTCGTCATTTCGACCGAAGCAACGCGAAGGGAGAAATCTCACCCTCGCGAAGGGGGGTATAATTCGACTTTTTTGGCGAGGGTGAGATTTCTCGCTTTGCTCGAAATGACGAGAACAAGGTCTCCCGAGCTTTCACCACCTTACCCTCCGCGAGAATCTTCGCCCTATTTTCAACGGTTTTGAAAAATCGTAGAATGAAACGGCTCCCGATCGTAACTTTCTCGCGGCTTCTTCGGTCTTTAAGGGTATCTCTCAACATAGCCAAGGACTCCCCAACATGGACAAATTATTTCGCGCGGTTTTCGTCGCCCTCGCCGTCGGGTTCGCCTGGGGCATTCGCGGGCATTTCGGGCACTTGATCGGAGCGATGTTTCCCGGAGCGATGCTCGGGCTCGGCTTCGCCTACGTGAGCGGCCAAAAGGGGATGTTTCGTTGGATGCCGATTCTCGGGGCGATCGGCGGACTCGGTATCGCGATCGGAGGTTACACCAGTTACGGAATCCTGCACGGCTACGCCCAGTCGGGATCTTACCCCGGAATGAATCCGTCTCCCTCGGACGTGCCGATGTGGGGCAACACCGCCTACGGCTTCCTGATGCTCGCCTTGCAAGGGGGCTGCTGGGGGACATTCGGCTGTGCCGGGATCGGGGCGATGCTCGATGCGCACAAGCCGTCCGTCGTCAAATTCCTGGAGCTGATCGCGTTTCTCTTTTTCTTCGGTTGGCTGTTTCAGTTCGTGGTGACCGTGGGGATCGGGTTTCATGTCAATCCGCCGCGAAGCGATGCGGTGCTGGGGCACATCGGGGCGGCGGCGGCGCTGTTCGTTTGGCTCGCCTGGAACCGCTACAAGCTGGCCCTGCGCGGGGCGTTTCTCGGGTTCGGCGGGTTCGGCATGGGGATGATTCTCGGCCGGCTGTTGGCCAACGCGTTTCAGAATCTGACGCTGAGCAACCCGAACTTGGCCCCCGACGTGCTGCGATTGAGCATCAATCATTGGAATATCATGGAAATCACGGTCGGGCTGGTCGGCGGATTCGTCTTCACCCTCGGGATGATCGGCAAGAAGGTCGAAGAACGCCCGAACGACGAAGGTTACCCTTTCCTGAGTGTGATGAGCATTTTTTACGTGCTCGGCGTGATTCCCCTCTTGCACCTTTTTGTTCGAACAAATTGGAAAGAGGAACTGAAAAAAATGCTGGGCATGATCGAAGGCTGGAAAATCGAGTTCCCAAGCATCGCGGAAAATCTTTCTCCAGACAAATTGATGCACCAAGCGGTTTGGCTTGCAGACATGATTGTCGCGATCGGTTGGATCGCCGCCCTGGTTTGGCTGGTCATTTCCTGGAAGAACTGGAGCCGGTTGAGCTGGTTTCCGGTTCTCGCCCTCGGAGCGGTCGTCTCGTTTCTCGATTTGTTCCTGCGGCTTTATTTTCGCGACCCGAGGCTATACTTCAGTTCTCCGGAAATGACCGTCTACCAATACTATTTTCCCGGTTTTTTCCTCCGGAAAATAACATTGGCTGACGGCCTGACGAATGTGAGCGTCCTGTTCGTCGAAATGCGGACGGTGAGCATGGGCCTGTTCCTGTTGATGATCCTGTACGTGATCCTCCGGGAGACCGTTTGGCCGCATACGCCGCTCATCAAGCCGGACGAAAAAATGGAGCGGATTCCCTGGATTCGTTGGATCGCGACGTTCCTGCTGGTTTACGCCGGGGTCGTTTATACGGCCGGTTACACGAACGGGGCGGCGACGATGCGAAACGCCAACACCCGTTGGCCGCTTTGGACGGGCGGGGCCGGCAAGCCGTTTCCGGGTGACCCGGAGGACGTCAAGAAGAACGTCAGCCCTCCGTGATACCGTAGCCGCGATTGAGTGCCGGAGTACCGGCTAAATACGCTTTTCGTTTTACAAAGATTCGCTCGGCGGCAACTCGGAGGTGCAATTCGGGCAGCGGCCGGCCTTGATCGGGATCGTCGTGCAGCAGTAAGGGCAGTCCTTCGTCGTCGGCGGACCCGGCTTGCCGTCGACGAACGGGATGCGGAGCTGGTTCATTTGCCGGATGCAAATGAAAATGACGAACGAGACGATCAGGAAATCGATCAGTGTGTTGATGAACGACCCGAAGCGAATCGAAACGGATGTCGCCTCGGTCGCCCCGTGGTAAATCGTCCATTTCAACATGGAAAAATCGAGCTTGCCGAGCAAGAGGCCGATCGGCGGCATGATGATGTCGTTCGTCAAAGAGGTGACGACTTTCCCGAACGCGGCGCCGATGATGACACCGACGGCGAGGTCGATCGCGTTCCCTTTGACGGCGAATTTTTTGAATTCTTCGAGCAGTTTTAGAAACATGGTTTTTCCTTTTCCGGTAAGGAGGCGGTGCGGGTTTGTTTGATTACAATTTATACGGTCGTTTCGGGTTTTTTCAATGACGTTCGTTAATAAAGTGTCGTCGGCGTCTGCGCCGCTCGGCTAAACGGTTGGAGTTCCTATGCGTTTTTTCCTGCCCGTCATTTACTGCGTTCTCTTTGCGAATGCCGCTGTCGGCCAACCGTCCTGGCCGATGTTTCATGGTCCGCGGCAGGACAACAAATCGCCCGAGACCGGGTTGCTCAAGTCCTGGCCGAAGGAGGGACCAAAACTCCTTTGGACGGCGACGTTGCCCGGGGAAGGGATTTCGGGCTATTCGAGCGTGAGTCTCGCCGGGAACAAAATCCTGACCGCCGGCAACGTCGGAGACAAATCGTGCGTCTTCTGCCTCGATTTCAATGGCAAGCTGCTTTGGACGGCGGAAAACGGCAAAGCGTTTACCGACCGGCGGCTTTATCCTGGGACACGTTCGACGCCGACGATCGACGGCGACCGGGTGTACGACCAATCGGCCCTCGGGCAACTCTCCTGCTTCGATCTGCAAAGCGGGAAAACGATTTGGAGCCGCAACATCCTCACCGATTTCGAGGGGGAAAATCCCCGCTGGTCTCTCGCGGAATCGCCGTTGGTCGACGGCAAACATGTGTACTGCGCTCCCGGCGGCCGGAAAGGGAGCGTTGCCGCCCTCGATAAAATGACCGGGCGAACGGTTTGGACGACGCCGGACACCGGGGAGCAGACGAGTTACGCGACTGCGCAAATCATCGATCAGGACGGCCTCCGGATTCTTTTGACGATGAACGCCAAGAGCCTGCTTGGGGTCGACGCGAACACGGGGAAACTTTTGTTCCGGCATCGGCATATCCAAACCTGGGACATCAACGTGCTGACGCCGCTGTATCACGAAGGGCACATTTTTATCACCAGTGCCGCCGAGCCGGGCCGTTCGGAAGAAGAGAGCCGGGATCGCGGGGCGATGCTGCTCAAGCTGACGGTCCGGGGCCAAACGGCGTCCGTCGAACAGGTTTGGCATAACCTGATGCTCGACAACCTGCACGATTCGGTTATTCTGCTGGACGGTTATTTGTACGGCAGTTCGTACGAATATCGCGGCGGAGTTTGGACCTGCGTTCGCTGGAGCGACGGTCAAACAATGTGGGCCGAACGGGACATCAGCCGCGGTTCATTGACGTTTGCCGACGGTTACATTTATCGCATCACGGAAGACCGTGGCGATTTGGCCCTTTGGAAACCGACGCCGGAAAAATACGACATCGAGAGCCGTTTCCGGCTGCCGGACGAAGGGGACGGCCCGTTTTGGTCGCACCCGGTCGTTTGCGGCGGCCGGCTGTACGTCCGGCACGGGACGTTTTTGTACTGTTATGACGTAAAAAACCCGTGAGAATCAATCACCCGTTTAGCCGAGCGGCGCAGACGCCGGTGCCGCAACGGTTGGTAGCAAAATGAGATCACCATGTTGCCGAGCCGCCGCAAATTGTGTAAAACGGTTTCGAATACGATTGACATGGTGATAAACTGCCGGTTGCCGTTCACGCAAAAAAACGAGGCCGTCATTTCGACTGGAGCAACGCGCAGGGAGAAATTTCACCCTCGCCGAAAGAGACGGAATTCAAGCCTCCTCGCGAGGGTGAGATTTCTCGCTTCGCTCGAAATGACACGGTGTTTTTTCGCTTTCACAAGCTCAGTTCAATCACATAACATAGTACCAAAGCTTTCTCATATTTTTTGGAGAATAGAAAATGAAAAAATCGGATCATGCGATCACGCGTCGTGGTTTTCTCGCTGTCGGAGCGGGTGCCCTCGCCGCTCCGCTGTTTTTACCCGGGCGGATTCTCGGGCTCGACGGGGCAACCTCCCCGAACAACCAAATCGTGAGCGTTTCGATCGGGATGGGCAACCGGGGCAACGAAATTCTCGGGGCCTTTTGGTCCGGTTCGTTCCGCTGTCTCGGCGTTTGCGATTGTTACCAAACGCATGCCGAGCGGGCGCGGGACCGGGTCAACGACCGCTACAAAAATAAAGATTGCGTCGTTTTCTCGAAATACGAGGAAATCTTGGACCGCAAAGACGTCGATGTGCTCGCGGTTTCGACGCCGGACCATTGGCATACAAAAATTACCGTCGATGCTTGCAAAGCGGGCAAAGACGTCTTCTGCGAAAAACCGCTCACCCTGACGCTGGCCGAGGGGTTGCAAATCGTGCAGGCCGCCCGAAAGTACAACCGGGTCGTGAGCAGCGGCAGCCAACGGGTTATGGAAGATTACGGCTATATGGCCCCCGTGATTCAAAGCGGCGCGATCGGCACGGTCAAGGAAGTATATGTCGGCGTCGGCGGCCCGCCGAAAACCTGTTACCAGCCGGAACAGCCGATTCCCGAGGGAATGGACTGGGACCGTTGGTTGGGGCAGGCCCCCTGGGCTCCCTACAATTCCGAACGTTGCAGCGGCAGTTACGGTGGCGGCTGGCGGCAATACGAAGAGTATTGCAACGGCTTTTTGGCCGACTGGGGCGCCCACAAATACGGCGGTGCCCTTTACGCTCTCGGGCTCGACAAGGAAGACCCGGTCGAAATCTTGCCGAAAAACAGCGAGAAAAATCCGAAAGAATTCGTTTGCGCCGTCTACAAAAATGGGATCCGGCTGTATCACGGCGGCGGCGACATCACGTTCGTCGGAACCGAGGGGACCTACATGCACGGACAGGACCTCAAGCCGAAAAAAGTGGTCGAGGTGCGGCGTTATTCCGGCGGAGCGGACAACATTTACGAAGATTTCGCGTATTGCGTTCGCAACCGTTTGCGACCGTTTCAGGACGTCGAGTACGGAGCGAGGACGGCGGCGTTTTGCCAATTGTTGAACATCTGTTACAAACTCGACCGACCGCTCCATTGGGACCAGGAAAAACATGCGTTCGAGAACGACGAACAGGCGAACCGGATGATTTCCCGCCCGCAGCGTTCGCCGTACACGATCGAGGTATAAGGCTGTAGGCTATAAACTGTAGGCTGTAGGAATGCGTTTGCAATTAACTTGCAAAAACCGGGGCGTCATTTCGACTGAAAGGAGAAATCTCACCCTCGCGTGCGGGGTTGAATTCCGGCTCTTTCGGCGAGGGTGAGATTTCTCACTTCGCTCGAAATGACGGTTTCGGAGCTTTTCAGAAAAACAATCGGCCGAAGTCGTTCGACAAAACAAACATTGACACATTTTTTTCTTCAACATATTTTGACCATGCGACATCTCATTCGATCCTTGATTCTCTTGTTGTTCTTCTGTGCGACGGCCTTCGCCCAAAACGAGCCAACGCCGGAGCAGATCGCCACTGATTTCGCCCAATGGTTGCCGCAAATGAGTGCCGAGGACCTCGGCCAACGGGAAGCGGCCCAGCAAGGTTGGCAGCGATATTGCCTGTCGGCCGGAGCGCCCGGGAAAACCGAGTCGTTGGCGGTCGTCAACCGGCTGATGAGCGAACAGCTCGATAAGGACATTCCGGTCGTGAGCAAAGTTTGGCTCTTGCACGAATTGGCTTGGACCGCCGGGGCTTCGGAGGTCGAGGCGATCGCGAAGCTGCTCGGCGATCCGGAACTGAAAATCCGGGACGAGGCGATGCGGACCCTCGCGAAGATTTCCGCTCCGGAAGCGAAACAGGCGTTGGAAGCCGCCTTGAAAAACGCGGACGGTGCCGAACAAAAACGGCTGCAAGCCGCGGTTGAGGCGATTGCCCCCGTTTCGCCGAAGTTCGCTCCGGAAACCGAGATGCCGCAAGCCTTTCCCTATGCCCCAGAACGGGACGCGATCCGTTGGTTGAGAGGTTACGCGAAAATGAACGACATTGAAAAGGCGAGCGCGGTTGCCGAAATCGCCGTCCGGCAAGACCCGAGAGCCTTCTCGTTCGTTCTCGAAGCCTTGAAAAGCGACGATCTGGTTTTGAAGCGGTCCGCGATCCTCGCTTTGGACCGAATGGGAACGAAAGAGCAGGTGCCCGTCCTTTTGGACAACGCGATCACGTTCGACCGCGGAATTTGCGTCAAGGCGCTGAGCAATATGGTTGGACCCGGCATCGAGGACGTGCTGTTGGCCGAATTGAAAAAGGAAACGGATCAGGACCGGCTGCTGTTGATCGGCGAGGTGCTGTGCAAGCGTTATTGCCGGGAAGCGATCGACCCGATTTTCGCCGTTCTGAAAAAGCCGGAATTCGATCACAAGATCGCACTGCTCCGTTTCGCCGAGTCGATCGCGAGTCTGGAAAACGTCGGGCTGTTCGTCGACGCCCTGCCGTTGATCGAGGATCGTGGGCAGCGGGACAACGCCGAGCAGATCATCGCCCGCATTTGTGACGGCGATGCGAAGCCGGTGATCGCGAAAATGACCGGCCCGGCGAAACTCGAACTCTTGCCGCTGCTCGGCCGGGTCGGCGGGGAAGCAGCCCTCGCGTTCGTCAACAAGGAGTTGCAATCCGATTCAGCGGAAACGCACAACGCCGCGATCCGGGCGATTTGCAATTGGCCCAACGCCGTCGTTTCTCAGGAACTGTTGAAAATCGCCGAAAACACCGACGAATCGGAGCAGAACCGGATCGCCGCGCTCCGGGCGTTGATTCGGGTCGTGTCGTTGCCCGATGATCGGATCGGCATTGCGATCGGCGGAAAAGACAAGCTCGAAATGATGAAAAAAGCGATGTCGATCGCGACCCGGAATAATGAGAAGGCGTTGATTTTGGACCGGCTCGGAGCCGTCCGGGAAAACGAAACGGTCGAATATGCCCTCGGGTTCGTCGACGACCCGGAACTTTCGACAAACGCCTGCCGCGCGATCGTCGATATCGCCCATCACGATTACATGCGACGTGCGAACAAAGCGTTGTTTGAAAAAGCCCTCGACAAAGTGATCGACTCCTGCAAAGACGCCGGGTTGGTCGATCGCGCCAAAAGATATAAGGCGAATATGTAGAGGGCGAGAAAAATTAAGAATTAAAAATTAAGAATTAAGAATTGGACTTCGCGACCGTAGGTCGCGGCTCTCTTCCCACTTCCCACTTCCCACTTCTCACTGTCCTCTGTCCTCTATCATCTATCCTCACATAAAAATGAAAAAGATATTTTGCCTATTGCCGCTTGTTTTGCTGCTGTTCGGTTTCTCGCTGAATGCGGCGGAAATGTCGCTCGAAAAAACCGAGACCGGATACGAGGTCAAAATCGACGGACAGCCGTTCGCCGGTTATGTGACCGATTTCAAGGGTGTGCCGATCATTTGGCCGATCATCGGACCGAACGGCAAAAAAATGACCCGCGATTATCCGATGTCCGAAGACAACGCCGAAGAGAAAAAGGATCACCCGCATCACCGTTCGCTTTGGTTCGATCACGGCGAGGTCGGTGAGGCTGATTTCTGGGCGATTCGCGGCAATAACATCCGGCACGACAAGTTTTCCAAAGCCGAATGCGACGGCCAGACGGCGGTTCTCGAAACCGAAAACTCCTGGGTCAAGAAAGACGGCGAGATTCCCTGCACCGACAAGCGGACGATCACCTTCCGCGAGACGCCGCTCGGTCGGATCATCGATTTCGATGTAACGGTAACCGGCGTTGCCGATGAGACGTTGTTCGGCGATACGAAAGAAGGTTCGTTCGGCATCCGCGTCCCCACGACCGTGGACGTGGTCGGCCCCCGGGTCAAAGACGAGAATCACGGCGGGAAAATCACCAACGCCCAGGGGATCACCGACGGCGAGGCTTGGGCTAAACGCTCCGAATGGGTCGATTTCTCCGGGCCCGTCGGGGGCGAATGGGCCGGGATCACGGTTTTCAACCATCCGAGCAGTTTTCGTTACCCGACGTTTTGGCATGTCCGGACCTACGGCCTTTTCGCGGCCAACCCGTTCGGGGAACATGATTTTCTCGGCAAGCCGGAAAAGACCGGGGAGTATGTTTTGAAAAAGGGGGATTCCTTCACCCTTCGGTATCGGGTCCTGTTTCACAAAGGTGACGCCGATTCCCTCGATTTGAAAAAAGCGTTTGAAGAGTATAAAAAATAGCAGCTTAGCGACTTAGCAGCTTAGCGGCTTCGAATACAGAATTTGCTAAGCTGCTGACAGCTAAGCCGCCAAGCCGCTTTCCCCCACTTTAATATGACCGAAGATTGCCGTACCAACGTTTCTTTCAAAGACTTTCAGCGTCTGATCCGGGAGATGTATCTCGAAAAGGACCAGCAGCGAGGGGTCGACGGGACGTTTATGTGGTTTATGGAAGAGGTCGGCGAGCTCGCCTCCGCCCTGCGAAACGGCTCCAAGGAGGAAATCCGCGGGGAATTCGCCGATGTGCTCGCTTGGTTGACGACGATCGCCAATGTCGTCGAAATCGACCTGACGGAGGCGATCACCGAAAAGTACGGCTCCGGCTGCCCCGGCTGCGGCCAGTACGTTTGCATTTGTTCCGACCTTGAAAAACCGTAACAGCAGCCCCAAGCGTGAGCGCGGGGTTTGCCCCGCCGTTCACGTTTGAGAACCGGTCGCTGACGCTTCCGGCTGCTGTTTTTAACCAAAAATTGAAGATCACCATTCAATCAGGAGATTCCCACACTTGTCGAAAACCGCTCGAAAAAACCTCCCCTCGGTCGAAGAACGCGCGAAAATCGCGGCGAAAGTCGCCGCCGAAAACCGGGGGCAAAATATCCTGGTTCTCGATTTGCGGGAATTGACGCAAAATTTCGATTTTTTCGTGCTCGTTTCCGGCAGCAGCCGTCGGCAGTTGCACGCGATCAGCGAAGAGATCGACAAAAAATTCGAGAAGGAGCTCGGCGATCAGCGGCTGAGCATCTCCGGTTACGAGGAAAGCCGCTGGATCGTGCTCGATTACGGTGATATCGTCGTTCATCTTTTCGACGAGGAAACGCGGGAGTATTATGCCCTCGAAGAACTCTGGGGCAAGGCGAAAGAGCTCCCCTGGGAATAGCGTTCCCGGCGAAAAAATCAAAATTGCGCGCGGAGACGCGGAGGTCGCGGCGTTTTCATTGTAATCTCTCACGCTGATTCCGTACAAATATTTTTCTTTCCGCTTTTCTCTGCGTACTCCGCGTCTCCGCGCGAGACTTATGTCGAGTTGATAATCCCCGAACAGTCTTCTCGCGGGGGTTGTCCCGGGACCGCTTTTTTGGTATATTGAAGGGGTCATTTTACGCCCGGGTTCCGGGCCCCTTATACTGCTGAAAGGAGCTCCCTTTGTCCTCCGACGACACGATTTCCCCCGGCGATTCCCAAGAGTCTTCCCCCGAACTTCCGCCCCTCGATCCCGAGGTTCTCTCGCCGGAAGAAATCTCCTCCGGCACCCGGATCATGGAAGATGGGACGAAGCTCCTGCAACTGTCGATCGACGACGAACTGCGCGGCAGTTATCTCACCTACGCGATGAGCGTGATCGTCTCCCGGGCGATTCCCGATGTGCGAGACGGTCTCAAGCCGTCCCAACGCCGGATTCTCGTCGCAATGAACGATTTGAACATCGGGCCCTCGGCCTCGCGCGTCAAATGTTCCAAAATCGCGGGCGATACGATGGGTAATTACCACCCGCACGGCGACATGGTCGTCTATCCGACGCTCGTGAGAATGGCGCAGGATTGGAACATGCGCAAAACGCTCATCGACAAACAGGGGAATTTCGGCTCGATCGCCGGTCTACCTCCCGCCGCGATGCGGTACACCGAAGCCCGGCTCTCGCATATCGCCTCGCTGCTGCTCGAAGACCTCAATCTCGACACGGTCGACTTTACTCCCACCTACGATGAGCAGAGATTGGAGCCGACGGTCCTGCCGTCGAAATTCCCCAACCTCCTGGTCAACGGCTCCAACGGCATCGCCGTCGGTATGGCGACGAGCATTCCCCCGCACAACGTCGGGGAAATCTGCGACGCGACCGTCGCCGTTCTCGATGAGCCGGACATCTCCCCGTTCGAGTTGCTGAAAATCTGTCCCGGCCCCGATTTTCCAACCGGCGGCATCATTTGCGGCCGCAGCGGGATCAATCGGGGGTACCTGACCGGCCGGGGCAACATCGTCGTTCGGGCGAGAGCACATATCGAAGAGCACGGAAAGCGAAACCGGATCATCATTTCCGAAATTCCGTTCCAACAGACGCGGGATCGGATTGAAGAGAAGATCGCCGAAATGGTCAATACCGGAAAAATTCCGGGCATCGCCCACATGCGCAACGAGTCCGACCTCAAGGAGCCGGTCCGTCTCGTACTCGAATTGAAACGGGACGCCGACCCCGATGTCGTTCTCAACCAACTGTACCAATTTACACCGCTGCAGGATTCGTTCTCGATCATCCTGTTGGCGTTGGTCGACGGCAAACCGCGAGTGCTTTCGTTCAAGGAAATGGTCGAGGAGTTTATCCGGCATCGGATTTCCGTGATCCGCCGCCGGACACAGTTCCTCCTTGCCAAAGCCCGCAAACGAAAGCACACCGTCGAGGGTTTGATCATCGCCCATGCCAATATCGACGAGGTGATCCGAACGATCCGGACCTCCAAGACCCAGGCTGAGGCGAAGGTCCGGCTGATGCAGATCGAATGTCCCTCCTCGATGCTGCATCGGGCTTTGGGAGACGAAGGGTTCGAAATCTTCGAATCGGAACGGGGCAAGGCCGAAAATTACACGCTCACCCCGGTCCAGGCCGATGCGATCCTGCGAATGACCCTCGGACATTTGGTCAACCTCGAACAGGAAAAGCTCGGCGATGAGTACCGCGAACTGTTGAAGGAAATCGCGGAATACCTTCGGATTCTGGCCGACGAAAAGCTGATCCGGGACATGATTCGCGAAGACCTGCTCGAAATCAAGCGAAAGCACGGCGACAAGCGGCGGACCGAAATCACCGGCGAGGAAGCGACCGACATCGACGTCGAGGACCTGATCAACGAAGAGACGATGGTCGTTTCGATCACACACGGCGGTTATATCAAACGGACACCGGTCTCGGTGTACCGGGCTCAAAAACGGGGCGGCAAGGGCCGGATCGGTGCGAAGGTCGCCGAAGAGGATCCGATCCAACATCTTTTTATCACCTCGACGCACAATTACCTGCTGTTCTTTACGAACAAGGGGCGGGTTTATTGGCACAAGGTTTACAATCTCCCACAACTGCCGCCGACCTCCAAAGGCCGGGCGATCGTCAACATGCTCGACCTCTCGGAGGGGGAACAGATCGCCGATTGTCGGGCGGTCCGCGATTTCGACGAGCCGGGCCGGTATCTCGTGCTCGCGACGAAAAACGGACTCGTCAAAAAGACGGCCCTTTCGGCGTTCCGGCGGCCGACGAAGGGGGGGATCATCGCGATCAAACTCCGCGACGGCGACGAGTTGATCGACGGCACGGTCGTCGGACCGGGCGATGAGCTGATCATCTCGACGGCCCAGGGGAACGCGATTCGCTTCCGGCATACGGATGCCCGGGCGATGGGTCGTTCGGCGAGCGGCGTCAAGGGAATCCGGCTCCGCAAAGGGGATCTCGTCGTCGGTATGATCGTCGCGTCCCCGGATATGACGCTCTTGACGGCCTGTGCCAACGGATATGGTAAACGGACGCCGATCGGACCGAACGCGGAACCGGAAGAGGAAAAAATCGCGATCGACGGAGAAACCGACGAGCAGGAAAAGGATTCGGACGTCGTCGAAACCGATACCGAGGTCGATTCGGAAGCCGGCGAAGGGGACGAACCCGATTCGGCCCGTTGTTACCGGACGAAGCACCGCGGCGGGCTCGGGCTCAAGGATATCCGAACTTCGGACCGCAACGGCCCGGTGATCGGCATTACCCGGGTCCGCGAGGACGACGAGGTAATGATGATTACCTCGCGGGGCCAGATCCAACGGATCGCGGTCAGCGACATCCGTGAGATGGGCCGCAACACCCAAGGGGTCCGGCTGATGAACCTCGACGAGGGGGACGCCCTTGTCGCGGTCAAGCGAATCCCGCGCGATGCGAACGCAGGTCCCGATTCGGAAGCGGCAGCGGAAACGGGAACCGACCCGGAACCGGCCACCGCGACGCCGACCGACCCTGCCCCGGAAACCGCCTAACCCCGCCTCATCGAGCCGGCTGCGTCAGCTGCCGGTTAGTCGCCGTCTTCAAGGCCTGCCGGGAATCGGTGTCAATCCCCGGCAACCCAGTGTTCCGCGATCCAACGGGCGGGGCGGACGGCGCGGAGGCCGTATTTGCCGACCCAACCGTCGCGGGCGGCATCCGGGTTGGGATTTCCGTGAAAAACGATGATCTTGGCCCCCTCGGGCTGAACCGGCGGCAAGAGGTAATTGATCGGGAACGACCGCATGCAATGCCGCTTGAACGAACGGCACCATTCCTCGGGCCAGTATTGCAGGATCCCTTTCGAATGAATGAAATGCGAAAGGTACGCCTGCTCGTTGCGGTGCTGCTTCCGGATTTCTTCCCGGTTCTGCAGGAAGTACGAGAAAACGTCGGGATATTTGCCGATTTCGAATCGGAAGACCGAGGAATTGCCGATCACATTGTCTTTGAATCCCCATTCGTGAACGATCAGGAATTCGCCCGGGTGCGTAAAGAACGGCTCCAAATCACCGAGGACCAGAACATCGAGGTCGAGGAAAAGGGCTCGCCCTTCGAGATCGGCCAGTTTTTCCCCGAACACGCTCAGCTTTCTCCAACCGCGTTCCGGCAAATGGCCCGGGAGCGACATTTCCGGCAGCGGGCGAACCTCGATTCGCGGATCGAGCCCTGCACCATCTTCGGTAAAGCAGACGAAACGGTACGGAATTTTCAAATGCCGCCGGACCATTCCGGCCAATGTGTTGACGTATTCGGGACCGAACTTCGTTCCCCATTTCATGCAGATGATGTTGTTCACAATATTTTCCTTGAAAAAAGGGGGCGTGAGACCGGAGTTGAAGCACAATCCGCCGCAAAGTTTGCCGATTGTAACGAAAAAACCGCGTTGCGACAAGTCCGAAAAGGGATAAGAAAGCCTGTATACCGTAGCCGGTATGGGCGGTAGGCTTCGCCCTCCGTCAAACCGCGGCCTCGTTGGGCCGCTACCGTACTGAAGACGGGAATTTTAAACCGGCTTCAGTATAACACTTCAGCGGAATGGTGTTTTTGTCATTTCGACTGAAGCGGAGCGTAAGGAGAAATCTCACCCTCGCGCGATGGCTGGAATTCCCATCTGTTCGGCGAGGGTGAGATTTCTCGCTTCGCTCGAAATGACGCGTCCTATTTTCTCGATCTTCTCACAAATTCAACTTTGCAGTTCTCTCCTTTTCGTGAGTGATTCGGGAATTGACAAAAACGACGAAGATGCTCTATTGAAGAGATTCAACTCGCCCCTTTCCGCCCTTTTGGCTCGTGTCGACCGTCGAAATCCCAAAGAGTTTCTTTTTCCAGTTCGAAATGAGCTGCCTTTACCTGCCGAAACTCGGCGGGGCGGGCGGGCCGCCGGACCTCGACGAGAATTACCGGCTCCCCTCGTTCGCGGAATTGGAAAAAAGCGGCCCGAAAATCGAAGATAGCCCGCCGGTCGATTTTCGAATCGGTTGGAACGAAAAAGGGCTCGCCCTTTCGATCGCCGTTTCCGGGAAAAAACAGCAGCCCTGGTGCCGCCTCGCGCAGCCGGAAGAGAGCGACGGCGTCCAGATCTGTCTCGACACGCGGGATGTTCGGAACGTGCACCGGGCGACGCGGTTCTGTCACCGTTTTGTGTTCCTACCGCTCGGCGGAGGAACTGATGGGCGGGAACCGGTCGTTTTCTGGTTCCCCATACACCGGGCCAAAGCCCATCCGAACGCGGTCGAGACGGAGCGGATCAAGATTCGCGGCCGTCTTTTGAAAGAAGGTTACCAACTGGACGTGGTCCTGCCCGAAGATGTGCTGACCGGCTACGAACCGGCGGAATTTCCCCGGCTCGGCTTTCATTACGCGGTGCTCGACCGGGAAATCGGCAACCATTACCTTCTGGTCGGCCCGCCGTTTCCGCACGACAACGACCCGAGCCTCTGGGGAACCCTCGATTTCGGCAAATAATT
>JAVBSX010000262.1:0-7038 GCA_031556455.1 Thermoguttaceae bacterium
GTACTCGAAAACGTGGTCGATCAAATCGGCACGGACCTTCCCTTTGGCCGTATGCTGGAACGAACGGTGTCCCTTGGTCGCCTCGGCGACGCTGGGCGGGACGTTTTTCGGCCGCATGCCCCGGGCGGCATGATTGTTCAAGTCGCTCGGCAGGCCGGGGTCTTTTTCGATCGCGTTGCGGTCCCCTTCCCATTCCCGACCGAAGATTCCGATGTCCGCTTTGCCGTCGCCGTCCCAATCGCCGACGATCGGTTGATCCGAGCCGGTTCCGAGCTGGGCGATCAAATCCTCCTCGTCCCAGATGCCGTTGCCGTTCAGGTCGATGTACCAAAAACCGTCGTGATAAACGGCGACCTCGGCGATCCCATCACCGTTGAAATCCCCGACGATCGGACGCGCTCCCTCCAAACCGAAGACGTGTCGCTCGATCGCCTTGCCGTACTTGTCCCGAACAACCCATTTTCCGCGATTCAAGGAGACCGGCTGCCAAGAGACGTTGGTGTACGCCGCCGAAGCGAGGGCCGAAGTTTGCAGGTCGGCCGATTGCGTCTCGTTCTCGCCCCGGGGGTAACCGCCGTTGAGAACGCTCAAGTGCCAAGTGTAATTCGGTTCCGGCAGACCGCCGCCCCCCATTTCCGGGCCGAGCCGGTCGGTGTTCGTTCCCGGCTGGTAGGAAATGTGGTTGACCGGCACGAATTGGCCCGTTACGCCTTGGGGCGGTCCTGGATTGAAATGCGGCAAATCAGGCGGGGTAACCGGCGGAACAACAGGCGGTTTGGGCGGTTCCGGCGGGTCCGGAGGAACGAGATCGCGAATCACTTCGACTTCGCTGAAATTGTTCAATTCCGCTTTTTCGCCATATCCGAGAGCGATACCGATAATCGCGTCGTTTTTGAACGCGGTGACGTCGATTCCTTTTTCGCGGAGTTGATCGAGTGAGGCCGTATCGTAGACGTTGATCGCGATGCCTCCCTTGGTTCCCGGCGTATCGATTCCGTCGATATATCCATCCGGCTGCTCTTCGAGGATGGAATAGGTCCCCTCGGGCAGCATTTTAAACTCATAAAACCCATTCTCATCGGTCGTCGCCTTGATCAGGTTGCCGTCGGCGTCCCGAAGCGGCACGCCGTTGGCATCGGCCAAAATCAGCACGACCCCGGAAAGCCGTTTGGTCGCATCTTGCATACGGCCGTTCCAATCCGGCGGGGCGACACTCGGGTCCGGGTCTTTGGGATACAAATGGACGGTATCTCCTTCCTTGAAGACATACCCGCTGATCGAAGAGGGCTTCCGTTCGCCGAAATTGTTGTTTTTGTCTTCCTCACCCGGCTTCGTGTCGATGTCCTTGATCTCATCATTATCGCCGTTTTTCCCACTGTCGCCAGGCGTGTCCTTGCCGTCGATGTAATCTTCCGGCTGCTTTTCCCGAACGGCGTACAATTTGCACGGATCGAGGTGATCGAAGACATAGTATCCCAAATTATTGGGATCGGTACTCGTTTTTACGGTCCGATCGGTCGATTCGTATTTCCCGGTCGCGGTGTTGTAGACGTAAAGGGTGATTTCGATCCCCCCGATCCCTTTTTCGTCGGTATCCTTGATCCCGTTGTCGTTCACGTCCTCATAAACGTAACCGCTGATTTTGGCGGGAAGTCGTTCGGCGAAGTTGTAACCGATTCCATGCTGGTCGAATCCGATTATGATGTCGGTGATCGTGTTTTCCTTCGGAGTCAACGCCCGACCGACTTCTTCGCCGTCAATGGTTCCAACCTGTTCCTTGCCCTCGAAATACTGATCTGCCGAAGGTTGCGTTTCGACGATTTGGTATTTTTTGAACGGATCAAGGTCCGTGAATGTATATTCCCCCTTACTTCTGGTGGTCGTCGTAATCCAGGTGTTGATATATTTTTGGGTTGCTTCGTCCCAAACCCAAAGGGTCAGTTCGATGTCTGGAATCCCCTTTTCCGATTCCTGGCGTTTTCCGTCGCAATTGTAATCTTCGTAAACGTATCCGCTAATCGAACCGGTTTTCAATTCGCCGAAGTTGTAATTGACACCATGCTCGTTCGCTCCGAGCGGAATGTCGTCGATCTGGTCTCCCGGATTGAGCGCTTCGCCTTTTGTTGCACCTCCGATCGTACCGGCCGCATCCAATCCGTCGATGTAACCGTTCGGTTGACTTTCCGTAATCCGGTAAATTTTATTTGGGTTCAGGTTGTTGAAAATATAGTACCCGTCCTTATCCGTTGTCGCCGTTTTTCCGGTGTTGACGTATTTTTGAGCCTCACCGTCCCAAATCCACAAACTCAACGGGACGCCCTTGATCCCTTTTTCGCCGGCATCCTTGATTCCGTTGTTGTTGACGTCTTCGTAAACGTAACCGCTCAAGGAACCTTTTTTCGGCGTTTGCGTAAAGGAACCGATTCCGGCGGCGGTTTGCACTTCCTTGGGCGGGGTCGTTCCATACCCGACATCGGGAAGATCGAGACCGACATTGGCGGGATCGTCATATCGATCATAGAAGACCGCCGAGCCTTCCAGGGTTTCATAATCGGGATGTTTGAAAACGCCGGTTAAAATCGATCCTTCGAACTCCTTTCCTTCGGCGATCGCACTGGTGTTGTCTTTGCCGTTGCGGGTATCGTATTCGTCGACGTCGATCGAAAAAACGAATTTTCCGCCCGCTTCGAAATCGGTGAATTTGATCACCAGCAGTTGCCCGCCGTCTTCGACGCTGAATTCGTAGGAACCGACTCCTTCCATCGAAACGAATGTAAACGGGTTATAACCGTAAACGCCGCCGTTTTTTCCCTCCGTATCGAAAAAGCATTCCCCGGGATCGAGGACGCCGTTTTGGTTTTTGTCGAGATTGATCCGGATTTCCGTCAACTGCGTGCCCGCGGCGCCGCCGTTCCAGTTGATTTGAAACACGTCGCCGTACTGGTCCATTCCCATGCCGCGGTCGTCTTCGAAATAGACCGACCCGAAATTGATGTCCGGCGTCTGAGGAAACGCGAACGTCAGCGGATCGGCCGAAAGAGCGAGCCGCTGCTCCATTTCCTCGAAACGGAGTACCCGCGTTTCCAGCTTCTTCTTTTCGTTCTTTTGCGAAAGATGCTGATCGGGAGCAATGCCGAGTACTGCTTGCCAGGTCACCTGTTCGATTTTCCCGGTGTTTGTGAGCCGTCGTTTTTGTTTGCTCTTCGTTGAATGACGCTTGGTTGACACGGCGTTTCCTTTTGATAAATCAAGTATGTATTGATCGACGCAAAAATGCGATCCGCTTCGTAACGCGAACACTCGCGATCCCTCGCTTTGGGGAAATCACTTTGTTGCATTTCGAATCATCGAGGGCCAAATTTTATGATCGAACCAGTATGATGAATTCAAAGTCTCGAAAACAGGCGGCACACATTATGCAAATAGCCCATTTTATCCAAGTAGATATAATATCCTTACTATTTGGTCCTCATCGAATATCATCGGACAAAGGAAAAGAAATGCGTAAGAAAAATTGAAAGAAACCTAAAAAAAGAAAAAGTCTTCCCAGTCTATCATTTGATAAGATGATATTCAAAAGGAAGGCATTTTGAGACGGTTAAGAAATTGACAACCGTTAAGATAGGCAGAACAAAAAAAGCCGCAAGTTACGCTTCGCTACACTTGCGGCTTTTTTTTGTCCCCGACGATAAATTTCGAATAGCAACCCGAAACGAAGCGCAGCGTAGTGAGGGATTAAACGCCTCCAACCCTCACTGCGCGACGCTACGTTTCGGGCTGTTATTGCCGCGGCATCACTTTGAAGACACTTTCTTATCGCAGCGCTTGTTCGAAATCGGCGATGATGTCGGCGAGGTCTTCCAAGCCGACGCTGACGCGAATGTAATCCGGGGTTACTCCCGCGGCAGCCAGTTCCGCGTCGTTCAGTTGGCTGTGCGTCGTCGTCGCCGGATGTATCACCAGGGTCCGCGCGTCGCAAATGTTGGCCAAATGCGTCGCCAATTTGACCGATTCGATAAACTTTTGCCCGGCTTCGCGGCCTCCTTTGATGCCGAACCCGAGAATCGCTCCCATTCCGTTCGGGAGGTACTTTTTCGCGAGATTATGGTTCGGATGCGAAGCGAGCCCCGGGTAGTTGACCCAGGCGACTTTCGGATGCTTTTCCAAATACTGGGCAAGGGCGAGAGCGTTTTCGGAATGTCGGGGAGCCCGCAAGTGCAAGGTTTCCAAACCTTGGAGAAATTGGAAGGCGTTGAGAGGGCTGAGGCAGCCGCCGAGATCGCGAAGCCAATTCGTGCGGCACATCGTGATGTAACACGCCTTGCCGAACGTTTGATAAAAGTTCAAACCGTGATACGACGGGTCCGGGCCGGTAAACTGGGACCATTTTTTCGGATCGGCTCCCCAATCGAAGTTGCCGCTGTCGATAATCACACCGCCGATGCAGGTTCCGTGCCCGCCGATCATTTTCGTCGCGCTGTAAACGGCGATGTCGGTTCCGTGATCGAACGGCCGGAACAGAACCGGGGACAGGACCGTATTATCGCTGATCACGGGCAGGCCGTGTTCGTGGGCGACCCGGGCGATTTCTTCGTAATCGAGGACCTCGTTTTTCGGATTCGCGAGCGTTTCGTAAAACACGGCCCGGGTGTTCGGCCGGATTGCGGCGGCGATGTTGTCCGGTTTCGACATGTCGACGAGCGAAACTTCGATCCCGAACTTTTTGAACGTGTTCAAAAAGAGGGAAACCGTGCCGCCGTACAGCCCGGCCGAAGCGATGATGTGCTCCCCGCATTGAGCGAGATTGAACAGCGAAACGGCGACGGCCTGCTGCCCGCTCGAAAGCGCGAGCGCTCCGAGCCCCCCTTCGAGCGCGGTCATTCGCTCTTCGAACACGGTCGTCGTCGGATTGCCGAGTCGGGTATAAATGTAACCCGGCTCTTCGAGAGCGAAAATCTTTTGTGCATATTCGCTGCTTTTATAGACATAACTGGTCGTCAAATGAATCGGGACGGCGCAAGAACCGGTTGTCGGATCGGCCGTTTGCCCGGCGTGCAAAGCTTTCGTGCCAAGTTGGTAATCGGTCATTGTTGAGAGGAGAGAGAAAAGAGGAGAGAGGATAGTACGTTGCCAAAACCAATTTTTGTGAGTTGTTCGTTTAGCCGGGCGGCGCAGACGCCGGTGCCGTGCGAGACGGTTATTCGACGGGGAAACGGGATTCGGTGTCGTTGTGATACGGTTGGAAATGGGCCGCCGGAAGATTACGCGGCGGTTCCGCCCGGCCGCCCGCCTGCTGAATCGGCTCGTTTTCAACGCCGTCGAATTCGGCTGTCGGGGGCGAATTTGTCAATTCGGCGGTCTCAACCGTCGGGCGACGATCCGCGAATTCCGCTGGCCTGACCGTCGGGCGGTCATTCTCGGATTCCGCCGGCCTGACCGTCGGAATGTGGTTCGCGATCTCGGCGGTTGCCCCGAGCGGCTGCGAGCGTTGCGAGGTCTCGTTCGAATCGTCCGAATTCGGGTCCGCCGGGTTCAATTGAATCAGCATCGCCAAAAGTCGTCGGCCGCTGATCTCGGGCGAAATCGTTTCGGTGACGTAATCGGCGATTTCCCGGTTGTATTCGACGATCTCGTCGACCAGTTCACAGCGAAGCACAACGGTTTGACCGAGCGTAAAAATCAACGCGTCCGTTGTCGCCATATCCGTTGGCGCTTCAGAGGAGCACAGTTCGTTGAGGTATTCCTCTCCGGCGGCAACGGCGCCGGTTTTCGAAACGATCAAACGCTGCTGCAAGGGGAGCCGTTTGTCCAACGACAGGGCTTTCGTAGTCAACTGCCGGTATTGCACCATTTGGTTCGCCTGAGTGTTATACGGAACGACAAGCGGAAAATCGCAAGGAATCGGCAGCGGCCGATTTTGCGGTTCGTTGGCGAAGACGACCTGTCCGTATCCCTTTTGCCGATCCTGCAGGGCAGCCAATTCGTTTTGTTTGATAAGAACCTGCAGTTCCGCCGTTTTGCGTTCTTCGTTCGCCCATTTTTCCGCCGATTGGAAGAGTCGAGTCCGGGCGGAATTGGTTTCCCGATTATTGAGCACGATCCTTACCCAAGACGAGATTTGCGTTTCCTTGAAATAAAGGATTTTGTATTTCGCGATTTCTCCCGCGAGTTCCCAGTAGGCGTGCAACAATTGCCCTCGCAATTGCGGAGAGGTGGTGTTTTGAAGCAATTCGGCGAGAGTCAACGGTTGACCGGTGATGATCGAATGAGGATCGACCGGTTCGGAACTCATTTGCAGTTGGTAAAACGGGTGATTCGGATCGACGACGCTTCGCAAGGAAGCCGGGACGGAGGGAGCGGTCGCGGGAACGGGCCCGTGGGGTTGCCCTTGCTCGGCATAATCGGGCCGGGGAGTCGGTTCCGGCGAACCTGACGGCGGCTGTCGGGGCGTTCCGGGCAATGCAGGGGGAGATGGGCGTCTTCTGTCCGGTGCCGGCCCAGCACCGGGGCCGTCCGAAGGGCGAGGCCCGGCATCGTAACGCCGGGACTCGGAACCTGACAGTGGGGGAGGCAGAGCCGGTTGGGCTTGCTTTGGAGCGTAGGTCGAAGGCCCCTGCGAAAAAGTATCGATCGAACCCGAGGAACTCTGATCGAATTCGTTCGAGGCCGGCGCGAATTCGTCCTCGCTTTCAACCAGCTGGGAGGTATCATACTGGGCGAAAAGGAAAGATCCCCGCGATTCCTGAAAAACCAGCGGCATCACCAAAATCGCCAAACAAATTCTTTTGATCGCAATACGCTTCATTGTTGTCAATATTCTCATGATTTGAAGCAGGTCGGCTTTTAGCAAATATCACATACTAGCCCCAAGCGTCAGCGCGGGGTGATTGAAACACAGACGTAAACTTGAACCCGGCATCCTATGGCCGTTTGACCATTTAACCGGTACTCCGCTTTTTTCAATTTTCGAGAGAATCGGGATTGTAAAAAAACGATCAATTGATGCCGGGTTGGAGTATAATATCACCCCGCGCTGAC
>JAVBSX010000286.1:0-3549 GCA_031556455.1 Thermoguttaceae bacterium
GTCCCGATTTGACGAGAATCTCGACCGCTTCGGTGTAAGGCAGCCGGATAAAATCGCTTTGAATCACATGTTCAAGCGTGTCGATGAGCGTCTTGTCGATCTGGTCGTTGAAAAACCGCATATCCTCCGGGCAGTCTCTCAAAAGATCGCCGAAAATCCGCTTCAGGAAATCTTCCGCGAGGTCCATATTTTGCGGCAATTCGTTGAACGCGACTTCCGGCTCGACCATCCAGAATTCGCTCAAGTGCCGGGAGGTGTTCGAATTCTCGGCCCGAAACGTCGGCCCGAAGGTGTACACTTTGCCCAAAGCACAGGCGTAGGTTTCCGCTTCGAGTTGGCCGCTGACCGTCAGGAACGAGGGGCGCCCGAAAAAATCGTGCGAATAATCGACCTTGCCTTGCTCGTTTCGCGGCGGGTTGTCCGGATCAAGGGTGCTGGCGCGGAACATTTCGCCCGCCCCTTCGCAATCGCTCGCCGTGATGATCGGGGCGTGCATGTAATAAAAGCCCCGTTCCTGAAAAAATTGGTGTATCGAAAAGCTAAGCCGGTTCCGAACCCGGGCGACCGCCCCGAACGTGTTCGTCCGCGGCCGCAAATGGGCGATGCTGCGCAAAAATTCGAGCGAATGTCGCTTCTTTTGCAGCGGATAGGTTTCGGCATCGGCCGAGCCGAGCAGCGTGATTTCGAGCGCTTCGACCTCGGTCGGCTGCCCTTGGCCCGGGGATTCCTTGACCAGGCCCGTTACGGCAAGGGAGCAGCCGGCGCTGATCGAAAGCACGGTCGAGTCGTAATTCGGGAGCGATTTCGGGGCGAGAATCTGGACGTTGCCGAAACAGGAACCGTCGTTCAATTCGATGAAGCTGAACCCGGCTTTCGAATCGCGGCGGGTTCGAACCCAACCTTGCAGCAAAACGGTTTTCCCGATCGCATCGGCGTTTCGGGCTTGAAGAACGGACAATCGTTCCATGGGATTGGATGTTCCTTTCTGAACGCGGGAATATTTGCGGCAGGGGACGCTTGGTTTATAACTTGGGGGCCGCGGGAGAATGATCGTGTTTAGCCGAGCGGCGAAGACGCCGGCGCATCATTGATTAGAGGGGAAACTCTGGCGTCTACGCCGCTCGGCTAAACATCGCTAAACGGTCAACTCAGGTACTCGACCAACAGTTTTTTCGGTTTCGCGATCTGAATAATGACGGCGTACTGCTCGAACTCCTTGTCGACTTTCGAGAAAAAATTCTCTAAAGGCAACGATTTGTTGCCGATGATTTTCGAATAATGCTTCATAAATGCGGCACTTTCCGTCCAATCCTCTTTAGTGACGGAAGGGAGCAGGGCCGAAAGCGAAACGACGACCTGTTCAGGGTTTTGCGCGAAATCGCCGATGATTTCGTCCAAGAGCAGATGATTGGCCATTAAATCGGTGAGCGGGTCGGGTAATTTCCAGTTTTTTCCGAGAACACCGGCCGCATCGGCATGTGTCCAACCGAAAGTTTCCCGCTCCAAGGTCGAGAGCCGCGTTTTTTCGTCGTCGCGCAGTTTGGTCAAGACATCACCGTACTCTTGGGGCCGCTGCTTGAGCAGGAGCGGAACCGCCATATCCTGGAGCAAGGCGCCCGCGAACGCGAGTTCCGGGTCCCCTTTGCGGATTTCCAAGAGCAAAAAGCGGGCGAACATCGCCCGGCGGAGGGAATCCTGCCAAAGATAGGTAACGTCGAACCCGCCCAATTTGCTTTTCGGGATCAGGCTGAAGACCGCTTTCCAGAGAACGAAGTTCTTGACGATCCGGATTCCGACCAAGGCGATTCCCTGCCGGACGTTGGAGATTGCACTTTGAAAGCCGAAATACGAGGAATTCAGGAATTTGAGAACTTGGGCCGCCAATCCCGGGTCTGCTTCGATCGGACGAACCAGATCGTTGATATCGACCTTGGTCAGGTCGTTATCCAATTGCAGGACCGTCAAGGCACTATGCGGCATCGCCGGAAGCTGTTCGACCGTTAAGATTTTTCGAAGATATTCGACGGGTTCGCTCGTTGTCATCTCGTTGAAGTTGAAAAGGAAAGGGATGGGGAAGGTGCGGCGGAAATTGCGGGGAAAAGTCCGTTCTCCGTCCTCGCTTGCCGAGGGGGACGAAGAGGGTTGGCGACTTTTGGACCAGGACGACAAAAAAACAAATCCCCCTGCCCCAAATCAGGGGGATTTCCGTTTTCGTGCAATCCTGTTATCCTAAAAAGCACGCTTTTTATTCCCTCGGGGCTTTTTCGAAGCTCGACCATACGGCCTCGCAAAAAACTCCCAATCCAGTGTACCAAAAAAAGGCATGTTTGAAAAGACAATTATTGGAATATTTCAGAGGACAGAGGACAGAGGACAGAGGACAGAGGACAGGGGTTTGTTTTCGACCCAAAAACAACAAGTCCGTCGCTTACCTTCTGTTGCTCGTTTTCCGCTGTCCGCGACCCGCTGCCTGCTCCCTGTCTTCCGTCCTCTGTCCTCCGTCCTCTGCCTCCTGCTCTTCTGTCCTCTGTCCTCTGTCCTCTGTCCTCTACCCTTATTCGGAGCCGATCTTGATTCCCGGGTCGTCAACGCCAATATCGACCGGGCGGTCGACTATCTCAAATCCAAACAAAATGCGGATGGTTCCTGGGACGAATACATGGGAACGAATGCCGGGGTCAGCTCCCTCTGTACATTGGCACTACTGAACGCCGGGTTGGACAAAAACGACCCGACGATCGACAAATCGCTCGCCTATTTGCGAAAATTTTCGCCGGGAACGATCGGCGTGAACTACAAGGTTTATTCCGTGGCACTTCAAACGATGGTCTTTTCCCTCGCCGATCCGAGCCGCGATAAGACCCTGATCCGACGAAACGTCAATTGGCTCGATGAGTATCAACAAAAGGGAGGTCGCAACGCCGGCGGCTGGGGATATGGAGATACCTCGCAAACGGATTATGCCGACCTCTCCAATTCCCAATACGCGGTGCTCGCCCTTTACGAAGCGGAGCGGGTCGGCGTACGCTGCGATCCGGTGACCTGGGAATTGACGCGAACCTATTGGGAAAGAGCGCAAAACCGCGACGGTTCCTGGGGATACAGAATCCAAGACAGCGGAACCGGGAGTATGACCTGTGCGGGAATCGCGAGTTTTCTCATCGCCAACGGCATGGTGGAAAAAAGCGGAGCCTTTGTCGAGGGAAACAACATCTTCTGCTGTCAAGGGATCGATGAAACCGGCGAAAGCCGCATCCGGCAAGGGCTGAATTGGCTCGGCCGCCATTTTTCCGTTTCCTCGAATCCGAAAGGTCCGGGACAATATCTCTTTTACTACCTGTACGGTCTCGAACGAACCGGACGGATGACCGGACAACGGTTTATCGGAGAGCACGATTGGTACCGGGAAGGGACGGAATACCTGATCAAGCGAAAAGGGGAATTGCTCGCGTTTTGGGGAGGCCCGGGGAGATCCGGGGAATACGACCTAATCGCGACCTCGTTCGCCCTGCTGTTTCTCTCGAAGGGCCGTCGGCCGATCCTCCTCTC
>JAVBSX010000171.1:0-8809 GCA_031556455.1 Thermoguttaceae bacterium
AGAAAATGGATCGGGCTTGTCTTTCATGCCGTACCCGATCCCGGCAAAAACGCCTCGGCAATGTTGGAAAATGACGGTTGGTCAACCACGATGCGACCATTATAGGCCGATAGATGATAAAATCAAACCGACTGAAAAAAAGACCGGGCAACGTTTTGAAGGACACTGCAAGGCTTTCCTGCCCAACGAACTTGAATTCTATTTTTAATTCAAAAAATCGTCGTCGGCTTTTGTTCCTGACCGAATTTTTACGGATTGACCGCACATTCGCGGGTTACGCGGAACGGTTCGAACAGGCCGTACCCGATCGTGTCGTAATCGGCGCCGGGACACTGCGGTTCCGGCCCCCGCCAAAACATGCCGGGCCAAGCCGTGCCGCGGCCGCTGCCGTTGTGGTGCGGACCGAGCAGGTTTTTCGGCGTGCCGAAGACGACCACCTCGATCTCATTCGTACCCGCTCGGACCAGCTTCGTGATTTCGACCTTCCAAGGGGCGCTCATCACGTATCCGGCCGTCTTGCCGTTGACGATCACTTTCGCGGTCGCTCCGTACCAGCCCTTCGGCGAGTCGGGCAGGTTGACGAAATATTGGCACTGCATCAGCTGTCCGAGATCGAAGGTCTCCTTGTACGAAACGCCCGCCGCGTAAAACGGCATCCCCTGTCGGTTCCAGCCTTGCTCAGATTTCGCGACTTCGAGGCCGCTGCCGTCGAGCAGATGCGCGGCCGCCCGATCGAAACCGCCGAGAACCAATTCGCTGGAAACCTTCGCGATCTTGACGTTTTTGATTTCAAGATACATCGGGATTCCCGATTCCATTTTTTGTTTCAGTTCGGCTTCTTCTTCCGGCGACCGCATACGGCCCATAGGGACCGGTGGGGGATTTTCCGGATTGCCCGAAAAAAATTGAACTTCGGAAAGCCCGACAAAACCACAATCGCGATCCGGCATCTTCGGCCAGTCCTTTTCGGGGATCGGATATTCGACGCCTCCGAAATTCGAGTTGATTTCGAAAATCAAGTATCTATTCGCCGGGAACCATCGCTTGTCTTCAAGCGAAATGATTTCCGGTCCCGAGGACGAATCTTCTTTGAGAGTAACCGTTTTCATTTCAACCCGATTCGGATCATTGAGATCCGCCGTCGGCGAACTGTAAATGGTCATCGTCTTGACGCCGCGCCGGGTCAGGTTCCTCTCGTTATAGTTCCAGATTTTGAGTTGGTCGACGTTGGTTTTTTCGCCGAGATCGAAGATCAAATACGGAGCGGCATCGCCCGAACGGACGTCCGCGCCGCCGAAACCGATTCCGCGTGTCAACCAGGAAACCCCTTCGATCGCATCGGAATGTGACTCGTTCGGCTCGACCGGTTCCTGTGTCCGCAATTGCAGCGGCCGGGGTGGGCAAACGACGAATCCGTGGTCCGCCGATTCGAGAGAAAACTCTCCGAGCAGATATGCCGGTTCGATTTCGTTATAAATCGACATCGGCCGGGTCGTAATCACGACCTCGTTTTCGCCGACCTTCGCCGTCTTGGAAAGATCGACCTTGTAAAACGATCTGTCCAACCACCAGGAAGAGTGGGAAGTATCGGAGTTTTGACTTCCCACTTTCGTTCCGTTGCAGGTGATTTCGTACAGGTCGGCCCGTTCGATCACGATGCAAAGGGAGGCGAGCAAATCCTTCATTTTCCGGTCCATCCCTTGCCCTTTGTCCTCAACCCGGAAACGATACGTCGCCGAAAAGCCGGTGTTTTCCGGGAATTCTTTGGTGATGAGCGTATCCTTGAACTGGACGCCGTTATCCCAAGGGTTGCGAGTGATGCCGATGTCGAGCCCGTTTTTCGCGAAGGCCCAATTATTGGCCTTGTAAAAATAGACCCCTTCGAGTTTTTCTTCGCCGACCTGAACGTCGAGGTAATCGAGCGTCAGGACGTTCGGTTCAAGCCGTTTGATTTCCGGGCCGTTCGAGGATTCCCGGGGCTTGAAGACGCTTTGCTTCTTGACGACCGGCGGGAAATACCATTCCTTGGGCAATTCCGGGGGGACGGGATTGTCCCGGTTTGCGACCCGAACGTTGCCGGAAAGAACCAGCAGCAGGCTGCCGCACGGGGGGAGTTCGTACCGGTATCGGATGTAGGGTCGGCCGACTTCTTCGCAAGGGTACGGCTCGATCCGTCCGCTGTCCGGGCACCACCGGTCGACGTGATCCTTGTTGCTGTAAACCCAGCCGCTCGCCGGTTCGTCGATACTGACGTTCGTGAGAAACACGACGTCCTGATCGCCGAGCCGACGACGGTGATGATACACTTTGCCCGATTCGGCTGGCGGTTCGTAATCGCTTTTCCCTTTCGCGTACTGTTCCTTGAGAATGCCGTTCGCCTGGACGAAGACATTGGCGAGCCCGTCGGGAGCGACCCGCAGCCCGTCGGCGGCCGTCCGGTTCCAACCGGCGATCAGCACCTGTTGGAGGTCGACCTTTTTCGAGTTCGCGGCATCGGCGAGCAGTTTCAGATATTGGATTCCGACCCCGCCCGGCTCGGCCCCGTCGACGTATCGGGGCAACTCGAAGTACAACACGTTGGAGCCCGCTTTCGCGAAATTCGCGAGGAACTCGAGCGTTTTCGAATCGAGATTTTCCAATCCCGGCGGCAAAACGACCATGTCGTACTTCGCCTTCCCGACGAGCAGTTTGCCGTTTTCGAGCGAGCCGAGCCGTTCGATGATATCTTCCGATCCGAGATCGTACTCGATGTTCATTTTTTCGAGTTCGTTGACGAACTCCTGGAACCGGTCGCCGATCTCCCGGAGTTTCGCTTCGCCCTGGTACAACCAGCCCGTCGTCGTCGGCTCGATCACGAGAATGTTGTTGATCTGTCGGCCTTGGGAAAGGGCGTATTGAACCCGCGTGTTGTGATCGGCGAGAACGTGATACCCTTCGAACCAGGGAGAATGGTATGAGAACGACTGGGGATGGTCCCGCTTTCGGGCGCCCCGGATCGTAACGTAGGACAAATGCTCGTTGATCGTGTTGACCCCGAGGGTCGTGATCCAATCGGCCTGCCGCTTCATGTCTTCGAACCGCAGGTCCCAACCGCCGGCTCCGTACAGTTCGCAAAGCGTCCGGGCATGTCCGAGCTGATTCGCGACCGAGGAGAGTTCCTTGACGATGCGGACATTGCCGAACTGGGCGTCGACCGTTTCCCGATATTGATTCATAAGAACGTCGATCGACGGCCGCTGGTGCCAAATGTACATCGCCATATTATCGGGCCCGTGCGATGCCCCGGGCCAACCGTGTTCCCAATAATGCCCCGTAAACTGCAGGTTGTTCGCCTCGCACCAATCGAAGCACGGTTTCGCCCAGCGTTCGACGAACAGATCGAGCAGGAGCCGTTGATAATCGTGTCGGACCTTTTTCCAATCGCCGACCGGACGGATCAGCGAAACCGCCGAATCGACGAGCGAGTAGCCGTATTTCTTTTGGAAAAGTTCCGGAATCTCTTCGTTCCAGGTGATTCCTCCGGCCGTCTGCAAGTGCGGCTCGTCGGTAAAGATGCCGGGAACCCGCTTGCCGAACTCCTCGCCGACCTCTCGCTTGTAGGCTTCGAAGGTCAATTCGATAAACTTTTGCGTAACCCCCGGCTTCAAAAGATCGACGTAATATTTATCGGCAAACCAAGGGCCGGCCGGGGCTAGCGAAATCGAGGCGATGATCCAATTCCCTTCGGCCAAACGGCCCTCTTTTTTGGCCGATTCGGTTACGTTTTCGGACGTGCCGTCCGCGTTGATTTTGTAGACATACCAAATGTCCTCGCCGATCGCGTCCAGCGATTTGACTTCGCGGAAGTTGAGCCCTTTCCCCCGCGATTCAGGCATTGCCTCGGGAACGAACCCGCCGGCGAAACCGCTCGGATACGAATTTTCGTCGTATATCCAAACGTTCATATCCAATTTTTTCGCCTCATCGAGGGCTTCTTTCCAACGGGCGAACCATTCCCCGGTCAAATACGGCGTCATGAGCCCGGGCCGGGGATGCACCCAAACCTGCTTGACGTGCTGGGCGGCGAGATCGCGGAGAGTTTCGCGAATCTGCTGCTCGGTCAACCGATCGTTCCAGGTCCAAAGCGGCCCGGTACTGTAATCCCGGCCTGGCCCTTGGCGGAAAGTTTCAGCGAATTCCGCCGCACTCGGCTCGGAAATCGGATTGAGTTTCGACATTTGTCCCGAAGCCGAGCCGAAGCTCAAGGCGAAGGCGAGGAGAAAAAAAGAAAGCACCCATTTCTGTTGCATTGTCGTTCTCGCGGATCAGGGGTTGTAAGAAAAGAGAAAATGTGTAACCGCTCACGAACATTTGGACCGCGGGGCGAAGCCAAGAATAAAAGCCGGAAAGGAGCGCAGCGCATTGACGGTGTGTTGAGATGGGACGCCGGTTGGCATTGAATTCCAACACACCGTCAATGCGCCGAGTACGGCTCCTTTCCGGCTTTTATTCGAAACGAGGCCGGTTCGTGGGCCGTGAACGGTTACGAAAATGTAAACAACGTCCCCAGTCTACCAAAAACCCCGAGCAGAAGAAACCGGAGGAAATGAGAAGGAGAATGTTGAAAACCAAACATCCCCTACTTCCCACTCCCCACTTCTCACTTCCCACTCAATATCACGCCGGTTTAAACCGCTGGTAGGCCCAGGCCGCGAGGGTCAGGAAAATCGCGAGGACGAAGATTGCCCCGAACCGGTACAGTTCGTGTACCCCGGCCATATCGACAATCAGCACCTTCGTCGAGGTTGCCGCGAAGAGCAGGATCGACATCCAACGGAGAATCGCCGAACGCCAAACGAAGCCGATGCAAATCAACGCTCCGGCGAAGACCGACCAGAGGATCGAGAGCGACATCTGCGCTTTCCAAGCCTCTTCTTCCGCGTTCTGCAGCAGCCGGACGGCGTCGAAGCATTCCAGCGACAGGACGAGCCAAAGAAAAACGACTCCGAGAAAGGCGGTGATCCGATAGGCCGTTCGTTCTTGCGGTTTTTCGACCCTGATGAGCGAAGCGAGAACGATCCCGGCAAAAATCAGGGCGGCGGCCAACAACACCAGCGGCAAGGCGTACGGATTGAAAAACGGCGTCGTGTAGGAGGGCCGCTGGAACAGATCGAACGCGATCGCTTTCAAAAACGCGAGCACCAAAAAACCGACGGCGAGAATGCGCAAGACCGGCGAACGGGCCTTCGCGGCAAGAAACACAACCGCGATTCCCAAAGCGGTCCAAAAGACCGTGAGCGAGGTCGAAGCCAAAAATCGGCTGTTCGGCCAATCGGTTCGCAAATCGAAGTACTCGAAACACTCGAACGAAAGCGATCCCCAAAGCAGGACGACGGCGCACAGCCCGAACGCGAGGAATCCGGTTCTTTCCCGAACGTCTTCAAGCGGTCGGGTCCGATTCGTCCAAATCGAAACGGCGATCATCACGGCGGCGGGAATCGAAATCGAAAGGAAATACGGGTTCAAAAGCGGCTCCGTAAACCCGGGCCGGCGGAACAATTCGAAGCCGAGAATCTTCAACACGCAGGCCCCGAAAACCAGCAGCCCGAAACCGCGAAGCCAACTCGAACGGGCGCGCAGCCCGATCACGATCACGGTCCCCGCGAGCACGGTCCAAAGCAAAGAGAGCGAGGCCGAGGCGACGAAATCGCGTGCCGCGTCCGTTCCCGGCCCGAGCGGGAGCGGGTTTTTATCGAAATGGGCGAAACATTCGACCGAAAGAATCACCCAAAAAAGGCCCAGCCCGGCCAAGCCAAGACCGGCGGCGAAATCGCGTTCGCGTTCGTCCGCGAGCGGTCGGAGCCGGACCGTCCCGACGGCGAGCCCCATGATCCCGAGGGCCGGGACGAGCATCGTCAAAAAGTAAGGATTGCAAAACGCGAGGGTGTAATCGGGACGCCGGAGGAGTTCGAGGGCCGCGATTTTGAGCAGCGTCCCGACCAGGACGACGAAACCGCAAACCCGGAGCGGCAGCGATTTAAAGCGGAGCCCGAGACCGAGCAACCCGAGCCCGTAAACCGTCCAAAGAACCGAAAGCGTTCCCAGGGCGATGAGCCGTTTGCTTTCCCGGCCGAGGTTTTCGAGCGGAATCCGCAACACGTCGTACCGGAAAAAATACTGGAAACATTCGACCGACAAAATTCCGAGCAGGGTAAAAATGCCGACGATTCCGAGCGAGCCCCAACGGTTGCGTTCCCCCTCGGCGTACGACTTGCAGCGATACACTTGCAGCCCGACGGCGATCAGGAGCAAGCTCATGCCGATCAGCCCCGGACAAACCGGGTTCGTAAGCGGCGGTTCAAAGCGGAATCGCAAAGCGAAATCGCAGAGGATGATTTTGGCCGCGACGAGAACGAAACCGGCAAAGCCCGCATTTCGCAACATAAGCGAACGAAAGCCGACGCCAATCTCCAACAAAGCGAGAGCAAGCCCCCCCCAAAGCACCGTGAGCGAAAGTACCGCCCAGTCCGCCGACGGAACGTAGGTTCCCGAACGAAGGCCGAAAAACTGAACGCTCTCGTAGGAAAGCAACATCGCGAGAAAAACATAGTCGGCCAGTCCGATCCAGCAGTTGGCGTTCCGGACGGAATCGCGGTCGAAGCCGTCGCGGTTGAACAGCGGCGGGGCGTCGTCCGGTTTCTTCCGGAGCAGCCGGTCCGTCAACACGGCGACGCCGATCACGACGACGGCGGCCGCGAACGACGGCAGCGCGAACATATTGAACAGCGGCGTCAAAAGTTCCCCGTCCGCGATCGGCCGGTCCCGGAAAATATCGTAAAGCAACCGCACGGTCGCGAGCAGTGCAAACAGGCACGACATCGCGAAAAACGCCCTGTTTTCCTGCCGGAATCCGAAATACCACAAGCCGGCGAAAACGGTCGTCCAACCGAGCGCGAACCAGGCCGCTTCGAAGTGCAGCGGAATCCCGATCGCGACGAACCCGAGCGCGATCACCGTCGCGGCACTCGGACCGGCTTTCCAGTAAATCGAAAGTTGCCGCTCGGCTTCGGCATCCCAAATCCGCTTCAAATGCCGGGCGTACAACACCGCGAGCAGCGTGTACCAGGCCGCTCCGGCAAAGGCGAAAATCCCGAGCCAATCGCCGAACGTCGGATCGTCGTTGAGCAAAATCCAAATCGTGCCGAAAAAGAGGATCGGGGCGAGGATCGCCCGGACCGCGTCGTCCCAGGTCGCCTTTTGTCGCGGCAGCATCGCCGCCAATGTCGTATCGATAAGGTAAATCGCGTAAAACACGCTTTGAAACGCGAGGACGGCCGCGAGCTTTTCCGGGTACTCGTAATACCGGTCGTACCAAAGCCAGAATTCCGCCTGCGTCCCGAGAAACGCGATCAGCCCGAGCGGAGCCCGGTTCAAGAGGTTGACGAGCAGGACGACGCCGAGATTCAAAATCGCCAAATACGTAAAGAACTCCGGATACCGATCGACATTGCTTGAAAGGAGGATCGGGACGGCCAAACCGCCGAGAATCGAAATCACGCCAAGCAACCGCGACTCGTAATACCAGGAGAGCAGGAACGAGCCGCAAACGATGCCCGACATTACGATCCCGGCCGTCGAGAGGGAAATCAGTTCGTAAAAGCCGTAAGAAGCGTAACCGGCTTGAAAGACGATGATGATCCCGGCGCTCGAAAGCATGGTCGAGAACCGCCGCCAACCGAGGTTGGAAAAATATTTTCCGGCGGCGAGAAAGACGGCCCCGAACGCGGCGATGCCGAACACTTTAACCGCAGGACCGATCCAGCCTTGCTGATTGGCGTATCGAATGAAAAACGCGGCGGCCAAAACGAAGCCGACGACGGCGACCCAGCCGAGGATTTTGCGGCCGATCAGCAGTTCGAGCGATTGCCAGGAAAATTCGCCGCCGACCGGAGCCGGAGCGTGCGTTTTTTCCCATTCCGCATCGCCCGAGATTCGCGGGACGGCGGGCGGTTGTGCGATTGTGGCTGGCGGTTGTTCGATTGGTATTGCCGATTGTTGTTCGATCGCATTAGCCGATTCGGGCAACGTCTTGGGCTCGACTTCCGGGGCGATCGGTGTTGCAAGTGATACGACCGATTGTGCCGAAGGTGCCGGCTGTTCCGTAAAATCCGGTTTTCCAGGTGCAACCGGCGTCGCGACGAACAGCGGCGCTTCTTTTTTCGGCGGCTCGAACGGCGAGTGAACCGTTTGGGAGAATTTGGCTTTCGTCGGAGAAATGCCTCGAATGCTTTGTCGAAGAGCCGGCTGCTGCCGGATTCCGCCCCTCAATTCCGCGTTCTGATTTTCTAGTTCGCGAATGCGGGAGCGTAGGACGAAACAAAAGATCAACGCGATTGGTCCGGATAAGACAATGGCGGCTCCGATCAAAAAGAAAAAAATGGCGGCTACCATATTTCAGGCTCCTCGGCAAAAACATGACCGATACGATAATCAACCTGATTTTAGTATAGCATATTGGTTTTCAAGAAGGTTTTCGAAATTATCGCGTTTACAAAAAAAATGTGTTGAGAGGCCTCCGGAGTAAAGCGATGAAAACCCTCAGGTTCATTATTTGCGCGGAGTATGATAATGTTGCGGGAAGGGATACCGCCGCTTATAATGCTTCTTTCGAAAAGATGTCTCTTCCGACAAAAAGTTCGCGCGGCATGCGGCAAGTCGGCCTTTTTCGGAGACCATGAAATGCGTTGTCTTATGGGAGCCTCTAAAAATTACCTTCAAGCCAACAAAACAGGGTAAGCGGCCCTCGACAAGGCGGGAAAACGGGAATATT
>JAVBSX010000036.1:0-3252 GCA_031556455.1 Thermoguttaceae bacterium
CCGGCGAAAAGAAAGCCAACGGCGAATGGAAACGCTCATCTCCAATCTCCCCGGAATGGCCTTCCGGTGTCGCAACAACGCCCCCGACTATACCATGGAATACGTGAGCGAAGGGCTGACGGCGATTACCGGGTATGAGCCGGACGATTTGATCGACAACAAGCGGATTACTTTTTTCGACCTGGTGCATCCGGACGACCGTCAACAGTTGTTGGAGGATAATGCCGGAACGCTGTATGTCGGCCAGCCGCTCGAAACGATGTTTCGCTGGGTACACAAGGACGGCAGCGTCCGTTGGGTTTGGGAGCGTTCCCGGGTCGTCGAAGTGAGCGACGACAACCCGAATTTCAGCATTTCGGAGGGGTTCGTTTCCGACATCACCGAACGGCGGCGGTTGGAGGCCGCGGAAGAGGCGTCCCGGGCCAAGAGCGAGTTTCTCGCCAACATGTCGCACGAAATTCGCACGCCGATGAACGGCGTGATCGGGTTGACCAACCTGTTGGGCAACACGCCCTTGAATTCCCTGCAAAAGCACTATGTCGATACGATCCGACAAAGCGCCGATTCGCTCCTTTCGGTGATCAACGATATTTTGGATTTCTCGAAGATCGAAGCGGGCAAAATGGTGCTTGAACAAATCGAGTTCGAGCCGCGAAAAATTCTCGAAGATGTTTGCGACGCCCTCGCCTTGCAGGTGCATTCCAAAGGGCTGAAGCTCGCGTTGATCATCGATCCGGAGATTCCCCGGATTTTGATCGGGGACGGCTCGCGTATCCGGCAGATCGTGATCAATCTTTTAAGCAACGCCGTCAAGTTTACCGGGCAGGGGGAGATTCAGGTCCGGGCGAAGTTCGTTTCGCGGGGGAAGGACAACGACCGCGCGATCTTTCAGTTCGAGGTCCAGGATACCGGCATCGGCATACCTTTGGGAAAACTGGAATCCCTGTTCGATCCGTTCTCGCAAATGGATACCTCGACGACCCGGCGGTACGGCGGGACCGGGCTGGGGCTTTCGATCAGCAAAAAGCTGGTCGAGCTCATGGGCGGAAAAATTTATGCCGAAAGTTCGGTCGGGCTCGGTTCGACATTCATTTTTACGGCCGATCTGGGGATTTTGCAGGATGCCGCGGCGCCGCAAAAACCGCTGCAGGATTGGAACGTAGTCGTTTTCGAGGAGCATGATCCGACGCGGCTGTCCCTGAAATTGATCCTGGAAAGCTGGGGCGCCCGGGTGCGTGAGGAAAAAACAATCGAATCGTTCGTCAAATATCTCGAAAAAGCATTCGAGGAAGGGAACGTTCCGGATTGGGGAATTTTCGATATCGACGTCGATCGTTCGAAAATCGAATCCGCGTTGGAAAAATTCCTTGAGAAACGCGATCCGCGAAACCTGCTGCTGACGCCGGTTTTCGCGCTCGGCAGTGCCGTCGATCCCGAATCGTTCCGCTTGCCCGGGCTGTTCGGCTTTTTGACGAAACCGATTCGCTCTTCCCATTTGCTGGCGCTTTTGCAACCGGAGATCGAGAAACGCGACCCCGGTTCGGCGATTTCGCCTTCCGCCGGCGAGGCTGCCTTCGGAGCGGGGAAAGAGCCTCCAAAAAGCAAGCCGCTGCGAATTCTGCTCGTCGAAGACGTCAAGGTCAACATCATCGTCGCGACGGCAATGCTCACCTCACTGGGGCATAAGGTTCATACGGAAGACAACGGCTGCAAGGCGTTGGAAGCCCTGCGGTCGAAGGAGTTCGATCTCGTCTGTATGGACTGCCAAATGCCGGAAATGGACGGGTACCAATGTACCCGGATGCTGCGGACGGCGACGTCCGGGGTCTTGAATACGAAAATTCCGGTCATTGCGATGACCGCCCACGCGATGAGCGGCGACCGGGAAAAATGCCTTGAATCGGGTATGGACGATTACATCACCAAACCGATCAGCGTCGAAGTGTTGCAGGCCGCGATCGACCGTTGGCGCGGCAAAAAGAGCTCCGCACGGATCAGCCGGGATTAGAAAAAGTACTTGGAGTTTTTTAGATGCCGTAACAAATCATTCCGTCATTTCGAGCGAAGCAAGAAATATCACCCTCGCCGGATGATCCGAAATTCTCGGCCTTAACGCGAGGGTGAGATTTCTCCCTGCGCGTTGCTCCGGTCGAAATGACACGCGATATCGTGTCGCTACGATTGGTTTACGCTTCCCTCACACCCCAACACCAGAAAGGAACCCCATACGATGCAACGAATCGATCGACGACGTTTTCTCGGACAAACGGCATTACTCGCGGGAGCGGGATTGCTCGGGACGAAAGTTTTTTCCAATTCGGTGCTGGCCGATAGCACTTTTACTCCGACGGGCGGGGAAAAACCGGTCGGGCATCTGACCGGGTACGTCGTCGATGAGCATCAGGCGTGGTTCCGGCTCAACAATATCGCGTTAACGAGTTACAGGGCTCACACGACGCAAAAGTACCCTTACTTTTTTCCGGTTTTGGGGCCGAAAACGGGCCTTTCGCTCACCTCGGAAACCGGTTTGCCCTGGCCGCACCACCGTTCGCTCTTTTTCGGCTGCGATAAGGTCAACGGCGGCAATTATTGGCAAGACACCAACGCGAAAGGGCAGATCGTTTCGCAAGGGATCAAGCTCGGAACGATCGACGAAACCTCGGGCGAGCTGTTCGACCGTTGCCTTTGGCAAAAGGCGGGCGCCGATCCGATCATCGAGGACACTCGGACGTTCAAAATCAAGATTTTGCCGAACGGGAATTACCTGATCGACAGCGAGTTCGATCTCAAGATGCTGACGGATGTTACGATCGAGAAGACGAATCACGGCCTGTACGCGATTCGCTGTGCGCCCGACATCAGCCCGGACGGCGGCGGGACGCTGCTCAACAGCAACGGTATCCGGGGGGAAAAGGAGACCTTCGGCAAGCCGGCGAACTGGTGCACGTTTTTCGGCAAGCGGACCGGCTTTCCAGATGTCGTCGAAGGGATCGCGATTCTGCAATCCAAGGAAGCCCCGCATCCGCGGTTCGCGAATTGCCCCTGGTTTACCCGGGATTACGGCAACATTTCGCCCATGCCTATGAACTTTATCGACCCGAAGGACCCGCTGAAATTCGCGAAAGACGAGACGCTCCTGTTGCGGTATCGCGTCGTTGCCTACTCCGGCACGCCGGAAGAAGCCGACTTGAACGGCCTTTGGGACGATTTTAACCGGTAGGGCGCTTCGCGTTTTCAAAATTTTGATTTTAC
>JAVBSX010000015.1:0-2891 GCA_031556455.1 Thermoguttaceae bacterium
GGTCGATCGAATCAGCATTTATACCGATACGGTCGAGGGATTCCTGCGGAAAAACGACGTCAGGATTTCGCGATTCGTGTTACTCGATCATATGGACTGGCTCTCCGACCAGTTGTACGATGCCTTGGTTTCGGAATGGGACATCATTCTCGACCGGGCGGCCCCAAAAACGCGAATCCTTTGGAGGAGCGGTGGGCTGCGAACCGAATACATCGACACGGTCCCGGTCGAAAAAGACGGCAAGAAACACAAACTCGGGGAATACCTTTCCTATAACAAAGAATTGGCGGCGGAGCTGCACAAAAAGGACCGCGTTCATACCTACGGCAGCTTTTACATCGCCGATTTGATCAAACCACAATGAAAAAGTAGACTCAAGCCGGTTTGAATTTTCGTCTTCAGTTCGACAGCGGTCCAACGAGGCCGCGGTCTGACAGAGAGCGAAGCCCATTTTGCCTGGACGGCAGGCCCTCGCCCCTACCGGCTACGGTATACTGATCCGAAGGTGCTCTCATGCCGCGAAGTCGCCTCAGCCTGATGTTTTGGATTCTTCTCTCCGCGACCGCTTTCGGAGCGTCCCCCTTCGAGGTGAGCATTTCGGATCTGGACGGCAAAACTGCTGCCGGGGAACTCTTGCGGCTGGACGCGACGGGAGCCGCACTTGCCGGGGCTTCGGGAACGATTGTGTTTTCCCCGGAACGGATTCTCGGAATCCAAATCCGTAGCGACGGGCAACCGCAGACGGCGAAAGGGCCGTTCGTCGAAATCGGATTGCTTGAGGGGAGCCGGTTGCTTGGAACCGACTTTACGACTTCGGATCAAACGGCGATCTGTTCTTTGCTGGACGGAAAAAAGATGCAGTTTCCGCTCGACCGGGTTGCCTGGGTCCGGTTCGGGCTGGAGCAAGGTTCTCTCGAAAAGGAACTGCCGGAAGAATGGAAAAGCCTGATTCGCGCCGTCGCCGCGGAAGATCGTTTGATTGTCGGCGAAGCCGGAGCCTTGGACCACTACACCGGCCTGTTGCGTGAGGTTACATCCGATTCGGTGCGATTCGAACTCGACGGCGAACTGCTGCCGGTTAACCGCAAAAAAGTCCGTGGGCTGATATACCGCCAACAGCCGCGCAATTTTTCCGGGACGCTTTGTCTGTTGCGGGAAAAAAACGGCTCCCAATGGGTTCTCGCCGAACTGGTTTTCGATCGGGAAAACCGGTCCTTTCAATATACGACCGTTTCGGGGATCGAAGGAGTACTGCCGTTTTCGGAAGTGTCCGAGATCAGCTTTGCCCGAAAGAATACAGTACCGCTTCTCGAATTGACGCCGATTGCGATCACATACACCCCGGCGTTGCTTTGGAGCGATTCGGAGTCGCCTCGATTGACGCTCCTACGCGATTTTCTGCGTTCGAAAATCATCCTCGACGGAGATTCGGAGGGGAAAAAATCCGAAACCGCGAATTTCGTCCCGTCGCCTGGGACCGGTTCCCAAGGGGAAAAATTGCCGCAACACCCGATCCCGCCGATCCAGGAAATTATCCTCGACGGCAAGGTTTACTCGAACGGATACACGCTGCATGCGAAAACGGAGCTCGTTTTTTCCTTGGAAAAACAGTATCAATCGCTCCGGGGCATCGCCGGAATCGACGACCGGATTCGACCTTGGGGCAATGTCCGTTTGACGCTAAAAGGGGATGATGTCCCCCTTTTCGAAGAGATCCTCCGCGGTGATCAGCCGGCCCGGAGCATTGAAGTCCCCCTCAACGGCTGTCGACGATTGACGATCACGGTCGATCTGCCTCAAGGGATCAATAACGGTGCCCGGCTGAATCTCGTCGACGCGACGCTGATTAAATAGCGCGACAATAATATTTCATGCCCTGTACATGAAATGGTTCACAATGATCGAGCAACACCTGTATTGTGACAAAACTGTTTAGCCGAGCGACGAAAACATTGGGTTCAAAATGATATCAAAATCACTAAACTTAGTGCTCCCTTTAAGACAATTGTTTCAATGAACAATTAAATGCAAGCGATTTAGATAACATTTTTCGTCTCAATAGGTATATTTGAACTGATTTTTCTATTATTTTAGAAAATCTCCTAAAATTTTCAACTTTTCTCTTGAAAATGATAATACTGCCGCTAATATGGGGTATGGATAAGGGAATTTAGCATTGGTACTGCCGAAAAACACAGGACACTTTGCTGATTGAATTTTTGGCATATATTGTTTTGGTGGCCGAAATTACAGTGTCTGAACGAAAAATTACGGTTCGATTTTCATTTCTCTTCGATAAACTACCGTGAACTGTTGACGCGATTTTTTCCATATTAAATTCCTATTCAATCGTTTGATTTGGCTTTTTCATGAGCACGATTTTAATCGATAAACTTTTAGAAACCGTCGTTGTCCGAAACGCGAGCGACTTACACATCGCCGTCGGCCAACCGCCGGTTCTCCGTCTGCACGGCCGGTTGGTTAAGTTGGAGACCAAAATGCTCCAACCGGAAGATACTGTATCACTTATGAAAAGTATCACCCCAGACCGCTGTCAGCAAGAACTCCAACAGGTGGGGAGCACCGACTTCGGTTTCGCGTTCGGCGACAAGGCTCGTTTTCGTGTTTCGGTTTTCAAACAGCGAGGCAACACCGGCATGGTCCTTCGGCAGATTCCGAACAAGCTGCGGAGTATGGACGATTTGCACACGCCCCCGGTTATGAAAGACCTGATTTACCGTCCGCGGGGACTCATCCTCGTAACCGGGCCGACCGGGTCCGGCAAATCGACGACGTTGGCGGCCTGTATCGATGAGCTGAACGACAATATCGACCACCACATTATTACGATCGAAGACCCGATCGAATTTTATCATTATCATAAGAAATCG
>JAVBSX010000400.1:0-3487 GCA_031556455.1 Thermoguttaceae bacterium
CGCAATTCGAGAAAACCCCTGTCATTTCAATGTTTGAAAGCAAAAATTACATTTTCCAAAACAGTCCTTGCCCTAACCAGTTGACATTGTTCGACTTGTGATGGGACACTTATTATAGACCCGCCAAAAATTTTGATCTGAGAATAACAGCCCGAAACGAAGCGAAGCGCAGTGAGGGATTGGACGCTTTCAACCCTCACTACGCGATGCTTCGTTTCGGGCTGCTATTGCTCGGTTCAAATTTTATGATCGGATCAGTACGGCCTATCCCCCGCGACTACTCGACGATGAGGGCGGCGGTTGCGGCCCGTGTTTCACGGATCAGATCGGTCGGGGCGAGTTTGAGCTGCAACCCGCGAAGACCGGCACTGACGTAAATCGAATCGAATTCGAGGCACGATTCGTGAACGTAGGTCGGGAAATGCTTTTTCATGCCGATCGGCGAACAGGCCCCGCGAAGGTATCCGGTCAGTGGCAGGAGGTCTTTCAGCGGAATCATCTCGCAGCTTTTTTGGCCGGTGATTTTCGCGGCCTTTTTCAGGTCGAGTTCCTCCCCGCCCGGAATGATGCAGACAAAATACGCCGGGCCGCCGCTCCCTTTGAGCACGAGCGTCTTGAAGACCCGTTCGAGCGGCTCGCCGAGCCCGGCCGCGACATGGGCGGCGCTCAGGTCGGTCTCGTCGACCTCGTACGGGATCAGCTCGTAGGGGATTTTCGCCTGATCGAGCAGCCGGGCGGCATTGGTTTTTTGCGGTTTCATTGAACGGTCCCTTCGCAGGCCGCGGCGGCGGCGCGAACACATTCGAGGCAGCTCACCTTTCCTGCCGGGCGGATTTCCCGACAGAGGAGACTACCCGTTGCTTTTTGAAACGATGTTTTGATGCGTTCACTTCGATCTTCGGGGGCGACCGACAACGCGGCATACAAAGCGCCGCAGAGACCGTCCGGGGCGCGGCCGCCGCCGCACGATTGCATCGGGCCGAGCAGATCGTCGCGGCCGAACGCCAACGCGACCGCTTGGGCGCAATTATACACTTTCGGCGTTTGGGAATAAAACGCGACCGCTTTTTCCGACAAAGATATTTGTGTCATACTGAGCTCCAGTAATAAAATGAACTCTTTTGCAACCGCCTTGCACGGTTGCGTTCTCAGAATTCGCCCTGTAAGGGCGGCGCGTAACAGCCCAGGGCAGAGCGAAGCGCCGCCCTGGGATAAGGATGCACACATCGGTTTCGGCCTGTAAGGCCGACGCAAATCCGTTGTTCCCTTGCCCTTTCAGGGCGGCTGATTGTTGAAGGGCTCATCACCCAGGGCGTCGCCTTCGGCTTTGCCCTGGGCTGTTATGCGCCGGCCTTACAGGCCGAGGAGCGAAAACTGACATCTGACTCTCTTGCGGTATTCTCAAAAAGATTTCAATTTTTTTCTGGAAATCAGTAGCCGTTCGCGTTCTATAAAACTCGTTGCGGTTCGATACTCGCTTTAGGCGACAGCTGGCTTTGCGAAGTCCTTGGGGGAAATGTTCAACAGCTCGCACACCATTGCCGGGGTGATTTCTTCGAGCCGGCGAATGCGACGGTCGGCGTCTTTCAATTCGCTTTCGGTGTGACCCGTGCTCAAAATCGCGATGCACTTCATATCGCCGGCGTGAGCGGCCTTGATTCCGACCGTTGCGTCTTCGACGACAATGCAATTTTGTGGGGGGACACCGATCCGTTTCGCGGCCGTGAGAAAAACTTCCGGGTTCGGCTTGCCGTGTTCGACGTCGTCGGCGGAAATCCTCGCCCCGAGGATCGAAGTGACGCCGAGCAGCCCGCAGACCAGATCGACGTTTTCCTTCGGGCCGGAGGAGCCGACGGCGAGTCGGAAGCCGTGTTCGTGTAGCGTCCGGAGGAGAGCCGCCGCCCCCGGCATCGCCGGAAAGCTCCGGCGGTACTCGTCCCGGACCATCGCTTCCTTGATGTCGGCCATTTCGGCGAGTTCCGCCTCGGAAAAATCGCCCGGGCAAAAGGTTTGAACGACCTCGCGGTTGACCATGCCGAACGTCTGGTTGATCCGGTCCCGGTTGACGGAGATTCCTTTTTGGGCCGCGAAACGGACCCAGCAATCGACATGCGTTTCGTGACTGTCGATTAGCGTACCGTCGATATCGAAAATGACACCAAAGTTCATGAGAAAGTCGAGGAAAGGGTTGAGTTCGAAGCTCCGGTCCAATTGCAGGGAGGGGAGCCGTTTCGCTTTTTTCCGGTAGGTTCGCATGCGATTCTCCGGTGTTCAAGGTTGTATTGAAACGGAAAAGCGAACGAAAAGAAAGAGGTAGGGGAGTATTTTCTGTAATTACGGAAATTTCCGCCCTGCAAGAAAAACGAAAACCCGTTCGCTTCCGTGATGTAAAACACTGGAAATCAACGGGTTAAAACATAATGAGATTGATGGGGCTCGAACCCATGACCTACGGATTAAAAGTCCGTTGCTCTACCAACTGAGCTACAATCCCCTCTTCAAAAAAAATATGGGGAATATCGCCGCCAGAGACTCCGACAAGAGGCAAAATGTATTGCAATACCCCTACACTTCCGTCCCTGACAGCCCCATCCGTCGATCGCCAACGCCCTTGAAAACAAACAGCAACCCTTGGGGCGGGTAATACGGAATTAAGCAGCGAGCCCCGATACACCGTTCATGCGAAAATCGGTCGAACCGTGCCCCCCAGTCAAAGCTGTCCCTCTTCTCAAACGACAAGGGCGACGAACCACAAAAATACGGAATACCCCATATTATCCGGATACTCATCTTCGTCAAGGGGAGATCGCCAAAAAACCGGGCGGCGCGTTGAGCACCGGCGTCTGTGCCGCTCGGCTAAACGGACTATGCGGCGGCACGCTGTTGGGTTTGTTGCGGGATTTTCTTGCCTTGCAACTGGTACACGTAGGCGAGCACTTCGGCGACGGCCGCGTACTGTTCGACCGGGACCGGCTGGTCGATCTCGACCGATTTGTAAAGTGCCTGCGCCAGCGGCTTGCGCTCGACGATCGGGACGCCGCTTTCCAAGGCGATTCGCCGAATCCGTTGGGCCAACAGCCCGGCCCCCTTCGCGACGACGATCGGAGCGGCCATTGTTTTCGGGTCGTATTTGAGCGCAACCGCCAGTTCCGTCGGGTTCGTGACGACGACATCGGCTTGCGGGACCGCCTGCCCCATGCGCTGTTGGGCCATTTCCCGCTGCAACTGCCGACGACGCTGCATGATCTCCGGGTTACCGAGCGTGTTTTTCATTTCCTCGCGAATTTCCTGCGTCGTCATTTTCAAATCCTGCTCGAACTTCCACTTCTGGTACATGTAATCGAGGATCGCGAGAATGATGAGCGCGACCGCCATTTTCAAGGCGATCCAAAGAATGATCTGGAACATGTAACCGCTGATCTGCCGTTCGGTCAGTTCGGTGAGCCCCATAATCAACTCCAAATCCTTGATCACGGCGAAAAACGCG
>JAVBSX010000079.1:0-4000 GCA_031556455.1 Thermoguttaceae bacterium
CATTACATTCTCTGCAACAAGCGGATGCTGGAGATGCGAAAGGTGTCCGAGCAGGACATTCTCGGCAAAACCCCGCTCGATTTTTCCCCGCCCGTTCAGCCCGACGGAATCAGTTCCGCCGAAAAGGCCGCCCGATACGTCAACAAAGCCCTGAACGGGGAGCCGCAACGCTTTCAATGGACGCACGTCAACAAGGACGGGTCGCTTTCCTACGTCGAAAACAGTTTGACCGCCGTTTGGATCGACGGAATTCCCTACTCGATTTCGATGTTGAACGACGAAACCGAGCAAAAACGCAAAACCGCGGCCCTTGAAGAAAACGAAAAGAAATACCTGAGCATCTTCGATTATTCGAGCGACGGAATCGCGCTCATCAAGGAAGGCGTGTTCGTTCTCTGCAACAAAAAGATGCAGGAACTTTTCGGTCTTTCCGAAGAAGAGATCATCGGCAAGAACCCGGCGGAACTTTCCGCGTTGAACCGGCCCGGGGGGAACGCGACGGACGCCGAATCACTCAAAAATTTCGAAAACCTCGCGGAGAACGAACAAAGGAGTTTCCTTTGGAATTGTTTTCGAAAGGACCGGACTTCCTTTTACATGGAGGTCAAACTCAACGCCCTGCTGTTCGACGGCGAGCCCGTCGTCATGGTCCTGCTCAACGACATCACGCTTCGGAAAGACGTCCGCGAAAAGGAAGAGTTGATCGACAATCTTTTCGAAAGTCTGCCGGACGGAATCGCGATTATCGACCGGGATTTCAATATCATCCGGGCCAATCCGGTGGTGCAGACTTTCTTCCCGCAACGACCGCTCCTCGGAAACAAGTGCTTCGAGGCCTTTTACGGCCTGCCGGAAAAATGCCACGACTGTCATTTGGATGAAATGGTCGAAACGGGCTGTTCCGTGCAGCGAATGCTTCAAGTTCCCGGAGGGGAATACGAAACGGGCGACCGTTGGCTCGAACTTTCCAACAGCCCGGTTCGGGATCACGAAACGGGAAAAATCATTGCCGGGATTCTCGTCCTGCATGATGCGACCGAACGAAAAAAAGAAGAACAAGAACTGAAAAAGTACCGCGATCATCTCGAAGAACTCGTCCGGGAACGGTCCGACGAACTCCGGGAAGCCAAAGAAATCGCGGAATCGGCGAATCTCGCGAAAAGCGAATTCCTCGCACACATGTCCCACGAAATCAGGACTCCCTTGAACGGAGTGATCGGGCTCTCGGACCTTTTGCTCGGAACCGAATTGGCTCCGAAACAGCACGAGTACGCCCAGCTCATCAAGACCTCCGGAAAATCCCTGCTGTTCCTGATTAACGATATTCTCGATTTTTCCAAGATCGAAGCCGGCAAACTCGAAACCGAGTCGCTCGATTTCGACATGGTCGAAATGGTCGAATCGGTCGTCGGCATCTTGGCTTCCGGCGCCGGCAAAAAAGGGTTGGAACTCTGTTGCGTCTTCGTTGCCGGGCTGCCCCGACAGGCTTGGGGAGACGCGGGCCGGCTGCGACAGATTCTGCTCAACCTCGTCGGGAACGCCGTCAAGTTTACCGACACGGGCGGCGTCAAGATCACCGTCTTTTCCCTGGGCGTTTTGGAACGGCCGCACGAAGATCGACCGGAAGAGCGTTCGCAATACATCATTCGCTTCGAGGTGACTGATTCCGGAATCGGCATTCCCTTGGAACGACAGAGTCGGCTCTTCAAGTCGTTTTCCCAGGTTGAGGCCTCGACCTCCCGAAAATACGGCGGCACTGGGCTGGGCTTGGCCATTTCCCAACGCCTGATCACGATGTGGGGCGGGCAAATCGGTGTCGAAAGCGAAGAGGGAAAAGGGGCGACGTTTTGGTTCGAAATTCCCATGAGGGTTGACCTCGTTCAACCTTCGGCGACCCCGCCCGCTTCGCCCGGTGGCCTCCCCGGCGAGGATTACCGGCCCGCGCTGCCTGCTCCGACATTTCAAACCAACATCGAAAAACTGGCCGACCGGCTCGGCTCTTTCAGCTTGAAGGGAATCCGGGCGTTGGTCGTCGACGACAATCCGATCCAACGGGAAGCCCTGCGTGATCAGTTGGGATCATGGGAACTGAACGCCGAGTGCTGCACGTCCCACGGAGAAACGATCGAACGGCTTGAGGCGGGAATCAAGGTGAGCGACCCGTACCGGCTGCTTGTGATCGACGATTCCCTCCGCGGAGGCAACGGAATCGAGCTGGTCGAACAGGTCCAGAACAATCCGGCCTACGAGAAGACGCGGATGATTTTCCTGGTCCCCTTGACGTTCGACTCCGAGGAGGTGCACGGCCGCGACTTCGGATCGGCGATTCCCCTGAGCAAGCCGGTGTTCGCTTCGCCGTTTTTCGACGCGACGGTGACCGCCCTGTTCGGTTCGGGGGAAAGGGTCGATTTTCAAAAGAATCGCGAAGCGGACGACTCGGAAGCCGAGCTTGTTTCGCAGGTCGTTCGCGAAAAACCGGACGAAACGCCGATCATTCTCGTCGCGGAAGACAATCGCATCAATCAGTTGGTCGTTCGCGAGATTTTAACCAAGGTCGGTTTTCAGTGCGATGTCGTCAACAACGGTCGGGAAGCGATCGACAGTTTCACGAAAAAGTACTACGACCTGATTTTAATGGACTGCCAAATGCCGGAAGTCGACGGCTTCGAGGCGACCTCCTACATCCGGACGCTCGAACAGCAGGGCCTGCGAAAACGGCCCGGCCCGGGCAAGCCGGTTTCCGAGGGAATCCCAATCATCGCTCTGACGGCGAACGCGACCAAGGGGGACGAAGACAAATGCATCGCCGCGGGAATGGACGCCTACTGCTCGAAACCGGTCAACCCGAAACGCCTCATCGACCTGATCGACCAATCCCTGAAAGACCGATTATTCGAAACACCGTGAGGCGAGGAATAGACTGTAGGCTTCGGACTTCAGGCTTCAGATTTTGATTGTAGCCTGTAGTCTTAAGGTCGTATTTCCCCACATTTTCAATTTTCAATTTTCAACTTTCAATTCTTAAATACCCCTCCCATGACCGAAAAAAGAATCATCCGCGTCGGCCACAGTCCCGACTCCGACGACGCGTTCATGTTTTACGCGTTGGCTAAAAACAAACTCGATGTCGGTCCCTACGAATTCCGGCACGAGCTCGTCGACATCGAAACGCTCAACCGGCGGGCTTTTCATGGAGAGCTGGAGCTGACGGCGGTCAGCGTTCACGCCTATGCCTACCTGAACGACGTGTACGCGCTCTGCAATTGCGGGGCGAGCATGGGGGACAAATACGGGCCGATGCTCGTCGCGAAACAGGGGACGAAGCCGGACGCCCTCCGCTCGATCGCGATTCCGGGGACGCTGACGACGGCCGTCCTCGCCCTGCGGCTTTGGCTCGCCTCGATCGGTCAAACCGGGGTCGAGTTCGTGCTCGCACCGTTCGACCAAATTCTCGAAATCGTCGCCGCCGGTTCGTTTGAAAACCGACCGATTGATGCCGGGGTTGTCATACACGAAGGCCAATTGACTTACCCGGAAATGGGCTTGGAGCTGTTGGTCGATTTTGGCGTTTGGTGGGACAAGGAAACCGGCCTCCCGTTGCCGCTCGGGGCGAACGCGATCCGGCGCGATCTGCCTTGGAACGTCCAATCCGACGTCGTCCGACTGCTGCACGAAAGCATCGCCTACGGCCTCAAACATCGCGCCGAGGCGTTGGATTACGCGTTGAGCTTCGCTCGCGGGCTGGAACGCAACCAGGCCGACCAATTCGTCGGCATGTACGTCAACGACTGGACGCTCGATTTCGGCGATACCGGCCGCAAGGCGGTCCGCGAACTGTTGCTTCGCGGATACGAGGCGAACCTGATCCCCAAACGCGTCGTCCCCGAATTCGTTTGAGCCTTGCTCATTGAAACGACAAAAATACTAGCCCCAAGCGTCAGCGCGGGGGGATATTTTCGCGCGGTTTTTATCACCCCGCGCTGACGCTTGGGGCTAGTAC
>JAVBSX010000158.1:0-5155 GCA_031556455.1 Thermoguttaceae bacterium
AAATTGTCGCTTCCCCCGAATCCGCTTCCGAAAGGTCGGGTTTGACATATCCCAGACCGAGCAACACCTCCAGGATTTCGCTGCAGGTCGGGAACATCCGGCCGCTGCTTCTCTTGTAATCGTCCAACGCGTTCATAAACTCGACTTCGGCAACGGTATAATCCCTTTCGCAGGTCGTCGGGTCGATTTGCCGCCGCCGCTGTACCTTTTGTCGCGGCTCAAGACGCGGGGCTCCTTCGTCGATACGACGATGATTTTTATTCCGGCGGTCCAAAAGGACGATCTCATCGGCCAGTTGTTCCGGGTTCTCTTCCGCCCGTTCCTCTTTGTCGATTGATTCGAATTCCTCGAAACTCAGCAATTCGTTCTCGAAAAACGGCGTCTCGTCCGTATTCAGATCGAGATCATCCTCCGAAGCGATGCCGATCTTTTCGAAATGAACGTCGTCCAGACGAACTTTTTTCTTCCGATTCGGCCGCTCCGCTCGCCGGGCCGAAGAGTCCGAGGGCTTCTTTTTGGTGTGGGATCGTACGCCGGAGCTTGCGGAGACTTCGAATTCCTGGTCCGTAGATTCAATGGGCAAATACATTGTTTCGGTTCCTGTTGCCAAAGGGGAGGTGGGTAGGGGGTTTTTAGGGGAAGGTTTTGAACGAGAAGAAGTCTTGTGTCGGTTCGAAAGGGGGCTTTCGACGACCTTGGAAGTGCCGGCCCGGAGTGATTTTTCCAAATTTTTCTCTCGGGGCGATTTCGGTTTTTCCTCCTTCTTTTTCAAACTCGAACTTCGCGTCGGTTTTGGGGATTGGCGAGACGGCAACAGCGTTTTTGCAACCCGAACCGCCTTCCTATTTCTGGGATTCTTTTCCAAACCTTGCGATTTTTTTCGGGCTGCGGACGATGATACGGGCGCAGAGGCGGCGGCTTTCGCCTTTTTCTTGATGGGCAGAACGGAAGCAACGGCCTTGTTCAAGCTTTTCGAGCTCGGTTTCGAAACACGGCCTGCTTTTTTGGGGGGATTTTTCACGAATTGATCCTCTCGCAGCCGGTCTCAAGGCCGTTCGCAGCATTCCCCGAGACAGAAACGATCCCGAGCGGGACCAATCGCTGTTGGAGGAATGCAGAACAGACAATAACCGACTAGAAAACTGTTGGTGCTTACAGAGAAACCGAATTCGCGGAACGAAGGGCTCGTTGTCGGGAAGTGATTTCGCTTCTCGAAATCGCAAGTTTGCGGACCATGTCAAAGGGGAACAGGCGTGTGCAGCCCGTACCAAAATGTGAAATGATTCGACCTTGCGAAAACTGCCAAATCGTTCTCGTTGTTCGAGAAATTGGGGGGGAGAGTCGTCAACAGCACTCTCGGTGCTCGAAACGTAGGAACTTTGGATAGTTTCTCTTAATCAGATTTTCGGCCAAGAATCCGCCAAAATTAAACAGTCAGGCAAAATAGCGGGATTTTCCTGAATTTAAGGATTGCGCAAAAAATTGGAATAGCGGAAATTTGCCGGTTTTTCCGTTTATGCCGAAAAAACAGGCCGCTGCGCTCGGTCAAAATTGTGATCTTACTCTGCTCCGCATAAAAAATTGGTAACCGTTCACGGTCATGATCTCGGAATCACGAATCGACCTCGGTTTCGAACAAATGCCGGAAAGGAGCCGTACTCGGCGCATTGACGGTGGGTTGGCAGCAATGCCAATCGGCATTCGATCCCAACCCACCGTCAATTCGCAGCGCTCCTTTCCGGCTTTTGTTTTGGCTTCGCCCTGCGGTCCAAAAGATCGTGAACGGTTACAAAAATTGAACCAAGGGGCTTCCTGAGCGAAGCGACGAAGCCCCGATACCGCAAATTTCAACTCGCGATAATTTGCAGCAGACTCAATTTGTCCGCGGCGATCTGTCGGTGTCCGATCACCACCTCTTCGAGCGGGGTGAGTGCAGGACGGTTGTTGATCATACCGGCCATTTTTCCGGTTTCGCCCCGATGCAAGGCCTCGACCGCGAAACAGCCGAGTTCCGAGGCCAGAATCCGGTCCAACGGGGCAGGTACGCCGCCTCGTTGAATATGCCCAAGAACGACGACCCGGGAATCGAACGGGTTTCCGGCCGCCGCGAGCGAATCGTGCAACTGGTAGGCCCCGCCGAGATCGTCCCCCTCCGCGACGATGAGTATCACGGACGTTTTGCCGAGTTCCTTGATATGATGCAACCGTTTGACCAGTTTGTCGATATCGGTCGGTATCTCCGGCACACAAACCAGTTCCGCTCCGGACGCGATCGCCGTGTACAGGGCGATGTCCCCGCAATGCCGTCCCATCACTTCGACGAGAAACATCATATCGTGCGAACCGGCCGTATCCCGCAACTTGTCGACCGCTTCGACCGCCGTTTGTACCGCCGTCGCGAACCCGATCGTCGCATCGGTCCTCAAAAGGTCGGTGTCGATCGTCCCCGGCAGGCCGATGATTTGGCCGTTCCATTCTTTCGCCAATTCGATCGCCCCGCTCAAAGTTCCGTTCCCGCCGATCGGCAGCAGGGCGTCGAATTTGTGTTTCCGCAGGATTTCGGCTGCGTCCTTGATCCCTTCGGGGGTCGTAAAACGTTTGCAGCGGCTGCTGTGCAAGACGGTCCCGCCGATCTTCGAAAGCCCCGAAACCGACCGCATGCCCATCCCGATTCCGGCCGGCAGGTCCGCTCTTGAGAAAAATTCTTCATCGAATATTCCTTGATACCCGTGTTGGATGCCGACGACTTCGTCGTCCCGGGCAAGGGCGGCCCGAACAATCGCCCGAATGCAAGGATTCATTCCCGGGGCATCCCCGCCGCTGCAAAGTACGCCGATTTTCATATCTGCTGATAATGTTGAAATTTGGAAAGGAAAAAAACCAGCTTTCAAAACGAAGCCGATTGGCCGGAAATGTGTCAAAAACTCTCAATACATACGGTTTTACCGAATGGCCTCTGCGAAGTAAAGTCCCGTGAGGGCATCGGCGTCTGCGCCGCTCGGCTAAACGGCTCCGCTATTCTTCCCGGACGCTGAACTCCAGCTTCCAATGCCGGTCCGCGACGGCGGAATCGCACCACAGTTCCATATTCCCGAGCTCCGTGATGTGCGTCCGAAACCGAACCGGAATGTAATCCTCTTCCGGCTCCCCTTCGGCCGCCGTCGCCGGGAGTTCCGCTTCCATCGAATCGGTTTCCTGCAAATCCGATTCCGCGGCACCGAAATGCGAGGCGTCCAACACCGCACCCGGCTCATCCTGCTTCCGGAGCGTCGAACTGAAAAACCGGAAATGGGCCGTTTCTCCGACCACAAGCCCGATTTCGTCCGATGGGACATCGCACGAGGTCCCCTCTTCCATACCGAACGGGGCGACGCAAAGCGCTTTGAGCGGCCGCGGGGCGCCCGGGATCGCGAGCCCCGCCGTTTCGATCCCGATGTAGTAGGAACGGGCCGTCCCGCCGCGAATCCGGACCCCGCCGCGCTGCTTCGTCCAACCGTAATACGCCGCGCCCCGGGCGACCGAATGGTCGAGGCCCGAAGCCGATTCCAAAACCCGCGGCCGACGGTCCGGAAACCAATGTCCAAGCACCTCGAACAGCCGTTCGTGCAGCAACGGGGCTTTAAAAACCCCGCCGTTCAGCAGCACATGGGTCGGCTTCGCCCCGTGCGCGGAAAGAAACGCCCCCAAATGCCGCGTGATGCCCGTTTCCTGCTCGAACGGGAGCCCGAGCTCTTTGAAGCCGCTCATGCCCCGACGACGCGGCTTTTCGGAAAGCTCGCAATTCGGGAAAAAACCGTCTCCCAAAAGTTCGCCGACCTTCTCCTTTTCCAAATCGACGGTAATCGTCCCACCGATCAGCTTCGTCCCGCGACCGAGTACGGAAATCGGGTACGTGTTCCCCTTTTTCGACTTGCCCGCTTTGCCGCCGTCTTTTTCCCCCTTTTCGTCAACCGCGAGCAACGCTTCCTTCGCCGCGCGGGCACTATGCCAAAGGGAAACCGTCTGCCAAGGGTCGAGCTGCGTCCCCCGCTCGGAGAGCAGCCCGGCCGCGTAATGGGCCAAGGCCAGGTCCATATTATCACCCCCGATCAGCAGGTGTTCTCCGACGGCGATTCGTTTCAGAATCAGGTCCCCTTCCTCTTGCTCGACGCCGATCAACGTCAAATCGGTCGTCCCGCCGCCGACATCGCAAATCAGCAGCGTATCCCCCAAGGTCAACGTCTTCCGCCAGGAATCGCCGACCTCTTCCAACCAGGCGTAAATCGCGGCCTGCGGTTCTTCGAGAAACAGCATTTCGGCGGGCAACCCGGCCGCGATCGCGGCCTCCCGGGTCAGTTCCCGGGCACTGGCGTCGAACGAAGCGGGGACGGTGAGCACGACCTCCTGTTCGGCGATCGGGGCGTCCGGAAATTCTTTTTCCCACACCGCGATCAGGTGTTCGAGATACCGCTGGGTCGCGAGCAGCGGCGAGATTTTCGGAACCTCTTCGGGCGCGTTCCAAGGGAGAATCGGTTCTCGCCGATCGACTTTGGAATGACACAACCACGATTTCGCGGCACTGACCGTCCGGTCGGGGACCTCGGCGGAACGCTTGCGGGCGAGCTCGCCGACGATCGATTCGGGGCTCGGGGCCGGCTTCCCTTTTTTTCCGGCCGACGGCAGTCGGTAATCGTTCCCTTTTTGCTCCGTCTCGCTCGGCAAATAGAGGAACGACGGCAAGGAATCGCGGTTTTCGAGCGTCGCCGGGGCAACCAGTTGCGGGATCGGCAAAAGTCGGACCTCGGGCGACTCGCCGGAAAGTTCCGAATAGGCGAGAACGGAGTTGGTCGTTCCAAGATCGATGCCGAGAATATATTTTTTCATGAGAAAAGGGCAAAAGAATCAACTCAAACTGTAAATGAACGCCCGCCTTTTCGTTTCCAAGGCTTCAGGCTCCAGACTTCAGGCTTCAGGCTTCAGCACGGCAGCGGCCCAACGAGGCCGCGGGTTGACAGGGGGGCAAAGCCTACTATACAGTCGTCTCAATGGCCTTCGCCAAAAAACACGATGTCATTTCGACTGGAGCAACGCGCAAGGAGAAATCTCACCCTCGCGCGAGGGCCGGAATTCCTGCCTTTGGGGCGAGGGTGAGATTTCTCGCTTCGCTCGAAATGAC
>JAVBSX010000247.1:0-9763 GCA_031556455.1 Thermoguttaceae bacterium
AAGAGACGAATTCCGGGGAAGAAGAAAATTTTCCCATTCGCAAAGCACGACCGATGCTCCGCTCGCCGCATCACGATTCGATCATTTCCGGTTGGAGCATGGACGTTTTGACGCGGGCGGACCTTTATATTCGACGCAGCGGCGGCATCGAGGGGATTCAAGAACGGTACGGCAACGACAAAACGTTCTCGATCCCAATCCTAACGAATGCCGCTCTCGCCGGCCTGGTCCCTTGGCGGGACGTTCCCTCGCTCCCGTTCGAGTTGGCCTGGTTCCCGCAATCGCTTTTCCGTCTGCTCCGTTTGCCGGTCGTCAGTTATGCGATTCCGGCCCTCGTCGCGATCGGGCAAGTCATCTTTCGGCACAACCCGCCGAAGCTGTTTTTGTTGAAGAAAATCCGGCAATTCGTTCGGCAACCGACGCTTGAAAAAGTGAGGAACATGCAGCCGAAAAGCGGCGGCTTTTTGGAAGCGACGCCGTTGACCGCCTTTGTGGTGATGAGCCTTGCCGCCTGCGATTTAACCGATCATCCGGTCGTCGAAAACGGCCTGCGGTTCTTACTCGACTCGTATCGGGAAGGAGGGGCTTGGCCGATCGACACGAACCTCGCGTGCTGGGTCAGCACCCTTTCCGTCAACGCCCTTTCCGCGAATGCCCTTTGCGACGAACGACAAGCCGCGCAAAACGCACATGATTTTCCCGCTTTGAACGTAACCGCGATCACAGGTCGCGGCTCGTTGGGGGGGGACGCGAATCCTCATTCGGACGAGCCGTTCGGCGAGCCGGAACGCGCCGTTCTCTCGGATGAGCGGCTGTTGGATTGGATTCTTTCCTGTCAACATCGGGAGCGGCACCCGTTTACCGGAGCGGTTCCCGGCGGTTGGGCTTGGACCGATTTGAGCGGCGGCGTTCCCGATTGCGACGATACCTCTGGAGCCCTGCTCGCCTTAGCCGCATTCGCGAGAACGGGGCATGGGAAACCGGAAAAAGAAGAAAAAGACGCGCGGATTCGAAAACAGGCGGTCGAAGGAATTCGCTGGTTGCTCGGCTTGCAAAACCGGGACGGTGGTTGGCCGACGTTTTGCCGCGGTTGGAACCGTTTCCCGTTCGATCGGAGCAGCGTCGATTTGACGGCCCATGCGCTGCGGGCGTTTTTCGCTTGGAAACCTCTCTTGCCCGAGCAAGACCGGCTGGTCAAAAAAATGGAAACGGCAATCCGGCGGGGGACGGGATTCCTGCTCGCCTCGCAACAGGTCGATGGGACCTGGGTGCCGCTTTGGTTTGGGAATCAGTATCACCCGCGAGAAGAGAACCCGTTTTACGGGACGGCGAAAGTGCTGCGGGCGTTCGAACTGTTGCGAAAAGAGGGGAAGGGGGACGACCCTCGAATTTTCGAGGCGATCCTTGCCGGATTGCGTTTTGCCCTCGCCAACCGAAACGAAGACGGCGGCTGGGGTTGCCGCTCGCAAGTATTGCAGCAGGAGACCATGCCGCTTCGAAAAGGCTCTTCGCGGTCCAAACTCCGGGCACACGTCCATTTTCATCCTCAAACCCATTCGAGCATCGAGGAGACGGCTCTTCTCATTGATGCAATGATTCCTTATCTCGACGACTCGAAACTCTTGGAAGAACTGCCGGATTTGGTCGCGGTTTTTAAAAAAGGGGTCGATTGGCTGATCGGGCAGGTTGAGAAGGAGCGTTTGGACAAGTCGTCGCCGATCGGTCTTTATTTCACGAAATTGTGGTATGACGAAAAGCTGTATCCGACTCTTTTTACCGTTTCGGCTCTCGGGCGGATTGTCGCGGCATTGAACGTTGCGCAAGAGTGAGATCATAACGAGCCGCGACAAAACGCGACATAACGAGCCGCGACGACAACGAGCCGGAACCTGCGGTCCCGGGCACGTTCATAGCGAGAAACGTCTCAATTTGAAAATAGATGCAAGCCGGGACCGCAGGTCCCGGCTCGTTAATTGCTCGTTGGTTACTCGTTGAGCGGCGGCTCGTTGTCGAATACCTCATTCGTTGGCCAACGCCTGGGCCGGGGAAATGCACAGGACGGCGCGCAGGGCCAAAATGTTGGAGAGCAGCCCGATCACGATCATGCCGCCGCAAACCCCGGCGCATTGCCGCAACAGGGCGACGCCGCTCAATCCGGTCGATGCCCCGATCTGCGGGAACAGGGCGATGATCGCCGCCAAGAGCCCGAGAACGGCCCCGCCGCCGAGCAGAAAAACGCTCTCGTTCAACAGCAGTGCCGCGATTCGCGGTCGGGAAAAGCCGAACGCCCGGAGCAAAGCGAGCTCCTTGCGCCGCTGCAAGACGTTTCGCAGTTGCACGATTCCGATCCCGAACGTCCCGAGAAACAGGCCGAAGCCCCCCAGGGACCGGAACGTCGAAAGGTACGTGTTTTGAACCGCGAACAACCGGCCCAACCGCTCTTGCGTCGGTTCGAGCGTCAACCCGAAATCGCCGATCGTCTCCGACAAAATTCGGGCCGTTTCCTTGAGAGAGGTTCCCGGTTTTTGTTCGACCAGGAAAAATCGGTATCCGCTAATATCCGGAAAAAGTTGGAGCAGGTTCGTTTCGCTCATCAAAACGTCCCCCTGCAAAAGCGAGTTGGAAAGCAGGGCGACGACTTCGCAACGGATCTTCGTCCCCCGCCCGTCGTCCATTTCAAAGACCTCGCCGACCCCTTGGTACAAATGCAGCGAATACATCGCCGTGTTGTCGTCGAGAATGATCGGAACCCGCAGCGCCCCGTCGGCGTCCTTGCGAATCGGCCCCTGCAACAGTTCCCAGGGATTTTTCAAATTTTTGTCGCTCGCGGCAACCTGCGAAAACCGGAAGCCGCCTCGCTTGAGAAACGAGTCGCCGAAACCGAGGATTCGCGGATTTTTCGGCTGGTAAAGGTTGAGGCAACCGGCATTATCGCCCGGGCGAACGCGGACCGATTCGAGCCGGACGTCGTTGTGATTGAAAAACGCGGCATCGGCCGGTTGTATGTTGAGTTTTTCCCGCCCTGATTCGGTGTTCAAATCGAAATAAACCGGCAGCTGCGTTTCGCCGACCAGCGCGAACCCGCCGCTCCCTTGGGCGTCGTTCGAATCGAGTTGAAACGCTCCGACGGCAAGAACTAAAAACGAGCAGGAAGCCAACAGGCCGATGCAAAGGACGCTTCGACCCGAATTTCGCGCCGCGTTCGAAAGCGAGAAACGCCAAAGCGTTCGAACCGATGCGAATTCGCTCGCCGTTTTCTCTTTTGCTCCAGCATTGACCGATCGATGTTTCAGGTAAGAATCGACCGACAAAAGCGACAGGACGAGCACGGCCGAGCCGGTTCCGAAAAAGAGGCCGGCCTTAACCATTTGATCGGACGTCGCGAACCCGGCGACGACCAGTGCGAGGACCGTTCCGCCCAGCACGACGAGCAGGAACCGGGAAAGCCGCTTTCCGAGCGTTCGGCCCGGTTTTTCGCTCATTTCCCCGGCGATCAATTCCCGGGCGGAAAAAACGCGAAGCCCTCGCAAGGTCCAAAAGACGACGGCGAACGAGAGGAGCATCGCGCTGCCGAATCCGATCAGCACGCTTTCCGCCGAAATGTACAGCGAAAGAAAAGGGACGACGATCGCATCAACCCACCAATGATGTAGCCCGAAAATCATCAGCCGGGCATAGGCGGTCCCGAGCGGAATTCCGAGGACGCTGCCGCAAAACGCGACGATCGTCCCCTCGATCGCGAGAATCGCGAAAATGCGTCCCCGGGTCAACCCGAGCGCGAGAAGTGTCCCGATTTGGCTCGCGCCGCGTTCGACTTCGAGCCGGAAAAGCATCCCGAGCAACATCAGGGCGGCCGCGATAATAAAGCAACTGAACGAGAGAAACAGGACGTTGAACGGCGTCGTCCCGGCCGAGGCCGCAAGGCCGAGTTGCTTGACCGGTTCGAGGGTGAGCCCGAAAAGCGCCGATTGCGGGACCAACGCCGCAGTCAACCGCTTTTCGATTGCGGCAGTTGCCGACAACGCGGTTGCGGACGGCCCGGTTGTCGACGATGCAGGGGCCGCCGGCTCGCCCGGTCGGCTTTCCTGCTTCGGCTTGAGAACGAATGTCGTCGTCTCCCCGAAACGACTCCCCCACAGTTTTCGGCCTGTCGCGAGCGAGACAAACGCCTTAGGGGTCGTTTTGTACTTGTCCCAATACTCTTCGTCTTTGTCGCGAATTTTTTTGGCGTCGAACGGAAACGGCGGGTTCCAGTTCGCAAGCGACTTCGCATCGGAAATCCCTTCCAGTTCCGGGACAAGCAACGGATCGTCGGCGAGCCCCTGCATCGGAACGGTTTTCGTCAATCGCAAAACGACCTTTCGCGTTTCGGTTCGACCGTCGATGCTCTCGGGTGTAAAGTACGTCAATTCAATCGCATCGCCGGGCTTTGCGCCCAAGTCTTCGGTCGTCCAGTCGTTGAAAACGATCTCGTCGTCCCCGATTTTCAGCGGCTCTCCTTCTCCGATCGGAAGTTCGTCGACCGCGGCGACAAGGGAATACGGCGTTTCTTGGCCGCCGCATTGCAGCGACTCGGCGAGGTAAACCAACACCTCCTCGGCCTCGGGCAAGGCTCGGGCGACCGCTTCGGACTGCGGCCGGGAAAAAAGCAGTTTCGAGGTTTTGACATGCACGGTCCCGTCGGGGGCAGAATCGACAAGAATGCCGAGATCGTCAAGCGAAAAAGGAATGTCCGGCAGCGTCGCCCGACCGCCGCGAAAAACGTCCCGTCGGTTCGGCGTCCCTTCCGGGTTGGCGAAAGCGATCATGTTGATCTTGCCCGGCGTATCGAGCTGGGCGCGGTCTTGCAACCAACCGAGCGGGACCAAAGCGAGCGGCTCCGGCTTTTGGTTCGGCCGGAGCGAAAAGGCGCCGATTCCCCGGTCCGGCAAAATCTCGCGAACGCGAAGCCGCTTGCGAAAAAGCGTTTCCTCTCGACGTCCCAGAGCGCTGTCGGCAGGAATTCGTTCCGGCCGGGAAACCCAAAGCGAAATCGTTGTGTCGATTTTACCTCCGACCGCTTTCGAAAGGCCGAGGGCCTCGGCGAGAGCCTGGTTGACGACGATTTCGTCCCGAGCCCAGTGGGACGGTTCGGGGATCTTCGAATTCGCGGAGTGCAAAAGATTCCAAAACGAATCGGAACAGCCGATCAACGTGATCCCCGCTGTCTGCTCTTCGAACTTCGTCCCGGCCGAAACAAGAATCAGCGGGGCGTTGCGGGAACCCTGCTGCGGTTCGATTGCGGCGGTAAGCTCCTCGTGAACGAAATGATCGCACACCAAGACATCGTCGATCGGGCCGAGTCGGTCGAGCGTCAAATCCCGGAGCGAGCCGCGCATCGAATCGCCGATCAAAAGCGCCCCGGTCAAAACGGCCGAAGCGATCACCACGCCGAATCCGACGGCCAATTGCATCCAAAAACCATACCGGATCGAACGAAAGACAAAACCTGACAATGTGAGAGCGCAAGTTCGCCCGGAATTTTTGTTTTCGTCCATGAGAAAATACCCCTCAAACCAACCGAAACGTCGGCTTTGCAGCCGTTGATTTTTCGAGAAAGCCCCAAGCCGTCATTTCGAGCAAAGCGAGAAATCTCACCCTCGCCGAAAGGGCCGAAATCCCGTCTCGCTCGCGAGGGTGAGATTTCTCCTTACGCTGCGCTTCAGTCGAAATGACGAAAACACCAAACGGCTGAAATTGCCGCAAAGGTTTTTGGTTTTTGTTTTCAAAAAGGCCGAGCGAAACACCGGTATCGCTTCCGTCGCGAGCAGTACGTCATTGACAAGCCGATCACTCCGGCGATCGCGAAAAACGCGAACGTCGCCGGTTCCGGTGTCAGCACGTCGAAATGTCGATCATCGAACGTGTAGTAGGCATGCAATTCCCCACCGTTCGTCAGGTCGACGGAATCCCCGAACACCTGCCCGGAAATATGCCCGCCTTGAATGTCGAAAAGTGCGTCCAAGGCAAGGATACTGGCGTTGATGTTCGCGTTCGAAACATTCACATTCTTGACGTTCGTGTTGATCAAAACATTGCCGCCGTCGAATTCCCCGTCGAATTGCTCGTTTTGGCCGTTGAGAAACAGCTCCCGGCTCAGATCGAGCAAGCCGATGCCGTACATGTCACTCACGTTCAAAATGAGCGTCGTATCCGCTCCGGCGTTGACGAAAAGATTTTTCCCGGTTTCCGCCAATCGCTGGAAAATGCCGGCATCGACGGTTACGGCCTGCAATCCGCCCGAACCGATCAGATCGATCACGTAATCACCGCTCGAATTATAGGCTCCGGTCGCCGTCTCGCCCAGTGCCCATAACGAAGAAGACACCGTTTGCAGCTGTCCCTTCGCAAGGCCGAAATCGAACGGCAGTTCCGAAATGTTCCCCTCGGCGAAACTTTTGTGGTACCCCGGCACGTTATACGGTCGATTGAACGTCGAATCGTCGTTAACGTAAATCGTTCCCGAACTTCCCTGGTAGCCCGGTTCCGACAAAACGCCGTCGGAACTGACGCCGAGCGAATTCCATTGGCTGTTACCCTTTTGGGGATTCAGCTTTCCGCCGATGTAAGCGTTACCGTCGTGTACGGTTGTCCCCGAGGCGATCACATCGCCGCCGACGACGAGAACGGGACCGTCTTGATGTTTTTCCATGCGAAAGGCTCCGAAGCCGTGCGATTGAACATCGACGCTGCCTTGAACCGCGAGGTGCCCTTCGGTATCGCCCCCTCTTCCGAAATAGTCGCCGAAAAAGACGTCGTTATACGAGGCGGAAATACCGAACAATCGGTTTTCGCCCGACTGAACGACGTCCGCCCGGAGGATCGGGACAAATTGAACCAGAGCGGCAAGAAAACAAAACCGGAAGATCGTCGGCAGAGAGACTATACGCATAAGCTCACCTATGAAAACAAAGAGTATGGGGATTGAAATGAAGGAAGGTGCGGCGAGCTTACCCCAAGCCGAGTCAAAATATCGACAGCATTCTCGCGATCAAGAAATAGCACCCTATTAGTAATTATAGTTTGTTCTCGCCCATTTTCAAAGAAGTTTTTTGGAAAAGCAAAAAAAAGATATTACATTAACAAACGGTATAACTGGCATGACTGGACAATTTCGGGAAAATCGTGTAGAATCGGCAAGAATTCGGGGGTGCAAATCCCGACCGTTTTACTCAACAAAATGGACAAATGAAGCATACATTCTTCAAGGAATACGGGTTTTGGATTATATTTTTCGTCGTTTTCGGCCTTGCGTTTGTTTGGATGGGAACGAAACGGACGATTCAAGGCAATTCCAACAACGTTGCCGACTGGTTGCCCGACAGCTTCAACGAAACCCAGGAATATAAATGGTTTATACGGCATTTTCCGTTTGAAAGTTTTATCGTCGTTTCTTGGGAGGGGTGTACCCTCGATGATCCGCGGTTGGAAATGTTCGCCCAAAAACTGGTGCCGGGTCAAACCATCGACAATATGGACCTTTGGGCCAACACGGCGAAACTCTCGGCGGAGCTGAATATTGGTAATAAAAACATCGAACCTCCCGTCGCGGAGGCGGAAACGGCAATACTCGCCGGGCCGGCTCCGTCCGCTGCGGAGAATGTCCCGGACGAGGACATCGGCAAGCACTATTTCAAAAGCGTGATCACCGGCCCGCGATTGGTCCGGATGCTCAAGGACCGTTATTCCCGTGATCCCGGACGGACCGGATCGTTGACCGAGGATCAGATTTTCGAGCGGCTCGACGGCGTGCTCGTCGGGCCGGAAGAGCAGGAAGGGAATCATCCGGATTGCAAACACCGCAACACGGCCTTGATCGTGACGCTGACCTCCGCCGCCAAGGGGAAGGAACTCCGCAAAGTCGTCGAAAAAATCAAGGAAATCGGCCGCGAATGCGGCGTCGAACCGCCGGTTCCGCCGGATGATCGCTCTTTCGGCCAAAAGGCGGTCGATTACGTCAAGTTGACGCTTTGGGAAATGGTGTTTAAACGAACCCCGAGCACGGCGGGAGTGATTCTCGGCGGGCCGCCGATCGACAACGTCGCGATCGACTACGAAGGGGAGCGGACGCTGTACCGTCTCGCGGGCATCTGCGCGATGATCGGCCTGGGGATTTCCTGGGCCTGTTTGCGGAGTTTGCGATTGACGTTTATCGTTTTTTCGATCGCGATCGTTGCGGCCGGCATTTCAATGGCCCTGGTCTCCTTTTCCGGAGGGCATTGCGATGCGATTTTGCTCAGCATGCCTGCGCTCGTGTATGTCTTGACGATGTCCGGGGCGATTCATATCATCAACTATTATCACGACACGATTCGCGAGCACGGTTTGGAGGGGGCGGCCGAGCGGGCGATCATCAATTCCTGGTATCCCTGTTCAATGGCCGTTTTGACGACGGCCTTCGGCCTCGGCTCGCTGTATATGAGTCATTTGATCCCGATCATCAAGTTCGGTGTGTACACCGCGATCGGGGTGATGGCCGCGCTCGTGCTGTTGTTCCTCCTGCTCCCGGCGTTGTTGCATTTCTTTCCTTCGCGGAAATTCGCCGAGCAGTTCGGCGGCAAAGGGCTCGAATCGCAGAAAAACGACATTTTCCTCCGGTTTTGGCTTTGGTTCGGCGGGATCATCATCCGTAACAACAAGACCGTCGCCCTCGGCTGCATCGTCGCGATGATCGTCTGCGGATTCGGATTGACCAAGATCAAGACCTCGGTCAAAATGATGCGATTCTTTTCCGGCGATTCGGAAATCATCGCCCATTATACCTGGCTCGAAGGGCAACTCGGCCCGCTCGTGCCTATGGAAGTCGTCGTCCAATTCGATAACGCCGAATGTCATCTCAATACGCTCGAACGCATCACTTTCGTCGAGCAGATTTCCCACCAAATCCGGGATAAGCTCCCCGAAGAGGTCGGCGGAGTGATGTCGGCGGCAACGGTTGCCCCGAACCTGCATATCGACGGCCCCCCGGGCAGTTTGAGAAAACAGATGCCGTTTTATATCATGAACGGACAGCTGGACCGCAACCGGGCGCAAATGAAGGATTACGTCACCATCGAGAAAATGTCGTTCGACCGGAATGCTTATTTAGGCAAAGAAAATGATTACCATCATTTTCTCGAACAATCGGGGATCACCGAGCGAGAGGCAAAACTCCTGGTCGCGGCGGGCGTCCCGACACTCGATCTGTTATTGTACAATTCCTCCGAACTCACGATTCCGGGATTGCCGGATGCGGAACTTGAAGCCGTTCGCAAAAAAGGAGAGGACTGGCAACAGAAGCACGGGCACGATCTTTGGCGGATCAGCATGAGGGTTTGGGCACTCAAGCGGGCCGATATCGATTACGCCCAGTTTATCGACAGCGTCAAGGCGGTCGTCGAACCGATGCTCCTCTCGAAGGAAACCGACATCAAGGTCAAAACCCCGACGGCGATCACGGCGAAGTACACCGGGATGGTCCCGGTCGTTTACAAAACCCAGCACGAATTGCTCATCGGCTTGCAACAAAGCCTTTTGATGTCGTTCGTAACGATCGCGGCGACGATGATGTTCGTGTTGAGAAGTTTTACGGCCGGCTTCCTCGCGATGTTGCCGAACGTTTTTCCGATCGTCATCGTTTTCGGTTTCATGGGAATCGCGGGCATCCTGGTCGATGTCGGCACGATGATGACCGCGAGCGTCGCGCTCGGGATCGCGGTCGACAACACGATTCACTTTTTGACAT
>JAVBSX010000127.1:0-6283 GCA_031556455.1 Thermoguttaceae bacterium
ATCAACTCGACCGTAACCGCCGCGACGTTGAAAGACGGAGTTTTGCAAGCCGGGAAGCTGACCGCTTATACCGCGAACCTGATCTTCGCGCTCGGCATTTTGCTCAGCAATTTCGTCGTCAACACGATTGTTATGAAAAAACCGTTCGTCGGCAGCCCGGTCTCGCCGCTCGAATATTTCAAGGGAACGCCGAAAGATCACCTTTGGGGAATCATCGGCGGCTGCATCTGGGGGATCGGCATGTCGTGCAACATCGTCGCCTCGAACATCGCTTCCCCGGCCGTCGCCTACGGACTCGGGCAGGGGGCGACCCTGGTCTCCGCGATTTGGGGTGTTTTCATTTGGCGGGAATTCCGGACCGCCCCGAAGGGGACCGGCAAGTTGCTCGCCGTCATGTTCCTCCTCTTTTTCGTCGGCCTCGCCCTGCTCATTTACGCAAAAATGTAGAATAGAGGACAGATGATAGAGGACAGAGGACAGGAATTCGATGCGGTCGCTTTCCGGTCCTTCGATCCGCTTTCGTATGCAATCCTTTTCCTCGATTCCCGGTGTTTCGACCGTAGGTCGAAACCTTCTGTCCTCTGTCCTCTGTCCTCTGTCCTCTAACTATGTCTGAACCCGTCGAAAAAGAACGTTCACTCAATTTTCTCGAACAGATTATCGAAGAAGACCTCCGCAACGGCAAGCACGGCGGTCGGGTCGCGACCCGGTTCCCGCCGGAGCCGAACGGGTACCTGCATATCGGGCACGCCAAGTCGATTTGCCTCAACTCCGGCCTCGCCAAAAAATATGGCGGGACGTTCTTTCTCCGGTTCGACGACACGAATCCGTCCAAGGAAGAAACGGAATACGTCGATTCGATCGTCAACGACGTGAAATGGCTCTCCGGCGATTCGCTTGAAAACCGAATTTTTTTCGCCTCCGATTATTTCGGTCGGATGTACGATTGGGCTCTCGAATTGATCAAAAAAGGGAAAGCCTACGTCTGCGATCTGAGCGGCGAACAGGTCCGCGAAACCCGGGGAACGCCGACCGTCCCCGGAACGCCGAGCCCGAACCGCAACCGCTCGGTCGAGGAAAACCTCGACCTCTTCGAACGGATGCGGCAAGGGGAATTTCCCGAAGGTTCCCGGACGTTGCGGGCGAAGATCGATATGGGTTCGCCGAATTTCAACATGCGCGATCCGGTAATGTACCGCATCGTCAAGGCGGCGCATCATCGGACCGGGGACAAGTGGTGCGTTTACCCGATGTACGATTGGGCTCACGGCTTGGAAGATTCGATCGAAAAGATCACGCATTCGATCTGCACGCTCGAATTCGAACATCACCGGCCGCTTTACGATTGGTTTCTCGACCAACTGGACGACATTTTCCGGCCGCGTCAGTACGAATTCGCCCGGCTCGGCCTCACCTACACCGTGATGAGCAAGCGCAAGCTGCTCGAACTGGTCAAGGGCCGGTTCGTCAACGGCTGGGACGACCCGCGCATGCCGACGATCGCCGGCTTGCGGCGTCGCGGTTACACCTCGGAATCGATCCGGGCGTTTTGCCGGACGATCGGCGTCGCCAAGTTCAACAGCACGATCGATCTGTTGATGCTCGAAAACGCGATCCGGGAAGACTTGAACAAACGGGCTCTTCGACGGATGGGCGTCTTGCATCCCCTCAAGGTCGTGATCGAGAATTACCCGGAAGGGCAAACCGAAGAACTCGAAGCGATCAACAACCCGGAAAACGAGGCCGACGGGACCCGATTGGTGCCGTTTTCGAAAACCTTGTACATCGAGCAGGACGATTTTCGCGAGGACGCTCCCAAAAAGTATTTTCGGCTCGCCCCCGGAAAAGAGGTCCGGCTGCGTTATGCTTATTACATCACTTGCACCGATTTCAAGAAAGACGCCGACGGCAACGTGATCGAGGTCCGCTGCACTTACGATCCCGCGACCCGGGGCGGTTCTTCGCCGGACGGTCGGAAAGTGCAAGGGACGATACACTGGGTTTCCGTCGAACACGCTCTTGATGCCGAAGTGCGGGAGTACGACCGGTTGTTTACGAAACCGAATCCGGACGACCCCTCGGATCCGACCGATTTCAAGGCGTATCTCAATCCGGACTCGCTTCGCGTTTTAACCGGCTGCAAGTTGGAACCTTCGCTCAAAGACGCGAAACCCGAGGACCGTTTCCAATTCGAGCGGCTCGGCTATTTCTGCCTCGACCCCGGTTCGACGCCGGAGAAACCGGTCTTCAACCGAACCGTTTCGCTCCGCGATTCCTGGGCGAAAGAAGAGAAAAAGTAGAAAAGACTGTCGCCGACTTAATTCAAAATTCGTAATATTTCAACCGTATTGTGTTTCGTCATTTCGACTGAAGCGCAGCGCAAGGAGAAATCTCACCCTCGCGAGCGAGAACGAAGTCGACTCTTTCGGCGAGGGTGAGATTTCTCGCTCCGCTCGAAATGACGGTTCTGGAACTCTTCAAAAAAACAAACGGCTGAAGTATTACCATAATTTTTATTTCGAAAAACCATGGGCTTGTTTGAAAAATTAAAGCAGGGTCTCATCAAAACGACGCGGTTGTTGAATACGGACATCCGCGATCTTTTCAAGCAGGCGGGGCGATTGGTCGACGACGTTTTTCTCGAAGAACTTTTCGAGACGCTGGTCAAAACCGACATGGGGGTCGCCGCGGCCAAGGAAACCGTCGATGAGGTGCGGAGCCAATTCCGCGGCCGGGTCGTCGAAATGAACGACGTGCTCGCGACGGTCAAAACCAAGCTCAAATCGCTCATGCAACAACCGGCCGACCCGATCCGCTTCGCCGAGACGGGTCCGACCGTCGTGATGGTGTGCGGGGTCAACGGCTGCGGCAAGACGACGACGATCGCGAAGCTCGCCTCGCAGTTTCGAAGCGAAGGGAAAAAGGTCGTTCTCGGGGCGGCGGACACCTTTCGGGCGGCGGCTGTCGAGCAGCTGACCGTCTGGGCGAAGCGGCTCGGGGTCGAGATCGTGACCGGACCGCAAGGGAGCGACCCGGCGAGCGTCGCCCACCAGACCGTCGCGAAAGCGGTCGAGAGCGGGGCCGATATTTGCATCGTCGATACGGCCGGGCGACTGCAAACGCAGAAAAACCTGATGAGCGAACTTGAAAAGATCCGGCGGGTGATGAGCAAGCAGGTCCCTGCCGCCCCGCACGAAGTGATCTTAGTGTTGGACGCGACGACGGGTCAAAACGGCATCTCCCAGGCAAAGCATTTTACCGAAACGGTGCAGTGCAGCGGGATCGTGCTGTCCAAACTCGACGGCACGGCCAAGGGCGGGGTCGTCGTCGCGATTCGCAAACAGATGGGCTTGCCGGTCAAATACATCGGCCTCGGCGAATCGGCCGACGATTTAGCCGTCTTCGAACCCGACCCCTTCGTCGACGCGATGTTCGCCGTTTGAAAAAGCAGGAATGTCGTCGAACAATGGTGTGCAACGGGACGCAACCGCAGGGGCACGATGTCGTGCTCAAAGCGATGTGATTACGGTTGCTTCATTGTTTTGTAAGCGTATCGACGAAGCATCTTAATTTCGCGTAGTAACCGTCCGGCGGCGGGGTGTTGTGTCCGCCGTCCGGGATCGGCACAAACATTTTCGAACGCCCGGCGGCCGCCTCGAAAAGACGACGGCCTTGTTCGAACGGGATCAGGGTGTCGGCCGTTCCGTGCGAAAGGAACAGCGGGCCGTCGTATTTCGCGATCCTCTCGATCGAAGGGAGCTGTTCCCGGAGGAACCAGCGGGCGGGAAAAAACGGAATCATTTTCGCCGACATATCCGGCAGGGATGTGAACGTGCTCTCGACGATCAGGGCTTTGGCCCCTTCGCCGGTCGCGAGGTCGATCGCGACCGCCCCGCCGAGTGAGCGCCCCATCACGATGATCTCCGGCTCCGCGATCTTTTCCCGCTCGGCGAGCCATTTTCTTGCCGCCCGCCCGTCTTCGAGAATCCCCCGCGCGGTCGGCTTCCCCTCGCTTTTGCCGTAACCGCGATAATCGTAAACGAAAACCGAAACCCGAAGCTCATCCCGCAGCATCTCCCCTTCATTTCCCCAGTCGGCGACCGTCCCGCCGTTGCCGTGCGAATAGAGGATCGACCCTCGCGAGGTTCCCGAATCGGGATCGACGTACGGAAAATAAAGGCCGTGCAACAGGCTGCCGTCGGCCGTTTTGAAAAACGCCTCTTCGCAATCCGGAAAAAGCGGCCGCCAATGGGCATCCAATTTCGTGGGATGCAGCAACATTTTCCGGGCGATAAAATCCGCTTGTAAGCAAAACACGATAAGAAAACCGAGAAGGAAGTAGTGTAGCCGAATTCGCCGCTTGGGTTTCGAGGTTGGTTCGGGCATGGGGGAAAAGGACAGAGGTTTTTCCAAAAGGCCTTTCTTTTACTAGCCTCAAGCGTAAGCGCGGGGTGATATTAACGGATAGCAGTCAGCGGCTTAGCAACTTAGAAGACTTGTTTTCGAAGCTGCTAAGCCGCTGACCGCTAAGTTACCAATAATATCCCCCCGCGCTGACGCTTGGGGCTAGTCGAGACTATCAAACGCCCACTTGTTCCGATTATAGCGAAAAAACTTATTTTTCGCAGCATTCTTGAAGAATCGGTTGTTCGGAGGCTTGTAAAAAAAGTTAAACCGATAACGATTCTATTCGATATTCCTTTCGTCGGGTTAATTCGGTCTTATCGCAGATCGCATGCGCATCCTCATTTTTTTGCGCAGAACTTTTTTATCGTTATCGAAATAAGTATAAAGGATTGTCAATTATGAAAACATTGGCATGGAAAAGCCGTGTTGTCGCCTTGGTTCTTACATTGGCGTTGGCTCCCACGGGGCTGATTTTCGGAAGTGAAACCTGCGGAATTGCGTCCTGCTTCGCGAATTCCTGCGGCGGTTGCGGAAATGCCGATTGCGCCGGTTGCGGCGACAACGCCGATTGCGATATCGCCTGCGATCTCGGCTGCTCCGGAAATTCGATCTGCGGCAGCAAGCTTTTTGGGATTTACCCGATCGAGGAACGGGATGATCTGGGCTACAACATTTATTTCGGCGAAGGTTGTCAAAAAACGGCCGTTTGGGTCGGCGGCTGGGTCGAATCGGGGATCATGGGCAACTCCCACGGATCGCGAAGCAACGGGCCGATGCACACGGAGGGGAACAATCGGACCGATTACAATATGAGCCAGCTTTACCTTTTCGCCGAAAAGGAACTCGACACCTCCCACGGCTTCGATTGGGGATTTCGCCTCGATACGCTTTACGGAACGGACGGACCGATCACGCAGAGTTACGGCGACGAGTCGTTCGATTACGGCTGGGGCTCCAATTCCGACGGTTATGGTCTTTCGCTTTACCAAATGATCGGAGCGGTCGGCTACAAAAATCTGACGATCCGGGGCGGGAAGTTTTATACACCGGTCGGTTGGGAAGGTGTCGCCGCCCAGGGGAATTTCTTTTACTCGCATTCCTACTGCTATTGGATCGAACCTTCGACGCATGTCGGTTTTATGGCCGATTACGCCTTGAACGATAAGCTGACCTTGGTCGGCGGTTGGACGGCCGGCTGCGAAAACGGATTCGCAAACCGATTCAACGACAACGGAATGTTGTTTGGTGCGATTTGGAACGCGACCGAAAATTCCACGCTTTATTATTATGCAATCAGCGGAAGAACCCATAACGGCTGGTTGACGGACTTGGGCGATTTCCGATTGGGAGCGGGGATCGATTACCAGGACTATTTTGTCCAATCACTCTGTTGGGAATGGAATCCGACGGACCGCTTTACCTACATGATGCAGTACAACGTCCGAAACGACTCGCTGTACGAAACCGGAACCGGAGCGCGATCGAATTACAGCGCCTACGGTATCAACAACCATTTCCTGTATCGCATTAACGATTGCTGGGGAATCGGTTTGCGGGCGGAATGGTTGCGGGACAACGGCGGCTACGGCTATATCGATCCGACCGGTGATGCGGCCAACTATTATGAGACGACCTTGGGGCTCAAATGGGATCCGAACAAGCATTGGAGCATTCGGCCGGAAATCCGGTACGATTGGGCCGACGGGGCGGCGAAACCGTTCAACGACGGAACGGCCAGCAACCAGCTTTCGGCCGGCCTCGGCGTGTTGCTCGTCTTTTAGGACAAAACTTCGTTCCGAGAAGGACGAAAACAGAGCCGCGTGCTATGCACGCGAAGTCCCGGCGTCAACCGAATACTTCGCGTGCATAGCACGCG
>JAVBSX010000059.1:0-2689 GCA_031556455.1 Thermoguttaceae bacterium
ATGATGACGTACAACCCGCCGTATTACGAGAAATTGATCGAAGATCGCGGGCTGAGAAAAATTCAAGACCTGTACTCCTATTGGGGTAAGATCGATATGCTGCCGAAAATCCGGGGCAAACTCGGTCCGATCGGCGAAATGATCAAGGAACGGCTTAATGCGACGGTTCGAACACTCGACCGGAGACATTTTCGCAGGGATGTCGAACTGTTTCTCGACATTTACAATCGATCGTTGACGAACACCTGGGGTTTCGTCCCGATGTCCGAAGCCGAGATCAAGGCAATGGCCTTCGGGCTGCGGTTTCTCATCGTTCCGGAACTGGCCGTCGCCGTCGAAGTCAACGGGAAAATGGTCGGGGCTTCGTTCGGCCTGCCCGATTACAACCCACGAATCAAGGCGATCAACGGCCGATTGTTCCCCTTCGGATTCCTTAAATTGATTTGGCGGAAACACGCGATCAAAAAGATTCGGGTTCTCAGCACCAACGTGTTGCCGGAATACCAGATGCACGGCCTGGGGCTCGTCTTGCTCGAAGCACTCGTTCCGAAAGCGATCGAATGGGGGATTGAGGAAGCCGAATTTTCCTGGGTTTTGGAATCGAACCACCTTTCCCGCGGTTCGTTGGAAAAGGGGGGAGCGATCCGGACCAAAACGTATCGGATTTACGAAAAAGAAATTGTATAACACTCAGCCGTTTGATGTTTTGAGGACAGGCCCTACGGCTGTCATTTCGAGCGGAGCGAGAAATCTCACCCTCGCCAAAAGGGACAGATTCAACCCCGCTCGCGAGGGTGAGATTTCTCCTTGCGCTACGCTTCAGTCGAAATGACGAAAATTATCATACGATTCAAGTATTCCTCATTCCCATCTCTAAAAAATGATTCGTATTGCAACCACGATTTTTGCCGTTGTCGCCTTTTTGTTGCCGGTAAGCGGGGCGGAGATACCGAAAACGGCCGTTCAGTGGCAGGTTTGCGAATTGTCGTTTCAAGCGGCGAACATGTATGAGCGGCCTTACACCGAGGTTGCGCTCGGCTGCCAATTTCGCGGGCCGGACGACCGTTCCTACCAAATTGCCGGGTTTTACGACGGCGAGGGCGTTTGGAAAATTCGGTTTTGTCCCGACCGGCCCGGCGATTGGAGTTGGAAAACCGAATGTAACCGACCGGACACCGCGCTCGGCGGCAAAGAAGGCCGGTTCGTCGTCGCGTCGGCGGCCGAAACCGTGTCGGCAGACGGTGATCCGCTTGCCCGACACGGCGGGATACTCCAGGTTTCGGCAAACCGGCGGCATTTGACGTACTCCGACGGCACGCCGTTTTTTTGGCTGGGGGATACCTGGTGGTTCTGCCCCGGCAATCCCGTCCCGATCCGCGGATCGAGCAACTCGGCGTATGAGTCGATGTTCAAGACCTTGATCGAAAAGCGGCAGGCCCAGGGTTTTACGGTCGTGCATTGGGCTTCCTTGGGGCAGTTCGGCGAACACTCGAATCACGAGGCGTTTATGAGGACGAAAAACGGCGGAGAGTTTGACCCGAATTATTGGAAAGAATACGATCTGTACGTCGAAACGGCCAACGCCGCCGGCATCATTCCGGTGATCGGCTTCGGCTTTTCCTCCGGCCTTGATCCCTGGTCGCTGGAAGAACTCGAATACCTTTGGCGGTATGTAATCGCCCGATACGGCTCGCATTCGGCGAGTTGGCTGATCTGCGGGGAATATAACCAAAACGGCGGAGACCGGCAAAATCGGATCGAAAAAGTGCTCAAACTCGGAGCCTCGATCAAGGAATACGACCCCTACAAAAGGGCGATGACCGTGCATCCCTGGTACTTCAAGGAAGAAACCCGCGACGCTTGGAATCACGATTGGTACGACTTCGTGATGTGGCAAGGGGCCCATGTCGGACACGGCAACGTCCCGCCGACCGCTTCATACGAAGATTCGGCGAAGCTGGGCAAGCCGTACCTCGAAGGGGAAACGCAGTACGAAGGGATATACGGCGGTTTCGAAGGCCGGGCCGTAACGGCGGACGACGTCCGGCTTTCCGCCTGGCATGCGATGCAATCGGGATGTTGCGGTTACACTTACGGAGCGCACGGGCTGTGGTACCCGACGCAAAACGCGGACGACAAAATGTTTACGGAAGATTGGGGCTTCGCCCATCCGTGGTGGGAGGCCCTGCAATTTCCGGGACCGGACCAATTGAAAATCTTGAAATCATTTTACGAAAAAATCGGTTGGACGCGTTTTCGCCCTCGCCCCGACCTGTTGCGACTTGAAGGGGAATACGGCGACGCGACCCGGCCGTTGCTGCAAGTCGCGGAAAACGACGACGAAAACGTAAAGGCGGTCGTGTATTTTCCGCAAAAGAGCGGTTGGGATTTAGCGGTTCGCGCCGAGGGGATCGACGCCAAGTATTTCGTTTGGTTCGATCCGCGAACCGGCGAACAAACCGAGGCGGAGGCGATTGCGACCGACGAAAAACCGTTGCTCCTTCCCGAACGACCCGACGATACGGACTGGGTATTGATGTTGCAATAAAAGTAACACTTCAGCCAAATGGTGTTTTTTCGTCATTTCGACTGAAGCGTAGCGCAAGGAGAAATCTCACCCTCGCGTGAGGGCCGGAATCCCGAGTCTTCGAGCGAGGGTGAGATTTCTCGCTTCGCTCGAAATGACGAA
>JAVBSX010000229.1:0-9525 GCA_031556455.1 Thermoguttaceae bacterium
GCAATCCTCGTGAATCACGGCGGCATAACATTGCGTTTTCGGGGGAAAAAACTATAATCGAATTGTAACCGTTCACGACCCTTATTTTGGGATTGCGGATCGGAATCCTTTCGAAATAAAAGCCGGAAAGGAGCCGTACTCGGCGCATTGACGATGTGTTGGGATTCAATACCAACCGGCGTTCAATCTCAACACACCGTCAATGCGCTGCGCTCCTTTCCGGCTTTTGTTCTTGGACGACGCTTCCGGATGCAAGCAAAACGTCTGCGGCCCGAGGAAAAGACCGTGAACGGTTACATCGAATTCTTGGTCCCGATCGCGTACCTGTACGGCAGATCGCTGTTTTTTCCCTTCGCTTTCCTCCGTCGATGCAAAAGCTTTTTGAAATTCTCGTTCTCGCCGTCGTCCAAGGGATCGGCGAATTTTTGCCGATCAGCTCCTCCGGGCATCTCGTCGCCGTCAACGATCTTTTTGAGCGCTGGGGCAGCCTCCCGCTCGAAGATCAGCTGATGATCAGCATCCTGCTGCACTTGGGAACGCTCTTTTCGGTTCTGGTCGTTTTCCGAAAACGGATACTCGCCCTTCTCTCCGCCGATTGGCGGCTGATTCCCTTGCTGATCGTCGGGACGATTCCGGCCGTGGTTGTCGGCATCCCGTTGGAAAAATACTGCAAATCGCTCCTCGAAAGCCCGCTGTTGACCGGGTGCTGCTTCCTCGGAACCGCCCTGCTGTTGCTCCGTTCCGCGAAAATCGGTCGCGGCTCGCTCCTTTGCCGGGAATTGACGTATCGCAAAGCCCTCGTGATCGGCCTTTTTCAAGCCGTCGCGATTTTGCCCGGCTTTTCCCGCAGCGGTTTTACCATCGTCGGAGCTTTGTTCTGCAAATTGCGACGCGACGAAGCGGCGACGTTTTCATTCCTGCTCGCGATCCCCGTGATCGGCGGCAGCGGGCTGCTCGAAACGCTCAAACTCCTCAAACATCCCGAAAAAGTCCCCTCGGGCGACCTTGCGATTTTTCTTATCGGCATGTTCGTAAGCTTTCTGGTCGGACTCATCGCCTTGATTTGGCTTTTGAAATGGTTGCAGCAGGGCAAGCTGCACCTTTTCGCCTATTGGCTTTTGATCATCGGCCCGGTGCTGATCGTCGCCTCGCTCTGTTTCCCGTTGCCGGAAAAACCCGAGCCGCTTACCGCTGCCGGAGTGGTTGCCGCCCTCGAACCGGCCGCAGCCGAAACGACGACGGCCGGAACGTCGGCTGTTGCTCCGGCTCCAAAGATTGAACCGGCTGTCGTCGCCGTCGCCGGGACCGAATCCTTGACCGGGCAACCGGCAGATCGGGAATCGCAACCGGAGCAGCTGCGGGAGCAATTGCCCGAACCGACGGAAGAAGAGGAGGACGATTGGGAACCGCAAACGCCCGAGCCTCCGATCCTTGGCCAACCGTTGATCGACTGTCCGGAAGAAAGGCTTATTTCGCTCGACGGTCGCGATCCGGTTTGGATCACGCGGGACCGCAAAAGCGTCGTCGCCCTCGGGGAAATCTGCCTGCGGGAAGGGTTTTTGGAGTTTTTCGCCTGCGTTCGCGGCTCGAAGGAGCACGAATCGATCATCGCAATGAACCTCAAGCCGTTCTTGTTACATGCCGGGCTCTTGATCGTCGGGGCCGAGCCGGGCCGGCCGGCGCAATTCTCTCCGGAATTCGTGCCGCCGCAAGGGCCGAAGATCGACATTCAAGTTCTTTGGCGTGATGAGCAAGGGGCGATCCGGCAATGCCGTGCCCAAGAACTCGTCTTGGAAAACGAGGAGATGTTTTTCAACAATGAGAACAGGGAAGCCGGCGACGAAGAAACGGCAGTCGATGCGACGGATGCGGGCGTTCCGGCCGATGTCGCCGTTTTGAACGGACCGCAGGAAATGTCGGTGCCGTTCGTTTTTACCGGGAGCTTTTTCCGGGAATTCGAGGACGAGAACGGTCAAATGCGGCAAGTGTATATGGCCGATGCGACGGGCGAATTGTTCGGGGTCTCGAATTTTCCGGCCTCGATTTTAGACGTGCCGATGCGCAGCAGCGATTCCAACGACGAACTGATGTTCGCCCCCTACACGGAACGGATTCCGCCGATCGGGACGCCGGTTACCCTGATTCTGACCCCGTTGCCCGATTAAGAGCGATCTTGGAAAAACCGCGAAATTGGTCTTGCGTCGTTGAAACGAAATCGGCATAATCCGCATATTTTGCCCTCCGCGAAAAAGTTGAGCCGGAGCATCGAACCCAACACTTACGGTTTCGGGGCTTTCGTCGCTTCGCTCAGGAAGCCCCTTGGTTCATTTTTCGTGCGGAGTGCGATTTGTTTCAACCCTCCGAAAAAACGGACCCATGACGCCTCCTCTTCGAACATTATTGACGCTTTCCGACCCGGGCTGTAGTGAGGAAAATCGCCAACTCGCGAGCCGGCGGCTTCCGCCGTCTTTCGATCCGTCCCCGCTTTTGATGCGTATGCGTCGGGTCGTCGCGGCGCCGCTCTGCGTCGCACCGGAAGACGAACTCGACCCGAATCTTCTCGCCGAATACCTCGATTACCAATTATCACCTGAAGATCAGGATACTCTCGAGAGCTATTGTTTGAAATCCGATGCGGCCCTCGCCGAACTCGTTTGCGCTTACAATATTCTGACACATTCGTTGAAAAATCCGGTCCGAAGCAATGCCGATTGTCGACAACGGATTTATCGGCTCGGGCAAAAATCGGTTTCCAAACCGCACCTCGCGGCCTTGGAGCCGTGGGAACAGGATTTGAAAGAATCTCGAAACGAATACGCTGAAGAAAGCGAAAAGTTTCCTGAACCGATTTCGTTCTCAGGGCGAGATCGCATGATATCGGAGGAAGATTCTCGTGAGAACAAGCCCAGGGACAACCGTGTCAAGGAAAGCCTCGATCAATGGGAGCGGCAGCGGCAAACGAAACTCCGGGTGATTTCGGCGTTCCTGTTGCTGGCGACAATCGGAGCGTTCGTCTATCGGAATCAGGACCGTTTTTTCCCCGGGGAAACGAAATCGGCCCAAGTCGATGCCTCAAGGTTTCCTTCCCTGCAAAAGGCGGAAACCGGTCAAACCGCGTTGCAATCGGTCGAGATGGGGGAGCCGCGGATCGAGATTCCTTATTCTTTGAAAGAAAGCGCCGAAAAAGTTTTTCAACAAACCGATCCGGGAATTTCGACTCGAGCTTCGCAATCAGGCGATGCGAAACAGATTCCCGCGCCCGAACCGGCGATCTTGCCCGCCCCCGCGATCCAGCCGGCCGGTTACATTGAAACGAAAAACTGATCGAACGCGGCGAAGCCCGCGTCCCGTTTAAACGAGCGGCGCAGACGCCGCCGCGAGGCTCAAGAGATTTGCATCAAGCCTTCGAGCGAGCAAAGCCCTTCCGTCAACCGTTGCGGTAGTAGGCTCGCCGAAGGGAGACCGCTCAGCGGGTCCGGACCGTGCGAGGCGACGCGCAAGTAAAGGAAGATGCAAGCGATAATCAGCGCGACCAAGGCGATCAAGAGCATCACCGTATAGCGATCGGGCTGCGGTTTGGCGGTCTTAATTGGCGGTTGCGACATGGGCGGCGGCATTCAATTGATATCTTTGACGTTCTTGGGAAAATTCGCTGGTCACATGGTCTGCTTCCTGAATCGATCCCTTACGGTACTCGGGCAGAATTTTGCACGCGGCTTTATTCGGTTCCGTCAGCACGACCTCAACCACGCCGAGATAAACGTCGCGGCCGTCCGTTTTGCGGTAAACATCCAATTGGTGTCCTTTCATCAACCCGGCGTCTTCACCGAGTGAAATTTCAACCAATCCCGTCGGCCGGACTTCCGTAATCATTCCGGCAACCTGGAAGGGCGGAATACCCATGTACAAATCCGGAATCGGCTTCAAACCGAATCGTCCGAGAACCGCTTTCGCGTCATTGTATTGCTCAACGAGCTCCTGGCTGACGGTCTCGAGATTGGTGAGCTTCATCTGCAGATTCTGAGCTTCGTCCGTTCTTTTGACGAAACTGGTAAACAAGGCATTCCAATCCTGCTGCGTGTTCCGGAATTTTTCCCGAAGCGAAACCAGTTCGCCTCGACAATTTTTAATTTCTTCGTGGGTCGCCCGAACCGCCGCAATCGCCTCCGACTTCTCGGCTTCCAGCCCGTTGAGAGTCGCCCGAGCCGTCTCCAACTCCTGTTGCAACGAGTCCCGGGCCGTGATCAATGCCGTCGTCTCGTTGTTTTTCTGGGCCAACTGCTCGTCACAACTCTTTCGAAGATCGGTCATCGTCTTCGTCAACTGTTGAAGCTGGTTTCTCGCTTCGTCCAACTCTTTCTTTTTCGCCAAGGCCGTCTCGCGCCAATTGTTGCTGGTCGAGTAAACCGATACCGCGAAAGACATGAACACAAGGCTCATGACGAGAATAAGTACGATGAATATTTTGCCGACCAAGTTCATAAAACTTCAATCTCCTAATAAAGGAAATTCCTTTTGACAACCATTTTGAAAAGCAATGACAATCGACGACAAATTGCCCGAATATTATAACTCTTACAATTTGCCGAGGTCAATCATTTTTCGTAATTCCTGAAAATAATGCGGGAAAGTTTTTCGGTATTTTCCGCGAGAGCCTTTTTTCCCCGCCTATTACTATTATACTTGATTTCGTTAAAAACAGCAAATCCGTTTCGGGCCGTTTTCCCGCCGTCAAAACCATGTTTCGCGGATACTCTGTTTAGCCGAGCGGCGCAGACGCCGGTGCTATACGGGTTTATCGCTATTCTCCAAAAGGCTCTCCAGTATTGCCCAAAAAATGCAGATTATTCCGGTTGCCTAATCCCGAAAATCGTTGAAGCGACCTCGATTTCAGACTCAAAAATCATTTTCCAACAAATATGCGTATCGAACACGACACGATGGGGGAAGTTCAGATTCCAAAAAATGCCTATTACGGACCGCAGACGGCCCGGGCGGTTGAAAACTTTCCGGTTTCCGGCCGCCCGATCCCCCCTGAGTTGATTCATTCGATCGGCCTTCTCAAAGGGGCGGCGGCCCAAGCCAACCTCGAACTCGGGCTATTCTCGAAATCCGCACACGCTCCTCTATCGACCGAAGAAGTCAATGCTCTCTTGCAGGCGGCCCGGGAAGTCGCCCAGGGTCGTTGGGACGCGGAATTTCCGGTCGACATTTACCAAACGGGGTCGGGAACCTCCTCGAACATGAACGCCAACGAAGTGATCGCCAACCGGGCGTGCGAACTGCTCGGGAAGGACCGTTTCGCCGCCAAACGGCCGATACATCCGAACGATCACGTCAATCTCGGGCAAAGCACGAACGACACCTTCCCGACGGCGATACATGTCGCCGTCGCCTCGCTCATCCGTCGAAAACTGCTCCCGGCGTTGAAATCGTGTACGACCACATTGCTGAAAAAGGCCGAAGCCTGGTCCGACGTCCTCAAAATCGGCCGCACGCATTTGGCCGATGCGACCCCGCTTACTTTAGGGCAGGAAATCGGCGGTTTGGCACGACAATTGGATCTCGCCTACCAACGGGCGGAGCAGGCGATCGAGCCGATCCTCGAACTTCCGGTCGGCGGAACGGCGGTCGGATCCGGCATCAACACGCATCCGCTTTTCGGTGCGAAGGTCGCGGAAGGAATCGCCCGGGAAACCGGCATCCCGTTTGTCGAAGCGAAAGATCATTTCGAGGCCAACGCCCAGCGGGACGGGTTGGTCGCTTCCCATTCCCTGCTCAAAAGCGTTGCCGTCACGCTCCTGAATGTCGCGAACAATATCCGTTGGCTGGCGTCCGGGCCGCGCTGCGGCTTTTACGAATTGATGTTGCCCGATTTGCAGCCGGGCAGTTCGATCATGCCGGGCAAGGTCAACCCGGTCCTGTGCGAAAGCCTGATGCAGGTCGCGACGAAGGTGATCGGGAACGACGCGACGCTGACGACGTCCGGTTCGCTCGGCGGGCAATTTCAGCTCAACATCATGATGCCGGTCATCGCCGAGGTCGCGATCGAAAGCGTCAAACTCCTGGCCGGAGCGACCGCGCTCTTCGACGAAAAATGTCTCAAGGGAATGGAAGCGAACCGGGAAAATTGCCGTCAATCGGTTGAAAAATCCTTGGCAATGGCGACCGGGCTCAACCCGCGGCTCGGCTACGAAAAGGCGGCCGCGATCGCGAAAGAGGCGTTTCAAACCGGCAAAACCGTCCGCGAAGTCTGCCTCGAAAAAAAGGTGCTCCCGCCCGAAGAGCTGGAAAAAGCCCTCGACCCCTGGGCGATGATCCGCCCCCGGGAATAGGGTATCACCAAAGCCGATCACACTTCCCGTTTAGCCGAGCGGCGCAGACGCCGGAGTTTTTCACTCACTGGTACTTATCCCCGAGATTCCCTGATTGATACTTGTCCGGATTAAAGTGCATTTCGGTCGTCGGCGGGTCTTTGGGCGATCCGGAAGCGCTCGGCTCGGGAACGTCTTTTGGCGCGAAAGGGCGAATCGTGTCCTTTTTCCGAGACCCGGCTTTTGCGGCCCCGAAAAAGTCGATGCTGAGCGGATACGGCCAAACCGTTCCTTCGCCCGCCTTGATCGCGGCGATGATCGGGAAAATGAGACAGCAGAGCAGGACCGCCGGAACCAAAATGTAGCCGACGGCAACGAAACAAAGGATGAGCGAAACGGCGAGATAAATCGCCGCGCTGAGAAACCAGTTGAAAACGATTCGCCCGGAACGATCGACCATTTCGCTCTTGTCCTTGCCGAGATACCACAGGACGATCGGAGCGGCGATTCCGAGGATAAACATGGGGAGGGCCAAAACCAAAAACGGGGAAAGATTCAGGATGATGCAGTAGGTTTCTTCCTTCAAGCCGAAAAGTGATTCCCCTTGGCCGGCCCGGCGAAAGAACGAACCGAACGAGGAGTTCGCTTCGTCCAGAATTCCGGCCTTTTCTTTTTGAAACTCCTCTTCGCTAAGGATGCCTTGATCCCGCAATTCGGCGATTTTCGTCAGTTGATCGTATTTTTGGCTCATGATTCAATGTCCTTTGAAAAAGTTGTCATTTCTATCGACGATGAATTACTGCTCAACAAAAGAATTCCGAGTGGGACAGCAGCCGGAAGCGTTTTTCCAAAACGGAAACGCGGGACCAACCCGGCGCTTACGCTTCGGGCTGCTGTTTGCCGTGTTCGCTTTTTACGCAAAGATCAATAAACGCTTTTTCGGAACAGCGAACGGTACACGGTTTCTCCGTGCAGCCGCGTTCGCCGTTCGAAATGGGTGTGGTAATCCTCCGGTTCCGAAACCTCGAACGGTCCTTCCAGTTTCGTATGAATCGCCAGGAGTTTCAAGGTCGTGCGAAAATATTCTTCGACATCGGTCCAAAAGTGCAACAGCCCGCCGTCGATCAACCGGCTTTCGATGAGTTGGAGCACCTCTTCGCGGAGCACCCTTCTTTTCTTGTGGGCGCGCTTCCACCAAGGGTCTGGAAAGTAAACATGCACGGCAAAAAGTGAATTTTCCGGAATATCTTCCGCTAAAATCCGCGTCGCGTCCCCGCAAAACATGATCGCGTTTTCCAACCGACGTTTGCAGAGCCCGAGTGCCGAGAACGCGGCGTATTTTTTGCCGATTTCGATTCCGAGGAAATTATGCTCCGGCCTTGCTGCCGCCACATTGCGAAGGAACAGCCCTTTGCCGCAGCCGATTTCCAATTCGAGGGGCGCGTTCCGCCCGAACAGCGCAGCCGCATCCCACGGCCGCGGAATTTCGTCCGGCCCCTTCAAATAGCGGGAAAACTCGCTCTCCCGTTCGGTTGAAAATTTCGGCAGCGCCCGACGGCCCATTTTTTTAGAGGACAGAGGACAGAGGACAGAGGATAGAGGGAAGTGAGGAGAGGGAAGAGGGAAGAGAGCCGCGACCTGCGGTCGCGAATTCCCATCCTTCATTTTCAATTCTCAATTTTCAATTTTCAATTCCCCTATCCTCTCCCCTCCGTCCTCTAACAAATACTTTTCGATCAACTCCAGGCAACGGTCGATTTGCGAGTCGGTGCCGACACTGATCCGCAGGCCGTCCCCCCAGCCGGGATAATTCATATACCGGACCAGGATACCGTTCGCTTTCAAATGCTCGTAAATCGGTTTGACCTGAATGTCGCTCCGGGTATTCCAGGTAAAATTGGCGTGGGTCTCTGGCGTGTCAAACCCGAAATCCCGCATCCGTTGGGTCAACCGGCCCCGGGTCGCCAAAATTTTCGCCCGGTTTTCGGCCAACCAATCCTGGTCCGTGATCGCCGCCGTCGCGGCCGCGATCGAAACGGTGTCGCAATTGTAGGAATCTTTCATTTTCAAAAGCTGTTCGATCATCTGCGGCTGGGCAACAAGAAACCCGAACCGCAACCCGGCGAGGGCGTACGATTTGCTCAGCGTCCGAGAGACGATGATTTTTTCGGTCTTTTCGACCAGCTTGAGGCAATTTGTCTCGGCGAAATCGGCGTAGGCTTCGTCGACCACCAACGGGCAGGGCAGCTCTTCGGCGAGCCGGAGGATCGTTTCCGGGGAAAGAATCGTCCCGGAAGGAGAATTCGGGTTCGGCAAAAACGCAAGCCGCAATCGGTTACTCCGTTCGTGCGTTTCCCGCTGGGCCGCGAGTGCCGCCGGATTGTCCGTAAAACGATGCGAAAGCGTCCAATCCGGTTGAAAATGGACCGTTTCGGCTGCCGCCCCTTGCAGTTCCGCGAGCGTTTTGTACAGGATGTAACTCGGGTACGGCAATCGCAACAACTCGCCGTTCCCGACGAACGTCCGGGTCAGGATCGTGAGCAGATCGTCGCTCCCGTTGCCGCAAAGAATCCAATCGGGATCGATGTCGTACAATCGGCCGGCCGCCTTGCGAAACGTGCTCGCGAGCGGATCCGGGTACCGGGAAAGACCGATTTCGGCGACTTTCCGGATCGCATCGAACACCGATTCGCTCGCGCGGTACGGATTTTCGTTCGTGTTGAGCTTGACGGCCTCATCGCCGAGCGGTTGCTCGCCGGGAACGTAACCTTTGATATGAACGAGTTCGGGCCGAAAGTGCATGAGAGTGAACGGGAATCGGGGAGTCGGAGGCAGGGTAAGCGTTCGCGGTTTTTCCTTGGACCGCAGGCTTCCAGCCTGCAAAACGGGCTCTCGGCGTTCCTTGTTCGAAGGGGGCGGGTTCCCGAAAAATTGGTTTCGCTTTCCGAAATGGGAGGGCAAGCAGGCTGGAAGCCCGCGGCCCCGGATGCAGGCAAGATGCCTGCGGTCCAAATGTTCGCGAACGCGACGAGACGGGAGAGCCGAAGGTCAAGCAAACAGAAAACCGATTATACCCCTCTCCCCTAAAAAAAAAAGGGATCGAGGCGGCTCGCCAAGAGAACTGCAAAGTTGAATTTGTGAGAAGATAGAGAAAAGAGGATGCGTCATTTCGAGCGGAGCGAGAAATCTCACCCTCGCCGAAAAGGCAGGA
>JAVBSX010000349.1:0-3043 GCA_031556455.1 Thermoguttaceae bacterium
CGGCCGAAAATTTCGGGCTGTCGACGTTAAAACCGATTCGCGGACCGACATCGCCGTTTTGTGGTTGGATTCGAAAGAGCCGCTCCCCTATGCGGCGTTCGGGAACAGCGATATTTTGGATATCGGCGATTGGGTGCTCGCGATCGGCAACCCTTTCGAGCTCGATTCGACGGTCAGTGCGGGGATCATCAGCGCCAAAGGCCGTACCCTCTCCCGCGTACAGCGCGGGGATTTCCTGCAAACGGACGCGTCGATCAACCCGGGCAATTCCGGGGGGCCGCTCATCAACCTGAACGGGGAAATCGTCGGCATCAACACCGCGATCGCCTCGGCGAGCGGCGGCAACCAGGGAATCGGCTTCGCGATCCCGTCGAACAGCGCGAAATGGATCGTCGGCCAGCTGATCGACGGCGGGACCGTCAAAAGGGCTTATCTCGGAGTTCAAACGAAACCGATCAACGCCGATCAGGCCGCGCGACTGGGCGTCGCTCCCGGGCATGGCGTTCTGGTCGAGCGGGTTTTCGAAGACACGCCTGGCGAAAAGGGCGGAATCAAGCGGGATGATGTGATTCTCGCCTTCGACGGGGAACCGATCAACAGTTCCGAAGGGTTGCAAAAGGTCGTCGAGCGGGCCGATATCGATCTCAAACACAAATTGTCGATCATCCGCGCCAAGCAAACCGGAGAGATCACCCTTTCGGTCGCGCGGATGCCGGAGGATTTCGATTCCCCACGCCGCCGAACACGCAGCGGGCACAACGACGGACCGCTCGGGATCATGATCGTCGATTTGACCGACGATACGGCCTCCCGGCTCCAAATCAGCGCAACATCCGGAGTCGTCGTCGTCAACGTGATCCCGGGCAGCGTCGCCGATCGGGCCGGGCTCAAGCAAGGAATGGTGATCGAGCGGATCGACGATCTGCCGATCGAAACGGTCAAGGATTATCAGGCCGCCCGAAAGCGGGGGCCGCTTTCCGATGGTTTCGATTTCGAGGTCGTCACCTCCTCGGGCAAACAAAAAATCACCGTTAAGCAGTAAAGATGCCGCAAAAAGCAAGGCCGTCATTTCGACCGGAGCAACGCGTAGGGAGAAATCTCACCCTCGCGAGAGGGCTAGGAATTCTGTGTCCCTAGGCGAGGGTGAGATTTCTCGCTTCGCTCGAAATGACACATTTTTTTATCCTTTTTCTCGATTCGCTAACTTTATATTGGATTCTCCCCCCCTCCTATGCACGATACCGCGTTTCGTCCGTTTGATCCGAGCGAGTCTTTTTCCGGCAAGGAACGTTTCGACGCCTCGACCCATGCCGATCGGATGACCCGGCTCGAAAGCGTCGCCGCCGAAACGGCGGTGCTGGTCGGCGTCTATCTCGAAGGGGAAGGCAAGTCCCCCTCCCCGCTCGATGAGCTTGCCGGATTGGCCGAGGCGGCCGGGGTTCGCGTCGGCGACCGGTTGATTCAACGCCGCAACAAGCCGGAAGGGGCGACCTACATCGGTTCCGGAAAGCTGGAGGAATTGAAGGGGATCGTCGCTTCGACCGATTCGAATCTCGTCATTTTCGACAACGACCTCGGGCCAGCCCAAACGAAAAACCTCGAGCAGGAATTGAAGGTCAAGGTTCTCGACCGGACCGAATTGATTCTCGACATTTTCGCTTCGCGAGCCCAGTCGATCGAGGCCCGGCTCGCCGTCGAATTGGCGCAATTGGAATACTCGCTCCCCCGGCTGCGAAAAATGTGGACGCATTTGGAGCGGCAAACGGTCGGCGGCGTCGGGCTCCGGGGCCCCGGGGAAAAGCAGCTGGAAATCGACCGACGGCTCGCCCAGAAGCGGATCGAGGATTTGAAAGAACAGCTCCGTAACATACACGCCCGACGGCAGCGCGAGGTCGCCGGCCGCAAGGGAATGCGAACCGTCTGTCTCGTCGGGTACACCAACGCCGGGAAGAGCACGCTGCTCAACCGGCTCACCGAATCGGACGTTTACGTCAAGGACCAACTCTTCGCGACGCTCGATACCCGGACGCGGCGTTGGCACCTTTCCGGCTGGGGCCCGGTCCTGCTCAGCGATACGGTCGGGTTTATCCGCGATTTGCCGCACCATTTGATCGCTTCGTTTCGGGCGACGCTCGAAGAGGCGAACCAGGCCAACCTGCTGATACACGTCGCCGATGCGACGAGCCGGGAGCTGGTGCAACAGGTCGAAGCGGCCAACCGGGTGCTCGCCGAGATTCATTTGCGGGAGAAAGACATGCTCCTGGTTTTGAACAAGGTTGATGCCCTCGAATCGCCGGACATTTTGGACCGGTTGCTTGAGCGTTTCCCGAACGCGATCCCGATCAGTGCGGTGAGCAGCCTCGGGCTGGAGCGGTTGGCGGACGCCGTTTCCGACCTTTTGAGCAAGGAATTTCTCGACCTTCGGGTCGAACTGCCGATCGAAAACGGCCGGATTCCCGCCTATTTGGCCGAGGAAGGGGAGATTCTGTCCCGGGAGTACGATACGACCCGGGCCGTGATCCGTTGCCGCGTCCCGAAGCACGTCCTCGGCCAATTGCAACGCGAAAAAGATGTTCTCGTCACTTCCGAGCGCGAACCGTAAGCGAGTGTAATGGTGCGCGTAATTTTTGGTGCGGGTTTGACAAGGCAGGTAGGCTACCGACCTCCGGGCGGCCGCGTCGGCGAAAGCCGACCTGTCCCGGGTTTTGCTGAGTCCCAGAAAAAATTGCCCCTGATTTTAGAATGAAAATGAAGTCGTCACCCCCGCGCAGGCGGGGGTCCAGAGGGAAACCGTAATCTCCGGATCCCCGCCTGCGCAGGGATGACGGTGAGTCAAATCAAAAATTTTTGCGCAGCCCATTATTGAGCAGGTTGGCAATCGGCCTTCCGTGTCGATTGACACGAGAACTGCAAAGTCTCGTCATTTCGACTGAAGCGTAGCGTAAGGAGAAATCTCACCCTCGCGCGAGGGCCGGGATTCCTGCCTTTTCGGCGAGGGTGAGATTTCTCGCTCCGCTCGAAATGACGCATCCTCTTTTCTCTA
>JAVBSX010000192.1:0-8847 GCA_031556455.1 Thermoguttaceae bacterium
AATTTTGACTTGAAAATAACAGCCCGAAATGTAGCGCAGCGGAGTGAGGGATCAGACGCTTTTAACCCTCACTGCGCGATGCTTCGTTTCGGGCTGCTATTTTTGGCCGGATTATCAAGTGTCGATTCGGACGCAATTGACGCCGATTTTTCGCGAGGCATACTCAACCTCGTTCTTGTAATCGCCGAACACCATCGTCCAATGCGAATCCCGGGCCTCGCTCTTGAGCCTCTTCCAATCGCCGTCGAGCAGCACGTCCTGTTGCGAGCGGCAGACCTCGAAATTGGGATTCGACTTGACCGTTCCCGTAAACGTGAGCCAACGGGGGTTCGTGTAATGCGGGTCGAGGAACGTAACCTGCTGACCGACCGGGAAATCGACCTTCGGCGAGGCCCCGAAATCCGATTCGTAATGGGTCATAATCCGCATCGGATCGTAGTTGACACCGTCCATTCTCCGCGGCGAAGCACAATGGGCACAGGTTACCATCCCTTTGTGCGGGAAGGTCGAATTGTGCATAAAGACCGGCTTGTTGGTGATGTGCCGCATCAAAATCGCGGCGGGCACCAGCACGAAATCCGACTCGCACAGCCCGAGGTACCCTTCGTCGTTAAGCCAACCGAGCGAAAGACAGGCCGTCGTATCGGCCGCCTCGAACATCGTCCCCATGCAGCCGAGCACGGTCAGCGTCGACGCCTGGTTCGCGAGCAATAGTTCCTTGAACACGCCGTATACCAAAAAGGCCCGGACGATAAAATCCCGCTTGGTTTCCAAAACGGTGTTCGGCATTTTCAAATAAATATCGGTCCACTTCTCGGCTTTGGCGAGGATTTCCTTGTTGGCCGCGTATTGGGCGTACCGTTTCTCGAAATCGGGATAGGAGAATTCGACGATCTGTTGCTTGAACCGCGTTTTGCAGTTTTCGGGAGCGGTTCCGTCGTATTTCCCGGCGGCTTTGCCGATCGCGACGACCTTATGTCCGATAAAATTTTTCAAAGCATAAAGCGAACGCAACCGCCAAACGACGTCGTCGAGATCGTCGACGACGACATCTTCGACGGTGAGCGGTCCGTGATCTTCGGCCGAATTGTTAAGCAGCACCGGATCATCGGCCGGCCGCAGGTATTGGTCGCCGAGCGCTTCGTACCAATAGTAAACCGGCCCGTTTTGGTGCCGGACGAAAACGATGGTATCGGTTCCCGGTTTTTTCGCGGTACAGGCCCGGAACCAATCGCCGGTTCCCGTCGCGGCGTACAGGAGAACGACGTCGTAATCGCTTTCGTGCACCTTTTCGGCCATTTCCGGGCCGGAAACGACGACGATTGGCAGAAATTCGACGGCAAACCCGGCGGTTGCTTTCATACGCCCGAGTTCCTGGTTGATCCGTTGGACCTCTTCTTCGGCCGTTTCTTTCGAATTGACATGCCCCCAGGATTTGTAACTGGTCAGCTTCCGAAACGGTTGATCCCGATACATGAGAACCGGCTGCACCTTGAGGGCTTTCCCGGGCTGAATCATCGGAGCGTAAGGTTCCCACTGAAAACTTGCCGGATCGGGAGCTTCTTGCGTGGCGGCCGCGCTGCCGGAGAACATCGTTCCGGCGGCGAGAAGGCCCATGGTCCCGACGAATTCGCGGCGATTGAGTTGGCAATTTCGACACATAGGAGAGGCTCCTGATTGAAGAGTCTTTAAAAGTAATGATGTCGAAACCGTTTTGCGGTCCCGACGCACGGAAATAAACAAATCCGTTCAAAGTACAACTCACTGTAAACTTTTTCCGGCGGAAAATCAATCATTTTCCTCACGGATTCATTTTTTTCTCGCGGAGACGCAAAAGACTTGTCCAAAAACAACCTTTACAACCGTTCTTTTTTACTACGGAATACACGGAAGAACGGAACATACGGAAAATGAAACCCTTCCGCGTTTTCCGTATTTCCGCGTGTTCCGTATTTCCGCGTGTTCCGTAGTTAAAACAAAAGGATTGAAAATATCGTGTTGTTGCACAATTGTAAAGGTTATTTTCGGACGGCTCAAAGACGCGGAGAGAAAAATTGGAAAGATTTCCCCGCGTCTCTGCGTCTCCGCGCGCATTTTCAAAGGCCAAAATCGTCTCAGCCGGAATATTTTCTAAAAAACGAAGAAAAATCATAAATGGTTCTTGCATTACAATCGGAATCTGTTACATTCATTTTTGTGGGAAATGAACCCAATAATGATTTTTTTTAAGAATCCTTGTGGGAAACATGCCCAAATTTGATATACTGGTTTTTCGGGGTTCGACATCTTTCCTTAAAAATATCGGTTATCAAAACAGGACCGCCTTTCCCATGTCCCAGGAAAAACAACTCATCCTCGGCGAATTCAGTCGCAAGCTGGACGATCGGTTCCGTTTGTCGCTGCCGTCGGAGTTTACGGAGTTGTTCCAGCCGAAAGACGGCGATTGCGTGATCGCCAAAGAACGTCCCGGCTGCATTTCGCTTTGGGACCAGGAACTTTGGAAGTCGAAATTGGATGCACGCGTCGAGCTGGTCCAAGCCCGGTTGAAGATCGGCGATTTGGAACAAAGGATGCCCGAGCTGCAAATGTTCGGCCGGTTGCTCTCGACCCGGCATCGGCCGATGCAAATGGCCGGGCGGGGACGCTTGGTGCTCCCAGAAGGATTTCGCGAATTCCTGGGGGTCGAAGCCGGCAAAGAAGTGATGGTCGTCGGGGCCGCGATTTGTATTGAAATCTGGCACCCGCAAAAATGGATCAACTACGTCGAGGGACGAATTCCCAAATTCCGAAAATTACTCGATCACCTTTCCCATTAAAGAGAAAATTTCCGTCCCGCCAAAATGGGGCGAAACCGTACACAAAAGAAATAAAGCCGGTTATGAGCCGTTGAATTTGATCCGACCTTTACCCCCTCGGTCGTCACCCGAATTGGGAATGCAAGTTTTAACTCCCTATTGGATATCGGATCAAAGAAGGAAACAGGCATCGTTTGCCCTTTCCGCACGGCTCATACCGGGCTTTTTTTATTCTTGCTTCCTCATCATTGAGCCAGTACCCTGCGCTCTTTGCCTCTTCTTTCGATCACGGTTCGATATCAATTTCAAGCTTTCGGGCTATTTCTGAAATTGTAAAAGATTTCTCTTGACAACTTGCGACACATGTCGTATTATGGCTTGCGACAAATGTCGCAATCGGCGGGGAGCGTCCGAGGCCGGTTCTCGGAGCGGAAACACGGGACGAACCCGGCGCTGACGCTTCGGGCTGCTGTTTGCGGCGTTCGATTTTTTACTTGAAGATCAATATTGTGCTGGTGATAAAAAGTGAACCGAGCGGTATTTTGTACGAAGTGTAACGTAGTTCGGAATATCGCGGACCATGCCAAATTGCGGCACAGAGAACGGGTCAAATTTTTTGCCTTGTCAATAATCCCCACAAAACATCTGCGTTCGATCTGTTGATCATTTCCTGAATGATTGACGAACCTCAAACGGAACGAAAACATGAAAAACTCGGAAAAAACCTCTGCCAACCGCGAAGCCAAGCTCAGCGAAGGGGAAATGGAACTGCTCCGCCTTCTCTGCGAGCACGGCCCTTCGCCGCTTTCGCAAGTGCATCGAAATTACGGTCAGAAAATCGGCCTGACGACGATTCAAACCCGGCTGAACCGCATGGTCGGCAAAGGCGTCGTCGGAAAAAGCTCCGATTACCCGACGCTGTATTCCGCCCTGGTTCGTCTCGAAGACGCGTCCAAAACCTATTTCGAGCTGATCCGAAAAATCTGCGACGACAGCATTATCCCGCTGATGTCGCATTTGACCGAACGGCGGAAGCTCAAGCCGGAGGAAATCGCTTTGCTCAAGGACGTGATCGCCCGACAGGAAGGTACCGGGAAAGAGGGAACCGGGAAAAAAGGAGGCGACCAATGAGCGCGGAACCATTTCTCTGGGCCTTGACGCGGACGACGCTGCTGGTCCTGCTCTCCGGCTTGCTCGTGCAGGTGCTGTTGCGGCAATCCCGTTACAACCGATTCGCCCGCGTGTGCTGGTTCTCCGTCTTGCTGAGCGGTTGGATTTGGATGCCGTTTTTTTCGTGGTCGATTCCCTGGTTCGAACGTCCCGAACCCGCGAACATTCCGTTGGTTTTCGAAAATCCGCAAGCCGTTCTTGAACTGACCGTCTCCCCGGTCGTCGCCGCGAAACCGCCCGCCGTTTTCGGACCGTCCGCGATCCCGGATTGTCTCTTCGGGCTTTGGCTCGCCGGAATTTCGGGCATCGTCGTTTTTCGGCTCGCCGTCTATCTCCGCTGTTTGCTGTTGCTCGGAAAGACCGTTCTCGCGGATCAAAACGAATCGGCCGATTGGGCTGCGTTGCTGCGGGAACAGAAGATCGATCCGCGTCGCATCCCGCTCTGCTTCAGCGAAAATCTCGGCCCTTCGCTCCTCGGAACGCCGCTCGGCTATCGGTTGGTGATTCCTCGAATGATTTGGGACGAGCTTTCGCCGGCTGCCCGGGAGGGCGTTTTGCGGCATGAGCTGACGCATTTCCTGCGGCGGGATATCGCGAAATCGTTGTTGGCCCGGTTTTTGGCGCTGCCGCATTGGTTCAACCCGCTCGCCCGGCTCGCGGTTCGGCGGTTCGAGGAAGCGGCGGAATACCGCTGCGACGAGGCGGCCTTCGCACCGACGCAGGAAGGGCAAAGCGCCTTCGCCGAAGCGTTGCTCACCTTGCACGAATCGGTCGAACACGTCGTCGTTTTCCGGCATGCGATTTGGGGAAACGGCCTCACGAATCGAATCGCTTACATTTTAAATTTTGAAACTCGAAAGGAACTTTCAACCATGAGAAAAACCGTCGTCGTGACCCTGATCGCCCTTTTGTTCGCCGCCGGTTTGATCCGGCCTGAGTTCGTCGAAAAATCGAACGCCCAGCCCTCGACGCCCGAAACCGCGGTTCAAGCGGAACCGGAGCCAACCGCTGATAATACCGCGACGTCGCCCGAAACGGTCGGCGACCGAGAAGAGGCCGTGTTGGAGCATACGGTTCCAGAGCCGGAACAGGACTTCGACCTCAACGGCCCAGTACATAATCCGTCATTTGCAACAAAAGATTCGGATGCCTTTAATGAATTTGACGCTCTATCCTCGCCGCGGAAAGACTCTCAGCAAACTCTATCCCAGGAGGAGACGCTGCAGAGAGATTACATTTTGACACGGGCGAAGCTAAGCTCGCTCGAGGCCCAATTGGCGGCGGCGAAAAAATTCAATCCCAAGAAGCCCCCACAGACTCCGCCCTTGCGGGATTCGCTCTTAAAAGACTACATTTTGGCGAGGGCGAAATTGAAATCGCTCGAGGTGGAATTGACGGTGGCGAAAGAGTTCAATCCGAACGAACAGGAAATTCCGACGGTCCTGATTGAGGATGCGATCAAGAACGATCCCACGTATTCCAAAACCGAGTCGATGGTTCATCTCCTGGATGCGGAGTTGGAATGCCGCAAAAAAATCGACAGCTCTGATCGCGACAAAAAAATCGCTCAAGTGTTGCAAGAGCGGTTGGAGGTCGCGAAAACCGAGCTTGAGGGATTGCGAAAAACCTTGCAGCCTGCGAAAACCAAGGAAATTCGCGAACTCTTGAAACGGCAAGTCCAAAAAGATATCTGGAGCAAAGAAGCCGCCGTCCAAGCCCAGAAGATTTTCGTCGAAAAACTCAAGAAGGAAATCGATGCCTTGCCGACCCTGCCGCCGAAAAAGACAGATTACTGACCTTTACAAAAAATTTCGGCTGCTGCCCGATTCGAAATTTTTCTGAAAATCCGACTTTGCAATCCTCGAGGCGAAGATTCCTCTCCCCTTTGACAGCCCCCTTGTACCAGTGGTATAATCCGCTTATTCGATGAAGGGGAAAGGTGCAGTCGAAACCACGGTTTTTATTTCCATTTTTTTCTGGATAAAGCCGATACCGAAAGTGAGGTCATATCGTGAGTGTCTTGTTTGCTTGGGTGCCCGGGCCGATGGAATTGATCGTTTTGGGGGGAATCATGTTGCTTTTGTTCGGCAACCGGCTTCCCAGCGTGATGCGGTCGTTGGGCCAAAGTGTGGTCGAATTCAAAAAAGGCGTGAACGGAATTGAAGAGGATGCGGACAAGGCCGCCAACTCGGGCGAAAAATCGAAAAACGACCGGAAAGAGAGCTGATTTCCGGATCGATTTTACATAATGGCCTTGTTGTCGGTCCCCCGAAAACTGTTGGTGAGGCGAATCGATGATGCTATTGCTTGGCAGCGGCCTGTTGATTTTGGTGCTGGGAATCGTGATCGGGCGATATCCGGACCTGCTTCTCAAGAATTCGAGACAGATATTCGCGGCCCCGCTGTTCGCGTTGAAGTGGTTGCTGCGGATCATGGCGAAACATCCCCAGATTTGCTCGTCGTTCGCGGCGGGTTTTTTTGTCGGCCTGCTGTTGACGGGCACGCTATCGCGATGGTTTTGGACATTTTCCTGGGTTGCGTTGGTTTTGTTCTGTTTGTTGTTGATTTTTCCGGAGACCGGAAAAAAGGTGATTTTTCGATTTGTGGAAATTTCGGGACGTTGCGCGAAGGAGATTCGACGTTTTTTTGCGTAGGTCAATTAGAGACGATATTACGGTTGCACGATGTTTGGAAGTTTTACTCCAGGTCCGGCCGAGATGCTGGTGATCTTAGCGTTGGGGGTGCTGCTGTTTGGCAAGCGTCTTCCGGATGTAGGCAAGCAGCTTGGTCGCGGGATATTGGAGTTCAAGCGAGGTCTTGACGAGATGGGGAAGGGATCAAAGTCCACGGAGCTTCAGTCGGTTACGGAGAAAAAGAAAGAATTTGAGGAGTTGGAGCGGGAGGAGTTGGATGTTCCGAAGTTTGATCCTCCTTCGGTCGTTTAGGATTCGGGCGATTAGAAATCGCCCCCCTTTAGCTGGTGCCCTGGCGTTACAGGCACACCATATTATTAATTGCACATCACATGAGCGGTGCATCGCATTTAGCCGGTACACCGCGAATAATTTTTTTTCGGGCGATTAGCTCAGTTGGTTAGAGCGCTGCTTTCACACGGCAGAGGTCACAGGTTCGAGTCCCGTATCGCCCATTGAAGTAAATGTTTATACCGTAAGGAGTTAGCCTTACCGCCGGACGGTCCGGCGTGACGCGGGAAACACCCCTTTTGGGGGGTGAACACCCTCTCAATCGACCCGAAAAGGGTGTAAAGGGGTGTCAAAATTTTCACCGTGGAGGGCTCCAATGTCTCGTATTCCTTCGGTACGTTTCCATCGAAAAGGATATTTTTTCATCCGAATTGAAGGGAAAGACCATTATCTCGGTCGCGATAAGGTCGCGGCCAACGTCAAGGCCGACCTTCTCTTGGCCGATTATTTGAAGCGCCGTAACCTCCCTTCCCATGCCTCGATCCGGACCGCCGAAATACCGATCGAAGAACTCGGTGTCCGCTTTTTGCTCTGGGCCAAGGATTATTACACCTACGACGGTCGGGATACCGATGTGTATACCCGCTTCCGCCTGTCGATTCAGCTGCTCATCAACCATCACGGCGGCGATGTTCCGTCCAGATTTGGGCCGCTTGCCCTGAAACGGCTGCGCGAAATCATGATCGACGCCGGATTGGCCATGTCGACGATCAACGCCCGAGTCAACATTATCAGGCAATGCTTCCGTTGGGGAGCGGAGAACGAACTGTGCGAAGCCGTCGTTTATCAATCGCTCCAATCCGTTCGCGGTCTGCAAAAGGGTCGATCCAAAGCCAAGAATCCGAAAAAAGTCAGACCGGTGCCGATCTCGTCCGTCGAAGCGATCCTGCCGTTTTTGCCGCCGACCGTCAACGACATGGTCATGCTCCAGATGCACTCCGGGATGCGGTCCGGGGAACTGGTCAATCTGCGGTTCGGAGACATCGATCGGTCGAAGCCGATTTGGCGATATGTCCCGATGACGCATAAGACCGAGCGGTATGAGAAAGACCGGATCGTTCGCTTTGGGCCGGAGTGTCAAAAAATTTTGCAGCCGTATTTCAATCTTTCCGGTAACGATTTGACGACCTATGTGTTCAGCCCGCGTCGCACGGTCGAACTGAGTCTACAGCGTCGCCGGGTGAAACCGAAACCGGAACCAACGACCGATAAATTGCCGAAGCAACCGAAACGATCGCCGGGAATCAAGTATCGCCGAGATTCTTACCGGACGGCGATTCAACGGGCTTGTGAAAAGGCGGGTGTAAAGCATTGGTTTCCGCACCAACTTCGACATTTGGCGGGGACACTGGCGAGGGAGGTCGAAGGGCTGGACGGTTCGCAGCACTTCCTGGGCCATAGCAACGCGAAAGTAACGGAGCGGTACGCGGAAATCAACGATGCAAAAGCCGATGCGGTGGCGGAAAAAATCGGATAGTTTTAACCTTAACTTACGGTAGGGGAGTAATTACCCCCGTGGTGTTCGCTCGGACGACCTTCCACCGAGGCGTCGGCGGACATCGCCGTTTTTTTTACGGAGACTCAAAGAAGGTGGCCAGAAAATACGAATACATTTTTTGTTATAAAAAAGGTGATCCGGAAGTAGTTCACGAGGAAGAATGGGAAAGTCCACCAATAATCCGTTGGGAACATTTTTGCTCTGTGATCGGCAAGTTGTCAGAGGGGGAAGCCGAAGGAATTCTCGAACAGCTATGCGACATTGCCCACGAGAAAGGTTTTCTCCCAAACGATAATCGAGAAAGGGGGGAATATATTGGTGGCAATTTTGCCGAAACCAGCAAGATTGAAATGATAAGAAGGCGGGACTTAACTGACTCCGGGAGAGATCGTTCGATCAT
>JAVBSX010000201.1:0-8843 GCA_031556455.1 Thermoguttaceae bacterium
CTGATCAACAATATCGCCTGGATGCTGCGGCAATTTTTGGTGTTCGGTGTTTTTGGCGACGGCAAATACAAGTTGCAGCCGATTTATGTCGACGACTTTGCCGCCCTCGCCGTCGAAAAGGGGAGCGGAACGGAAAACGAAATCATCAATGCGATCGGGCCGGAAACGTTTACGTATCGGAAAATGGTCGACACAATGTCGCGGATTATTCTTGGTCGCACGACTCCCATGATTTCCATTCCCGACTGGCTCGGCCTGTTTATCGGCAAAGCGATCGGCCTTTTGACCGGCGATGTGGTGATTACGAAAGAGGAAATCGCCGGTCTCAAGGCGAACCTGCTCTACGTCAACGCCCCGCCCGCCGGTTCGACGCGATTGACCGATTGGCTGCGGGAGCACCGCGACACCGTCGGCCGCCGTTATGCGAGCGAACTGGTGCGGCGAAAGACGTGAGACGGTCCTGTCAAGAGTCGGTGCAATCTCAGTCTCCGTATCGATCTTGCCGCGATCAGTCTTTGCCGCTGTTCAAGCTGACGTTGAAATCAACGCCGACTCGTTCATAAGAGGTCGTCAGCATCATATCGCCGGCGTCCGGGTGCATGAGGAGACGTTTGCCGATCGGATGGAGCGGGAGCGTTTCGTAGGGAATCTCCGACCATGTCCCATCGTTTCCCGTCAAATCGAATTCGCCGAGGAAAGTTTTGACGAACTTTTTGTTTTCGACCTCGTAACTCACAAAACCGGCACAATAGATTCTGTCCCCTTCCGGTGAAAAGCCCACCGCCTGCATTTCGTAGAGGAATATCTCATCGAGCTTCGGTTCGATTTCGCGAAGAAGCCGCCAACTGCCGATCTCGACGATTTGGATGCGGCCTCCCGGCTTACCGTCGGGAAGATTCTCCCCCGCTTGGGCAATCAGCAATGTTTTTCCGTCGGGCGAGACGTCGAAGCGGTATTGGGGCTCATTGAATCGTCCCAATTGAACCGCCGGCGTGTCCGAACCGGCAAACTTCGCGTCGGTTGTCGGAATGCTCGCAACGAACTTGCCGTGCTCAAGATCGAAGACGTTGATTTTGTTCGTCGCACATCCGACGAAAAGCAATCGGCTGTCCGGAGAAAATCGGATCGCATGGACGCCGACGGTTTCTCCCAAGGGAACGGAGCCGATTTTTTCGCCGTCGGCCGCGTTCCAGACTTCGAGGGAATTCAGGGTGAGGGCAACGAGTTTTCGACCGTCCGGCGAAACGCCGCCGGTTTGAGCCGCCAGCGATTCGGAAAGGGTTTGCAGCTCTTTGCCGTCGACGCGGGCATAACGCTTCAACGTTCCCGGCTTGTAGCGGCCCGAAGGTCGTCGAAAAACGAAAAACTCCGAGGCATCCGGTGTAAAAGCGAGCCAGTCGACCGAGGCGGACCGTCCGTCAAAAGGAACGATCTCGGGAAGGTGTAAATCGGGATCGGTCAAGCTCCAAAGGGAAACAATGCCGCAATCCGTTCGGTACGGAACGTCGGTGCTCCGTCGACCGGTCAGGAGCCAACGACCGTCCGGAGAAACGAGGACCGTCGAATTTCCAAGCTCGTCGTCCCAAACGAAATCACCACTGCCGAACGCGGTGTTCATGAAGAAGCGATTGAGATACGGAATTTTATTGTAGAACGGCGTTCCGTACTCCGATCGAACTCGATGTCGGAACGAATCCTCGAAACTCATCGGCTTCGGCGTGCGAGGGACGGATGTCGAGCAACCGAAAACGGCGAAAAGGCAGAACAGGGCGGCGGACAGGCGAATCATGAGTTCCTCCGGTAAGATTCGATGAAAAACCGCCGGAGAGTACCAAAATCATGAGGGCGAATCAAGAGCGTTTTACATCGAGAATCATCGACCAGGCCGATATCGCTCCACACCTCCCCCACGTCGGAAAAACTTTGTATAATCTGATCGACCAAGTGACCAGCCCATTCCCAGGCCATTTTGAACGAAAATCGAAAAGGATAGTGTCCTATGCAAGACCTCGATTGCCAAGCGAAAATCGAAGCACTGGAGAGACAACTTGAGCAATATCAAAAAAAGGCCAAGGACACGCTCCGCTGGGCCGGTCTGGCGACTTGGACCTATGTCGTCGAGCAGGATGCTTTCGAGATCGACGAAGAGGTTTTTCGTTCGTATGATCTGGAGATTTCCCATCCTTTAACACTGGAAAAATTCAAGAACGCTCTGCTCCCGGACGATCGGGAACTCTACACCCGGTTATTCGAGGAATTTCTCGTCGGCAAACGGAGTTCCTTCGACCTGCACCACCGTTTGCGGACGCGAAGCGGCGAATGGGTCTGGTTCAACAGTCGCGGCGGGTCCGTCGAACGGGACGTTTCAGGCAAGCCGGTTCGCGCGATCGGGATCGCGCAGAACATCATGAAGGTGAAGATCGCCGAACTTGAAATTCAACGCCGCGACCGGCTCCTCTCCGCTTCGAACGAAGCCGCCCGAATTCTCCTGGAAGACATCGGCGACAATCACGACACGCAGATTTGGCTGGTGCTGGAACTTCTCGGGGCGGCGACGGATGTCGACCGGGTCTATATCTGGAAGAATTACACCGGGGCCGACGGCCGTTTTTATACGACGCAAATTTACGAATGGTCGCTTGGTGCCGACCCGCAACAGGGAAACGAATGGACCGTCGATCGGCCCGTCGAAGAGGCGATCCCGACCTGGGAGGCGATCTTTCGGGCCGGGAACTGCGTCAACAACCTCGTCCGACTCATGCCGCAGGCGGAGCAAGATCAGCTTTCCCCGCAGGGGATTATCTCGATTCTCGTCGCCCCGATCATGTTCAAGGACGAATTCTGGGGCTTCATCGGTTTCGACGACTGCCAAAAAGAACGCGTTTGGAGCGATTCCGAGGCCGGCATTTTGAAGTCCGCCGGAATGATCGTCGCCGCCGCGATCATGCGGCAGCAGGCCGAGAAGGAATTGATCGTCGCCCGCGATCTCGCCGAGGCGGGAACCCGATCGAAAGGCGAATTCCTCGCCCGGATGTCTCACGAGATTCGCACGCCCATGAACGCGATTCTCGGCATGTGCTATCTCTGCCTGCAAACCGAGCTCAACGACGCCCAGCGCGATTATCTCCAAAAGACGCAGACCGCGACGCTCAACTTGCTGGGGATCATCGACGACGTCCTCGATTTTTCCAAGATCGAAGCGGGGAAAATGGAACTGGAGAACATTCCGCTCCGGCTTTCGAACGTACTCAAGGACGTGATCGACGTCGTCGACGTGAAAGTGCATGACAAGGGATTGCAGTTCGTGCATCATGTCGACGAATCGGTTTACGACAATCTGATCGGCGACCCGCTCCGGATCCGGCAGGTGCTGACCAACATCATCAACAACGCCGTCAAGTTTACCGAGGAGGGAAGCATTTCGGTTACGATTCACGCGGTTGACGCCGAGGAAGGGAATGAAGATCCCGCACGGACCTGGCTGGAATTCGCCGTCCGCGACAGTGGTATCGGAATGACCCCGGAGCAGGTCGAGCTGTTATTTCAGTCGTTTTCGCAGGCGGATGGTTCGACGACGCGCAAATACGGCGGGACCGGCCTGGGATTGATTATTTCCAAGCGTTTCGTCGAAATGATGGGCGGCCGGATTTGGGTCGAAAGCGAAGCGGGGATCGGTTCGACGTTCCTGTTCCGCATTCCCTTCTCCAAATACGTCCCGCTCGAAGCGGACCGGATCGTCGAAATGTCGGAGAATCGCAAGGCGAACCTGAAAGACTCCCGCGTCCTGGTCGTCGACGACGATCCGGGGGCGCGGCAGGTTCTGCGTGAACTGATTCGCGAGTTTGTCGCGAGCGTTGAAACGGCGAACAACGGTGAAGCGGCGATCGCGGCGTTGACCCGGGCGACACAGGAATCGAATCCGTTCGACATCGTCCTGCTCGACTGGAAAATGCCGCGTATGGACGGCTTGGAAATGCTGCGTCGACTCCGGGAAAGCGACCAGATCGTTCCGCCGAAAACCGTCATGATCTCGGGGTATGATCGAAGCGAATGTCTGCGTCAATCGAAAGGGCTCGGTCTCGACGCCTTTCTCGTCAAACCCGTCACTCGTCGAATGCTCGAAGACACGCTTCAGGCCGTGTTGCTCCAGCAGAAAAAACGAATTGATGCGGATGCGGAAACGAAAAACAAGGCCGATCTGAACGGGGCTGAAATTCTTTTGGTCGAAGACAACAAAATCAACCAGATGGTCGCTTCGGAGTTACTTCGCGGTTTCGGCGTGAAGCTGACCATCGCGAACAACGGGCTCGAAGCGATCGAGGCGGTCGAGCACAAGACGTTCGACCTGGTGCTGATGGACATCCAGATGCCGGAGATGGATGGTCTGACGGCGACCCGGCGGATTCGCGAGTTGGACCTTCCGGGCGTCGATCGGCTGCCGATCCTGGCGATGACGGCCAATGCGTTCGATTCGGATTTTCAGGAATGCCTCGATGCCGGCATGGACGACCATCTCGCCAAGCCGATCAACGTGAAAAAATTGCATACGACGCTGGAAAACTGGATCGTACGTTAGGACGAGATAAGATAGCACGTTGCAGTGTCATATCATGGCAGATAGGGGCACGCCGTCAAACCACGGCCTCGTCGGGCGCTGCCGTACCGGAGACGGGAAGTTACCGATCTTCACAAAAAATATCGAATTGGGCAGCAGCCGGAAGCGTAAGCGCCCGGTTTTCAACGCGGGAACACGGGGCAAACCCGGCGCTTACGCTTCGGGCTGCTGTTTACGGTGTTCGATTTTTTACATGAAGGTCAGTAAACCGGCTTCAATATATCAGACTCAATCCCCCCGGGGCTAGTATCAGTGAAGCCGCAGATCGCTAAATCGCCCCTAACCTTCTTTGAAACAGATTCGTTCGATGCCGAGGGCCCTGCCTGTTTCGGGATCGACGGAAACGATCGTCCCGCACAGCCGCAAATCGTTGCGGGCGATGTCGTAAACGGTCGGCCTCGAAGTGCGGACCGCTTCCATAACTTTCTCGATGCTCCGGCCGATGATGCTTTCGAAAGGACCGGTCATTCCCACGTCGCATTGAAACGCGGTCCCGCCGGGCAAAACCTGCTCGTCCGCCGTCGCGACATGGGTGTGCGTTCCGAGCACGGCGGAGACCCGACCGTCGAGGTGTCGGCCCATCAGCTGTTTGTCGCTCGTCGCTTCGGCGTGAAAATCGACCAGGATGATTTTCAAGGACCGTTCCGTCCGACGAATCTCCTCGTTAATGACTTGGGCGGCCCTAACCGGGCAATCGACCGGGTTCATGAATACCCGGCCGAGCAGGCTGAAGACGCCGACCCGAACGCCGGAGCGACTTGAAAGCAGCGTGTAGGTCTTGCCCGGGGCTTCCGGGGGGCAGTTGCCGGGCCGGACGATCCGCGGCTCGTCGTCGAGGATCGAAAAAATTTCTTTCCGCTTGAACGCGTGATCCCCCAGGGTGATGCAGTCGATTCCGTAATCGAGCAGTTCCCAATAAATCTCGGGCGTGATGCCGGAACCGCCGGCACTGTTTTCGGCGTTGGCGACGACGAAATCGACCTTGTACTTTCGCCGGATTTCCGGAAGGCTTTGGCGGAGTATGTGTCGGCCCGGTTTGCCGACGATATCTCCGATCAAGAGCAGACGAAAGGGTGAGGTCATTTTCAAAAAATTGTTGAGCCGAGCAGCGCAGACGCCGGTGTCGTACGGAATTGAAGACGGGAATACCGAGTATAACTTCAAGGCCCGGAGTGTCAACCGAGATCGGGAATCGCATGCGAACGCATATCGACTATCGTACGGAAGCATAACGTGTGCTAAACCAATTCGCCGATCGTCTCGAACAAGACCGTCGGGTTGATCGGCTTGCTACAGTAGGCGTCCATTCCGGCGTCCAGGCATTTTTGAATGTCCTCTTTCGTGGCGTTGGCCGTCAACGCAATGATCGGCATTCGCTTCCGTCCCTGTTCCCGCTCCCATTTGCGGATCAAATCGGTCGCTTCGTAACCGTCCATTTCCGGCATCTGGCAGTCCATGAGAATCACATCGTAAGAGCCGTTTCGAACCGCCTCGCACGCTTCGTGCCCGTTGTTGGTGATGTCGCAAGTCGAACCCGCCTCGGCGATCAGATTTTTCGCGACGATTTGATTGACGCGATTATCCTCCACGACAAGGACATGAATCGTTTTGCCGAACGAACCGCGCAGCCTCTTGAGCGAGGATTCCGTATGCTCCTTCGTCAACACGCGTTGGCGAGGCGTATAAGCGTTCGCGAAGAGTCGGCTCATCACCGCATCGAACAGGGCGGAAATGAAAACCGGTTTGCCGAGAACGGCGGCGTCCGTTTTTTCAAGAAAGCCCGGGTCGTATTCTTCGCCGAGGGAACGCAACAGGATCAAACGCGGCATCGGCCGACCGTCGCGCGTTACCAGTTCGAACAGGCGATTCGCCAATTCGAATCCGGTGCCATCGGCAAGGGTGTTGTCGAAAATGAGCAAATCGAACGGCTTGTTTCCCCGATCGGCGTCTTCGATGAGCCGGAGGGCCGCTTCGCCGGAATCGCAGCCCGTGCTGTTCATCTTCCAGCTTTGCAGCTGGTTTTGCAGCGTCTCCCGATGCACCTCGTTCTCATCGACGATCAGGACGGTCTTCTCGGCGACATCGAAAGTATAGCCGGGGCCGCGATAGGCGATGACCTCGCAAACACTGCCGTCGAGATGAGGACAATCGGGCCGTGCGCAATTCTCCCCGTCGTTTTTCAAGCAGACGATCGCATCTTCCTCGCATCCGAATAAGGCGGTAAACCAAAACCGGGAACCTTTTCCCTGCTCGCTTTCGACGCCGATTCGGCCTCCCATCAGGTGAACCAATTTCATGGAAATCGCCAACCCGAGCCCCGTGCCGCCGTAGACCCGCGAGGACGAAGCGTCCGCCTGCGAAAACGCCTTGAACAGGCGATCGACCCGATCCCGGGCGATGCCGATTCCCGTATCGTCGACGCTGAATCGGATACTCAGCCGCGTCGCGTCGATCGATTCGACGGCGACATCGATCCGCACTCCGCCGCGATCGGTAAATTTGATCGCATTCCCGACCAGGTTGAGCAGAATCTGTCGCAATCGTCCCGAATCGCCGTTCACGATACGAGGCATGTTCCGGCCGAAGCAGACGCCGAGTTCCAAATCCTTGCCGTTTGCGCGGGAAGCCATGATACCGAGGACCGATTCCACCGTCGAGGGGAGATCGAACGGCTCCGAATCGATCTCCAATTTTCCCGCCTCGATCTTGGAAAAATCGAGAATATCGTTAATCAGGAAAAGCAGCGATTTCCCGGATGCGTTAATCAGTTCGGCGTATTCGTACTGTTTCCCGGTCAATTCCGTACCGAGAAGCAAATCCGAAAGGCCGATGACGCCGTTGAGCGGCGTCCGAATTTCGTGACTCATGTGGGCGAGGAATTCGCTTTTGGCCTTATTCGCACCCTCCGCTTCGGTTTTCGCTTTTTCGAGATTTTCGGCGTATTGTTTGCGTTCTTCCTCGTTCTTCTTGAATTCCCGCAGGTCGCGGACATAGGCGACGACGATAAAACGGTTGCCGCGTCGGACCCGGACGAGAGAAACTTCCGCCGGAATCGGTTCACCTTTCGAATTCTGGTGCACCCACTCGAAAACGATTTGTCCCGTTTCAAAGGCCCGCTTGATCATTCGTTCGGCTTTTTCAGTTGAGCGTTCTCCGTCCGGCTGCAATTCGGGAGAAAATTTGTAAAAGCCGTCGAGGTACTCGCGTTTGTCCGGGATATCGAAAAGTTTGAGCACCTCCTGGTTGCAGTCGATGTTGCGGCAATAATCGTTCATGAAATGGCACGCCAGGGGAGTGGCCTCCAGCATGATCCGCATTCGCTCTTCTTCCTGCTTGCGGCTTTGTATCACGGCGAGGAGCAGGCCGATCCAGACGAAGACGAAAACTCCCGTCGCGTAGAGCGGTGATCTCCGCGCAGCCATGACGTTGTCGATCCAAACATCGCCATAAAAATCGACCATGACGGCGGAATCGATCGTGCCGTCCGCGTTTTTCATCGGAATCGTCGTACAGAGAAATTGATTGCCGCCGAAAACATAGGGGAACCAACTTCCGGTCGGTTCCCCGTTTTGGATCGCGTCGACGAGTTCGATATCGTTTTCGCCCTCGTAAAGATAGACGGTCCCCGGCGGCGCCCACTCTTCCATATCACCTTCGTATTTACCATCCTTATCGTAATCGACGGCCGGGCCGAGGACATAGACATAGGTTTCGTCGTCGATTTTTCGGAGCGTACAAATACTGGCGATGAGCGGATTCGCCGTTTGCCAGTGCTCACACGCGCTGAAAAGCGACTTGAACAACGGTAATGGCTCGGCACTTGCATCCGGCGGAATTTCTTCGTGACTCATCAGTTCGAGGGACGCGGCATACGCCTGAGCCGTATTCTGGCAAATGGCGTTCCAATGCTTCCGGGCTGCGAGATCGATCTGGCGGATCCAAAAGAAACCGCACAACAAGATCGTCAGGACGCCGCCCCACCCGAAAAAATTGAAACGATGGGCCGTTTTTTCCCATTGCAGTCGGATCGTAACGACGATCATGACCGCAAGGGTCAGCAGTACAAGAATCAGAAAATCGAGATTCCATATGAGCGTACCGAAATACGTTTGATAATCGACTGAGCGAAACATAGCGTTGAGCGGATCAAAAGTTAGCTTGGTGTGTTTTTTTGCGGCGTAGCGAACAACACTCCAATCAACTCGAAAATTTGATCTAAAAAGGGGAG
>JAVBSX010000173.1:0-2533 GCA_031556455.1 Thermoguttaceae bacterium
GAAATCTCACCCTCGCGCGAGGGCCGGAATTCCGAGTCTTTCGGCGAGGGTGAGATTTCTCGCTTCGCTCGAAATGACGAACAGCGGGGTTTTATTCCAAAAAACTCCAAACAGCTGAAGTATTACGAAAAATTTTGAATGATCTCGTTCAGAGCCGCGCCCGTAAGGAAGCGGTTGTACTGCTCCAAACCGCTCCCTTACGGTCGCGGCTCTGATTTGTTTTTATCTGGACCTCAGTTGCAGACCGGCATTTGCGCCGCTCGGCTAAACTTTTCACTTTTTTGCGATAGGACAAAACATGATCTCGAAGAAAACCGTTTTAATCCCCTGCTGGGGAATTTTGCTCGTTCTCGCCTTCCAATCGTTTGCTCTCGGGGCGGAAAAGAAAAGCCTGGTCGAACGACTCGGCTACAAGAAAGACGCGAGGCTGCTGATTATCAACGCCGATGATTTCGGCATGTGTCATTCCGCGAACATGGGCACGATCAAAGGATTCGAAAGCGGCGGACTCTCTTCGGCGACGGTGATGGTCCCTTGCCCGTGGTTGCCTGAAGCGGCCCAATGGGTCGTCAAAAACGACAACAAATATCCCGTCGGCGTGCACACCGTTTTGACAAGCGAATGGAAGCTGTACAAATGGGGGCCGCTCCTCGGCCCGGAAGTTCCGAGCCTGAACACGAAAGCCGGTTATTTCCCGTTCGAGGTCGAAGATCTGTACGGCCAGGGAGGCAAGCCGGAAGAGGCCGAAAAAGAATTGCGGGCCCAGATTCAACGGGCATTGGACGCTGGCATCGACGTAACTCATATCGATTCGCACATGGGCTCCGTCCAAATGCGGCTGGACTTTATCAAGGTCTATGCCAAACTGGCGAAGGAATTCAACCTCCCGTGCCGGATGCCGTCTCGCGAATACGCGATTGAAATCTTCGGTCCCGAAGGGGGAAAAGTCCTGGATATGTTCGATCAGCTCGGGATACTCTGCTGCGACGAACTCCTCCGGGGTTCGGCTCCAAAGGTCGCCGAGACGGAAGCCTTTTGGAAGGACCGCCTTTCGAAGCTCCGGCCCGGCTGGGTCACCGAAATTTTTATACACTGCGCGGACGATTCCCCGGAAATGAAAGCGTTTACCTCTTCGCAAGGGACCCGATACGCGGAGACCGAATTTTTCAGCGATCCGAAAACGATCCAATGGATCAAGGACCAGGGGATCATCGTGATCAGCTACAAACCGATTCGCGACCTGCAAAGGAAGGAAGCGGCCGCGAAAAAATAACAGAAGGGGCTCCTCTCGCTGCCGGGAACTGAAGGTTCCGGCTGCGGGAGGGTATTATTTTCGCGAGAGTTTCGTATAATTTGTCCGAATCATCGGTATCCGCTGGATATCAAAATTGAAGCCTTAAAAATTCAGTACGTTTTTTCGAAGACATGTCAAAGAGCAACGACGAAGTGTATATGGTTCCGCAACGGCAGATGATTCAGGCCTGTCGCAAATATCCGAAACTGCTGAAACTGGCCGATTTGACCGGGCAGGAACTGGACGGAATCAGTACTCTTTTGCGGGCTTTGGTCGTCAAGCGGCTCCTTCGCAAAATTCTTGCCCCGGACGAAAAAAACGTCGGCGTCCTCTTCCCGACATCCGTTTACGGGGTCGTCGTTAACGCGGCCCTTTCCCTGGACCGCCGCGTCGTCGTCAATCTCAATTACACCTTCGGGGCGGAAACGCTCAATTACTGCGTCAAAAAGGCGGAAATCCGGCATATTTTGACGACGAAACGGTTTATCGAACGCTTTCCCGATCTGAAACTCGACGCGGAAATCGTCGTTTTGGAAGACGTCGTTCAAAAGCTGACCGTTTTCGACAAGCTGCTTGCCTGGGTCGATACCCACATCACTCCGGTATCGATCTTGGATTGGAAATACGATTTGCTCTCGATCGACCCAAACGAAATGATGACGATCGTGTTTTCTTCCGGCTCGACCGGAGAGCCGAAGGGGGTGATGCTCTCCCATAACAACATTTCGTCCAATGTCGCCGGGTTTATCGATCATCTTCAGGTCGACGAAAAGGTGCGGATTTGCGGCATTTTGCCGCTCTTTCACGGTTTCGGCTATTCGACCACGGTTTGGCTCCCGTTGATGACCGGGGTAAGCGGCGCGTACCATTTCAATCCGCTCGACCCGAAAAAAGTCGGCGAACTCTGCCGCAAATACCGGCCTGTCGCCTTCCCTTCGACCGCGACGTTCCAACGCAATTACCTCCGGCGTTGTCCGAAAGAGGATTTCGAACATATCCCGACGATCCCGTGTGGGGCGGAAAAATTGCCCCGGGACCTTGTCGAGGCCTGGCAAAACAAATACGGCCAAACGATGACCGAAGGCTACGGAACGACGGAACTCTCCCCGGTCGTCAGTGCCAACATCGATTCGACCCGGCGGCCCGATTACAAGGATTGGTACCGGTCAGGCTCGGTCGGCCGAACGCTTTTCAACGTGCAGGTTCGCGTCGTCGATCTGGAAACCGGCGAGGTTTTAC
>JAVBSX010000082.1:0-5439 GCA_031556455.1 Thermoguttaceae bacterium
AGCGGTCTTCGAGGTTGTCGCTGAGGGTTTTGAGCTGGAACCGGATCAGATCGTGCGTGTATTCGAGCAACGGAATGTTAACGTCCAACGTATCGAGCTGCATATCGCCGATGATCCCGAGCAGTTGGCCCGAACCGACCGGTTGGCTCGGGATCGGGCAGATCGGGGCGGTCAGCAAAACGGCGGCGATCTGGTGCCCGTTCATCACGATGCCGCTTCGCCCCTGGTCGATCAGCCGTTTGAAGCGTTCGAGCAATTTGACGTGCGGGACGGCCCGGGCGTTAATGAGCAGGAACGGCCCGTCGCGTTCCCCTTTTTCCGGCGTCCAAAGGTCGGGATAATCGAGCGAGACGCTTTCCCGCAGGTGAGGCCGGACGACCGCCTCGACGGTCGTGCCCATGCGGCGGACCAGATCGATCAGCCGGTAAGTGCCGACGTTCAAACCGAAAGCCGGCTTGCTGACCGTGATCGGATACAGTTGCGAAACGTTCGAATCTTCAAAAAGGATGATATGCATGATCGGGGAAGGGAAAACGGAGCTGTTCGCAATTAACTACGTCAAAAACGCAGATGTCATTTCGACTGAAGCGCAGCGTAAGGAGAAATCTCACCCTCGCGAGAGGGCTGGGAATTCCAAGTCTTTGGGCGAGGGTGAGATTTCTCGCTCCGCTCGAAATGACACGGTAATTTGTGATCTGTTCCTAACGACTCAAATTTTGTCAAAACAGCCAAAATCTCACCCCAAATTATAGGCCGTGATTTGTACGGATAAAACCTTTTTTCCAAAAAAATCCGGGAAATCGGCAAAATGAGATGATTTTGTGGATTAGAGAGAAAATACTCAATTTCGGGAGGGTGCCGGTCATTTTTCGGGTTTCTCCTCTTTTGATTCTAAGGATCGTAAGTTTGTTCTTGGCAAAAACGTTTCTTCCTTATATGATTGGTAGGGTTAGAGCGTTGAATGTAATGATCCGTACTTGTTCCGGAACGTCAAACTTTGCCGATATCAATTTTTTCGAATGCCTTCTCCGATCCGCTTTATCTTCGCTCTGCATAATCATCAGCCGATCGGAAATTTCGGGCATCTGTTCGAACGCTCTTACCAGGAGAGTTACCTCCCGTTTCTGGACGTTTTTTCGGAATACCCCGCCGTCAAGCTGACGCTGCATACCAGCGGCTCGCTCGTCGAATGGTTGGCCGTCGAGCATCCGGAATATCTTGATCGACTCGCCGGGCTAGTCGCCGAACGCCGGGTCGAGATCGTCGGCGGGCCGTTTTTCGAGCCGATCCTCGCGATGCTCCCTTCGCGAGACCGGATCGGGCAAATCCGGAAATACGGCGATTGGCTCCGAACGCGGCTCGGGGCGAGCGTTCGCGGCATCTGGACGCCTGAACGGGTTTGGGAACAATCGTACGTCCGGGACCTGGCCGAAGCCGGAATCGAATACACGATTCTCGACGACAGTCATTTCAAAAATGCCGGCGTTCCGGAATCGGCTCTTTGGAAGCATTATTTGACGGAAGACGAAGGCAAAACGCTTTGCATTTTCCCCGGCAGCGAGCCGCTTCGGTATTTGATTCCGTTTCGACCGATCGAGGAGACGCTCGAATACTTCGCCCGACAGTCGGAGTTACATCCGGGGGCCGTTCTTGTGCACGGGGACGACGGCGAAAAGTTCGGCAACTGGCCCGAGACCTACGGCACGGTGTTCGGCGAACGCTGGTTGCATCGCTTTTTCCAAATGCTTTCCGAAAACGCCGATTGGATCCGTTCGACAACCCCGGGCGAGACGATCGACGCTGTCGAACCGCTCGGAACCGTCTATTTGCCCGACGGCAGTTACCGCGAAATGACCGAATGGGTCTTGCCGCCCGAAAGTCAAAACGATCTCCGCCGGATTTCGAAAGAAATGGAACATCACGGGCTTTGGTCGACGATCCGCAAGTTTATTCGCGGCGGGTTTTGGCGGAATTTTAAGGTTCGGTACCCCGAGTCGAACGAAATGTACGCCCGGATGATGTACGTCAGTTCGCGGCTGCAACGCCTCGAACGGGAAGGTCGCGGCATCGATCCCGCGAAGCTCGAACAGGCTCGCGAATCACTGTATCGCGGTCAATGCAACTGCGGCTATTGGCATGGGGCGTTCGGCGGGGTTTATCTGCCGCATTTGCGCAACGCCGTTTTCCGCGAGTTGATTCAAGCGGACGAGGCGTTGGACGTCGCGGAAAATCTCCCGAAATCCCGGGTCGAAACCGAGGTCGGCGATTTCAACTTCGATGCCCGAAGCGAAATCAAGTTGGAAAACGAAAACCTGGCCGCCTGGTTCGCTCCTCATTCGGGGGGAACGATGTACGAGCTCGATTTGAAATCGATCGCCCACAATTTGCTCGCGACAATGACCCGCCGACCCGAGCCGTACCACGGCCTGATCCAAGCCTCGGACGGGGAAACGCGAACCGACGCGAACGGCAACCGGATCGTTTTCAAACAGGAAGGCTTGAACAACCGGGTTCAATACGATACCTACCCGCGAAAAAGTCTCGTCGACCTGTTTTACGATGCCGATTTGCGATTCGAAACGGTCCGTTTCGGCAACGCTTGGCAACACGGTTCGTTCGTCGGGGCCGCCTACGATTCCGTGATCCGGAAAAAACCGGGCCGGACCCAAGTCCTGATGTCGGCCGAAGGGAACGCTTACGGGGCGCCGATCCGGATTGACAAAGCGATCACCTTGAACGCCGGCGGAAAAACGTTGGAGATCGCCTACCGTTTGGAAAACCTGCCGCGCGACTATCGAATGCACTTCGCGATCGAACTGAATTTCGCCGGCATGCCGGGCGGGACGGACGACCGCTATTTTCAAACGGCCGACGGCCGGAAGCTCGGCAATCTCGGCACGAATCTCGATCTGTACGAAGCCCGCGACTTGGCGTTGGTCGACGATTGGCTCGGTTTGAAGACGAGCCTCGTTTTTTCGCGGGAAACGAATCTTTACGCTTTTCCGATCGAATCGGTCAGCCAATCGGACGGCGGTTTCGAACTGGTGCACCAATCGGTTTGCGTCCAGCCGCACTGGTTGATCGAACCGGACGAAAACGGAACCTGGGAAATCGAGTTCGACTGGTCGTTCGAAACGGGCCAACGTACATACTAGCCCCAAGCGTCATCGCGGGGGGATTGGACCTTATTGATCTTGACCTGAAAAATCTGCGCTTCAATAATCAACAGATAGAACAGATGTAAACAGATATTTTAAAAGAATTGTAAATTCCCCGTCTTTGCCGAGCATCCCGATCTTTCGATTATCTGTGTTAATCTGTAATATCTGTTGATAAGACAAATGAGATTTTTTGAGTTGCAATGCGCTACTCTTTCGGCGGCGTTTTCCGGACAAACCGCTTGCGCGGCTGGACCTGGGAAACGTCGCGACCTTCGGCCGTACTCGGCGAGGAGCCCAGCGGGTTCTCGAAACCGTCGAGCGGATCGCCGACCGCGATGTTTTGCAGCCGCTCTTTGACGCTCTTCAGGTACTCTTCGGAAATTTCGAAGCCGAGAAATTTCCGGTCGAGCTTCTTCGCGACGCACACGGTCGAGCCGCTCCCCAAAAACGGGTCGAGCACCTTTTCGCCCGAGTTGCTCGAAGCCTTGATGATCCGCCCGAGCAATTGTTCCGGCATTTGGCAGGAATGCCAACCGGTCCGCTCCTTGAACGTGCCGCAAACCCGCGGGAAAAACCAGACGTCTTCCCCTTCGGTAAAAGAGCCGAGCGCATCTTGCGGCCGCAGAATCCAGGTATCGTCCGGCACCCGTCCTTTCGGGTTGGCCCGACGGTCGCCGTACACCAGCTGCCGGGCGCTCGGGACCCGGATCGCTTCGTCGTTGAACGTAAACTTCGTCGGTTTCTTGACGAAATGAAAGAGATGCGTATGCGATCGGGTAAACTTCTTCGAGCAATGAACCCCGAACGTGTAGTACCAAACGACCCAACTGCGGCAGGTCAAGCCGAGCGTTCGGGTCGCGAGCACCTTCAGTTCGGCGGCGAAATCATCACCGATCGCGAGCCAAAACGTGCCGTCCGGCTTGAGAATTCGGATCACCTCCCGCATCCAGGACTCGGACCATTGGAGATAATCCTCGGCCGTTCGAGTATCGTTGTACTGATCGTACTGATACCCGATATTGAACGGTGGGTCGGCAAAAACGAGATCGACCTCCCCTTCGGACAATTGCCGCATCCCTTCGAGACAATCCTGTTGCACGACCGCATTCCAAACGATTTTTTTCATATTCCCTTACTATTTAGCCGGTACTCCGCGAAAAATTCCCGGTGCTCCGTGCATTAAACTTCCATTTCCCGGACCTTCGCTTCCAAATCCTCGAACGAAAGGGGCTCGCCGTCGCCGCCGCCCGCCGGTCCCGAATCCGCGTCCAAAGCCGAATCGTCGCGCCAAAGAGCTTCCTTGTCGCAAGTCGAGGCCGCGAACGTCGTGTTCATTTGGCTGAGCGAGCCGATGTCGATAATCAGGCTGACCGAGCCGTCGCCGAGAATCGTGCAACCCGAAAAACCGTTCGCCTTGCCGACGTAATCGGGCAACCCTTTGATCACCGTCTGCTGTTGGCCGATGATCTCATCGACGAAAATCGCGAACGAATGCCCGCTGTCTTCGGCGACGATCAAAATGCCGTCCTTGAGCCGTTCCGAGTCCGGCGTTTGCGAAAACACGTCGTACAAACGGACGATCGGCACCATCTCTTCCCGAAGCCGCAGGATTTCCTTGCCGTCGGGCGTGATCGTAACCTGCTTCATTGTCGGGACGAGACTCTCCCGGATACTGAGTGTCGGAATCATGTAGCGGCTTTGACCAACTCGCACCACCATAGCGTCCATGATCGCGAGCGTCAACGGGATCCGCAAAATGAATGTCGAGCCCTGCCCCGGCTTGCTTTGAATGTCGATCCGGCCGTTGAGCTTCTCGATGTTCCGTTTGACGACGTCCATTCCCACGCCGCGGCCGGAAATGTCGGTTACCTTATCGGCCGTCGAAAAACCGGGCTCGAAAACCAGCCGGTACACTTTTTCGTCCGGCCAATCCTTGACTTCCGGTCCGACGATCCCTTTTTCGAGCGCTTTGGCCATAATCCGATCCCGGTTCAAACCGCGGCCGTCGTCTTTAATCAGGATCCAAACCTCGCCCCCTTCGTGCCGACCTTCGAGGTTGACGACGCCGGTTTCGCTCTTGCCCGATTTGATCCGTTCTTCCGGTCCCTCGACGCCGTGGTCGCAGCTGTTGCGGACAATATGCACCAACGGATCGGCGATCTGTTCGATCACGGTCTTATCGACCTCGGTTTCCTCGCCGATCAGGTTCAGTTTGATTTTCTTTCCCGATTTCGTCCCCAAATCATGCACCAAACGGATCATTTTGCGGAACGTCGCC
>JAVBSX010000062.1:0-20807 GCA_031556455.1 Thermoguttaceae bacterium
GCTACCTTGTGGGCCCCCGTTGGGGGCGGAGAACGTTGCCCCTAAAACTTTACTACACCCACTCTGCGATCCTCGTGCGATTGGGGCTGGTAGGATGGACCGAAAAAGCATAGAATCAAAGACTTGTTATCCTGAAAATCGATTTTTCCCATAATTTTCCAATCCTTTTTTACTGATCTTCATGTAAAAAATCGAATACCAAAACAGCAGCCCCCAAACGCCGGCGCGGGGTTGATCCGGCATTTTCCGCATTCGACAACCGGTTGCTCACGCTTCCGGCTGCCGCCCTGTTCGAAAAAATTTTCTAAAAACCAGTAACCGGATGTCGACTCTTTCGGAGCAGCTTTTGGAATTCTATTTCGATCGACTTCCTGAAAAGGAAGCCGCTGCACTCCGAGTTCGAATCGAACGCGAGCCGGACGTCGCCGCCTTGTTCGAGGAAATCCGGCAATCGGCTCCGCCTTCCGAAAAAACGGTCGATGCCGACGATGAGAAAAGCACGATCGGCCCGCCGCCGGATATTCCGGACGAACTTCGCTCCGGTTTTTTCTCCTCGCTCGAATTGCACGCACCCGAAACCGGTCGACCCCGCCCCTCGATTGCGCGGCAGGAGCGAAGCGTCCCCGAAAAAAATCCGGACGATTCGGGCGAAGCTCCGGCCTTGCCCCGGTTGCCGCAAGCGGGGCTTTGGAGTCCTTTCGGAAGAATTTTTTCGAGAAAGTATCATGTTCTCAGCCGTTATCTCGTCGTCTTTTTATTTTTGTTCGCGATCCTCGGGTACTTGGGCTATTTTTTCGAGCAGCTCAGCCGATCCCATTTCGAGAAAAACCTCCTGCGCTTGCAAGCCGCCGTCCCCTCGGTTCTCGCCAGAAACGGTTCCAACACCCTTTCCGTGAGAGTCACCGATTGGGCGAAACAGCCGCTGCAAAGCCCGGTCTGCCTTCGACTTTTCGACAATCGAGACGGAGAACTTTTGGTGCATCACGAAAAAACGGATGCCGACGGAAACTTGCGGCTGTTATTCGAAGTTCCGAACAACCCCACGAAAGGGATTTGGTTGGAAATCACCGCCGGAACCTCCCCGGCGACGCGAATGCTCAGAACGAGCATTCCGGTGATCGAAGAAAAAATGGAGCCGAGAGAAATCGAAAACGATCCCCTCGACGCGAATGCCGAAGAGCAACCCGAGTTTCCGGAAGAATCCGGCATACAATTATTGCTGGACCAAACGCGATTTACACTCGAAGAACCAATCCGCTTCAAAGTGCGCTGTCCGACCCCGGGCATTCCCCTTCTCGTCGTCGTTTCCCAAGGAAAAATGCCGCTGGGGGAGGCTTTGCTCGAATCGACCGCTTTTCCGAGCACGATCGAATTGCCGCTCGGAAAACAATACACCGGCCGGATGTGCATCACGCTTTTCGACGGCCGCCGGAATCCTCCGCAAGCAATCGATGCCCAAACGATTTTTCGACAGGGAGAAAAATATCTGAGAATCGAGAAACTGGAGCCGGGTTCGAATCCGCCGGGCTTTCGCGTCACGGACGAGCTGGGAAAACCGGTTGCCGCGACGCTGTGTGCCGCTTTTTGGGAAGGGAAGATTCCGGAAAAAGGCAAAACAGCCCCCCCGGTCCTGCTCGATAATTTCGAGGACATTCGTTCGGATTACCTGAAAATCGCCACGAAAAAGAAATCTTTTTCCTACAATTTCTTCGAACGATTCGCCGTCGTCGGGATCGCCGGAAATCTTATGCTTTGCGCGTTGACGTTCGGTTTTCTCGGTTTTCGGATGCTTTCCAACCCCCTGCCGCTTTTGCTCGCGATTGTTTTCGGCGCGATCAGCCTCCTGCTCGGAATTTCGTTGTACCAGGATCATCAGCTCTATCGATCCGGGATTCAGACGCTTTTGAAACAGCCTGATCCGGAACCGGCACGGAATTTTCCCGCTTCGGGAAATGAAAAGGCCGAATCAGCATCCGTTTGTCTCGGCGAATACTCGAAAACGACCGATTCCCGGGGCGTCGGGCAATTGCCGCCGCCAGTCTCGACCCCTTTGCCGAAAACCGGAATCCTCCGCATTGAAGCGACCGCTCCGGACGGCCGCTCCGGTTTTGCCGAGTTCGCGTTCGACGGTCTTTCGGCGGCCCGACCGTGATTTGACACTCTTACGCGGTTCTCTCATTTTCTTTCGGCAATGATCGTGTATAATTGACGCAGTTTTTCCGACTTGTTTTTCTCTTGACTTTTCCCGATATTTTCATGTCCGATCACGTTTTTCAGTGCTGTATACATCCGGATTGCCGTGCCAACTTCGCGATTGACGAGGTTTTACATTCCTGTCCGAAATGCGGAAATTTGCTCGACGTCGAATACGACTGGGACAAACTGCCGGTTCCGAAACGGCTCGATGATTTCGACAAATTCGCGGCCGAACGATCGAATCCGCACCGTTTTAGCGGTGTTTGGCGGTTTCACGAACTGCTGCCGTTCGCTCAGATCGCCGATTGCGTTACGATCGGCGAAGGGCAAACGCTCCTGCAAAACGCGACCGCTCTCGCCCGAATGCTCGGTTTCGACGGCGGCTCCCTCTTTTTGCAGTACGAGGGAATGAACCCCTCGGGCAGTTTCAAGGACAACGGCATGTCCGCCGGTTTTACGCACGGAAAAATGGTCGGGGCCAAACAGGCGGCCTGCGCTTCGACCGGAAACACGAGCGCTTCCCTCGCGATTTATTCCGCTTACACGAAAATCATGAAAGCGGTGATTTTTATCGGCTCGGGCAAAATCGCCTACGGCAAGCTCTCCCAAGGGCTCGATTACGGGGCGAAAACGATCCAGATCGAAGGGGATTTCGACGATGCGATGCAGCGGGTACAAGAAGTTTCCAAAGAACTCGGCATCTATTTGCTCAACAGCGTCAATCCGTTTCGGCTTGAAGGGCAAAAAACGATCATGTTTCGCGTTTTGGAAGCCCTGCGATGGGAAGTCCCCGATTGGATCGTCGTTCCTGGGGGCAACCTCGGCAATTCCAGTGCCTTCGGCAAAGCGTTTATCGAACTGCACAAACTCGGGCTGATCAAAAAAATCCCGCGACTGGCGGTGATCAATGCGGCCGGGGCGAACACGCTGTACCGTTTGTACGAACAGGAAAACCTTCGTTGGAACGGCGGCCGCTACGAAACGGGAAAGGTCAAGGCGTTTTTCAATCAAATGGACGCCGAAGGCCGCAAGGCCTCGACGATCGCGAGCGCGATCGAGATCAACCGTCCGGTCAATTTGACGAAATGCCTGCGGGCGCTCGATTTCTGCAACGGCGTCGTCCGAGAAGTTTCGGAGCAGGAGATTCTCGACGCCAAGGCCCTGATCGGTGCGAACGGCCTCGGTTGCGAGCCGGCGAGCGCGGCGAGCCTCGCCGGAACGAAACGACTCCTCGCCGACGGGGTGATCGCCTCGTCGGACCGGGTCGTCTGCATTTTGACGGGACACCAGCTCAAGGACCCGAACGCGACGGTCGCCTATCACGGCAACGACAAAGCGTTTTTCGAGGACGTTCTCGGAAAACGGGGCGTCAAGACAAGGGAATTCGCGAACCACCCAATCGGTTGCCCGAACGATTTGGATTCGATCATTCGATTGTTGGAGTAAAACGTTTAATGGTCTTCACAAAAAATTTCGAATAGGGCAGCAGCCGGAAGCGTAAGCGCCCGGTTTTCCAAAACTTCAACGCGGGACCAACCCGGCGCTGACGCTTCGGGCTGCTGCTACCGTGTTCGGTTTATTACCTGAAGATCAGTAATTGGCATCAAATGCCATATTTCGGAGGAAACATGAGAATCATCACAATCGCCGCTTCGTTGTTCGTTTATTCTCAATTCTGCGTAAGCCTCGACGGGGCGGAACCTCATTACGACCCGGCGAAAACCGTGTTCGTCGAAACGGAATCGTTCGAGAACAAAGGGGGCTGGGTCGTCGATCAGCAGTTTATGGACCTGATGGGCTCGCCGTTTCTGCTCGCTCACGGACTCGGCGAACCGGTCGCCAATGCCCAAACTACCGTCCGTTTCCCCCAGGCCGGAACGTATCACGTTTTCGTCCGGACCCGAAACTGGGTCGCTCCTTGGGCACCGGATTATGCGCCCGGCCGCTTTCAACTGCTCGTCAACGGTCAACCGAATCCGATCACCTTCGGGACGGAAAGCGACCCTTGGTTTTGGCAGAAAGGGGGCGATGTCCTTATCGCGGACGATCAACTCAACGGAACGCTCGAACTGCGCGATTTGACCGGATTCGACGGCCGGGTCGACGCGATCTGCCTCAGTTGCGACGATCTTTTCGTCCCGAGCAACCATCTCGAAGAACTGGCCCGCTTTCGTCGGGTCGCAATCGGGCTGCCGGATATCGCGCCCGAGGCCGAGGGAGGGCCGTTCGATCTGGTCGTGGTCGGCGGCGGCATCGCCGGAACCTGCGCCGCGATTTCGGCAGCCCGGCTCGGTTTGAACGTCGCCCTCTTGCAAGATCGACCGGTCGTCGGGGGGAACAATTCCTCCGAAGTGCGAGTGCATTTACAAGGAAAAACCAATCTGCCGCCTTACCCGAATCTCGGCAATCTCGTCGCCCAGCTTAACCCGGATCGAAGCGGTAACGCGATGCCCGCGGATTATTACGAAGACGAAAAGAAAATGAACCTTCTCGCCGCCGAAAAAGGGGTCAAGACCTTTTTCCTGACCCGAGGCGTCGCGGTTGAAAAAGACGGCCTCAACAAGATCATCGCCGTGATCGGCAAGCACACGGAAACGGGCCGGGAAACGCGGTTCGCGGCCCCGCTGTTCGCCGATTGCACCGGGGACGGCAGCATCGGTTTTCTCGCGGGAGCCGATTGGCGAATGGGCCGGGAATCGAAGGGGGAGACCGGCGAGTCGCTCGCTCCGGAGACCCCCGACAAAATGACGATGGGCGCTTCGGTGCAATGGTATTCCGTCGAAACCGATCGGGCAACGAACTTTCCGGAGCTTCCCTGGGCGATTTTGTTCAGACACGAAACGGCCCAACCGATGCTCAAGGGGGATTGGGATTGGGAAACCGGTTTGAATCTCGACCAAATATGGGATTTTGAAAGGATCCGCGATCACGGTTTGCGGGCGGCTTACGGGCATTGGTCGTATATGAAAAACCAGGCCGAAGGGGCTTGGCCGGAAAAGGTCCGCAACCGCAAACTCGGCTGGGTCGCCTACATCGCCGGGAAACGGGAATCTCGCCGGCTGATGGGGGACGTGGTGTTGCAAGAGCAGGACATCACGGAGAACCGGCCTTGGCCCGATGCCTGTGTTACGACCACTTGGACGATCGATTTGCACTACCCGACGGAAAAAAACACGAGAGATTTCCCGGGGCAGGAATTCTTAACGGTCGCCCGGCACAAAAAAATCGAGCCGTATGCGATCCCGTACCGCTGTTTGTACTCGCGTAACATCGAAAACCTGTTGATGGCCGGTCGCGACATCAGCGTAACCCATGTCGCGCTCGGAACGATTCGCGTCCAACGGACCGGCGGGATGATGGGCGAGGTCGTCGGCATGGCCGCCTCGCTTTGCAAGAAGCACGACACGAACCCGCGCGGGGTGTACGAGCAGCATCTCGAAGAGCTGAAAGAACTGATGAGCCGGGGCGTCGGCCCGTGATTATGTCGGATACCGAGTTCGGAAAAAATTTTCGTAATACTTCAGCCGTTTGGAGTTTTTTGCCCCCTAACTCGTCATTTCGAGCGAAGCGAGAAATCTCACCCTCGCCAAAAGACACGAAATTCCGGCCCTCGCGCGAGGGTGAGATTTCTCCTTGCGCTGCGCTTCAGTCGAAATGACGAAAATCACCTTTCGGCTGAAGTGTTGCAAATCTTCTAAAACTCCGTACTACACGGTTTTTCAATATCTGTTCTTTTTCGAATGCCGCAATACGATTTCGATCAGGGCGTCCCGGAGGATCGGTTTCGTCGCATAATCGTCGCAACCGGCGTCCGTACACTTGGCACGCTCCTCGTGCATCGCATGGGCGGTGAGCGCAATGATCGGCGTGCGGCATCCTTTTTCCCGCAGCACCCGCGCGGCCGTATAGCCGTCCATAATCGGCATCTGCATGTCCATAAGAATGATATCGAACGACGTTCCGGCGAGCTCGTCCTCGATCACGAACTTCGTCGCGATCAGGCCGTTGTCGGCGACGACGACTTCCGCCCCTGCCTTGGAAAGAATCAGGGAGAAAAGCCGTTGGTTGTCCGTGCCGTCTTCGGCCAACAAAATCCGGATTCCCGAAAGCGGCCGTTCGTTCGATAAACCGCCGACGAACGATTCGTCCGATCCGGCTGTTCTCGGAAATTTTCGCCGTTCCGGATTTTCCTCGAAAAAATCGAGACGGTCGGCCCAACGCACCTCCGGTTCGATTTCGAGCGGCAACAGGACCGAAAAAACGCTCCCTTTTCCCAGTTCGCTTTGCAAGGTCAGCTTCCCGCCCAAAATCTGGATCAGCCGCTGGGAAATCGCCAACCCCAATCCGGTCCCGCCGAACTGTCGGGTTGTCGAGGAATCACCCTGATCGAACGGCGAAAAAATCACGCCCTGCTGCTCTTCGGAAATACCGATGCCGGTATCGACGATATCGAATCGGAGCCAACCACGAATCGGGACGGTTTTCGTCTCTCCCGTGTGTCGTTCGCCGGCTTTCGGAACCGTTTCCACTTCCCAGGACACGAGAAGATCGACTCCCCCTTTGTTCGTAAATTTCAAGGCATTGCCGACCAAATTGAGCAGGACTTGTTTGATCCGGACCGAATCGGTCGTAATCGTCGCCGGGACCGGAGTTTTGTTGCTCGCCCGAAAAAAGATCCGCTTTTCTCTCGCGAGGGGCGCAAAGGGAGTATAAACTTCCGAGATCATTCGCGACAAAGAGAAAGAAATCGGGTCAAGCGTTACTTTTTCAGCTTCGATTTTCGAGAAATCCAAAATATCGTTGAGAATCTGCAAAAGATACTTCGCGTTGTTTTGAATGATCCTTGCGGTTTCGTACAGATCTTCTTTGGAATTACCTTCATCCAAAAGGATTTCCGTGTATCCGAGGATCGCGCTCATCGGCGTGCGGATTTCGTGCGACATGTTCGCGAGGAACTGGGTCTTGGCCTTGGCGGCGGCTTCGGCCTTTTCCTTGGCCTGTTCGAGGTAATGCTGCTGCTGTTCCCAGAGCCGTTTCTCCGAAAGAATCCTGGCCAATTCCTTGACGCCGCTTTGAAGGTAATCGGCGATCGAAGGTTCGAACGCACCGGCTTCGAACGAATAAAATACGAGGGCTCCTTCGAGAATTCCCTTGACTTCCAGCGGAACGGCCATGCAGGAATGAAATTGGGAGCGCTGCAGGAATAACGACCAGGGCATCTCGTCCGAATCCGGGACGAGATTGTTAAGAATCACGGTTTTTCTTTGACGGATCGTCTGCCCCAAGGGAAAGGCGGGATCATCTCCGTCCGCGGAGAGATCGGCGCGGACGATGTCGACGAACCCCTGGGCATCGCCGGCATGCAAGACGGGTCGGAGCTGTCGATCCTTGTAAACGCCGAACCAGGTTTTGGCAATACCGAAATGCTTGGCCGTACTTCCAAGGAACGCCGCGATGATTTCCCGTTCGCTCCGACCGTAAAAGAAATTTCGCATCTCGGCCAGGATCGCGAGATAAGCCCGGTAGTATTCGAGCATCCGCGCGGCGGCACGCTGATCGGTCACGTCCCGGATCACGGCAAAAACGAGCGAGTCGGTTTTCGGGATCAGGGAAAGGGAAATGCTCGATTCGAATTCTTTCCCGTCGAGTCTTTTCGAGAGCCAATCGAAAGGCTCCACTTTTTGGCGGAGCGAACGTTGCACCAATTCCTCGAACGAGCCTTCCGCGGGAAGGCCGCGGGGCTGCTTTTCGGCGGAAAGATCGAAAGGCGTTTGGCCGATCAATTGGCCTTTTTCCGTCGCGCCGTACAATTCGAGCGCCTGGGAGTTGCATTCGACGATTTTTCCGTTTTCGAAAACGGTGACCGCATCGAAAGTCTGGTCGAACAAAATGCGGTATCGGGCTTCGCTTTCCTGAATCTCCTTTTCCCGTTTTCGCATGTCGGAAATATCGAAAGTGACCCCGAGAATTCTCGTCGTTCTTCGATTCTCGCCCCGATCGACGATGCCGGATTGTCGGACGAAACGCTCGTTCCCCTCCCGATCGACGATCCGGCATTCGAACTCGAACGTGCTCCCCTCGGCGATCGCCTTTTCAAAAATTTCCTTGACCCGGAAAAAATCGTCCGGGTGTATCCAATGCCGGAGTATGCGTTGAATATCCGAAATCCCTTGTACGATATTGGCGGGGAGCAAATCGTAAGCCTCGTTCGAAATTTCCAGCGTCCCGGTTTCCATATCGAAAAGCCAAAACCCCGCCCGGGAAACCCGGAGCGCATGCAATAGCGAAAGCTCCCTTTCCCGAAGGGTGGTCTCGACTTTCTTCTGCTCGGTCGTGTCCTGAAAAATCGCGATCTGTCCGACCACCCGGCCTTGTGCATCGAACACAGGATGCGAAAAAATCAGAAGATGCACCGTTTTGCCGCGCGGGGTGATCAGCCGGCACGTCGTCGTCGTTTCCGAAGGGGTCGGAGAAAAAAGGGCTTCGAGGATCCGCTGCCGGTCTTCCGAATGAATCGCCGCTTCGAACCGATCGAAAAAGTGCGACGGATCCGCCTGATCCGTTTCAAAACCGAAAATCTCATAAACCGTGTCGGAAATTTTCGAAATCCGGTTCAACGTGTAATCGTACAACCAATAGCCCATCCGCCCGATCTTGATCACGTTTTGCAGGAGGTCCTGGTTTTTTTTCAACTCCTGGGCATCGCTGATCTCCCGAGTAATGTCCTGGTCGAAACCGCTGATCCAAAGAGGCCGCCCGTTGTGATCCCATTCGGAAACGTGTCCCGTCGCCCGAATCCAAACCCAATTCTTCGCCCGGTTCATCACCCGGAATTGCGCGAGAAAAACCGGCGTTGCACCGACGAGATGAGATTCCAGCGTCTGGATTACGGCGGGAAAATCTTCCGTGTGTATGGCGTTGAACCAATTTTTTCGAAACGATTTTCCGGGATCCAATTGGGTTCCTCGAATTCTGGACCAAGTCTCGTTCGCGTAGCCTTCGTCGGTTTCGAGGTTCAGGCTCCATTGTCCGAAGCCGACACCGCGGACGGTCAAATCGAACCGGGTTTGTATTTCCTTGAGCGGGGTGATATCGTTTCCGGCGCAGAAAATTTCACGGATTTCGCCGTCCTTCCCCCGATGCACCAAAAAGCCCCAGGAAAGCCAGATTTTCAATCCGTCTTTGCGCAGCCCGGGATTGACCGATCGGGTCAGCCGCACCTCCGGATTTTTCAAGGTGTCCCGCAATGGGTTGGTCGCGGAATGAGCATTCGATTCTTCTGAAACAATCAGCGTTCCGAAGATGCTTTTCCCCTGAAGCTCCTCCGGTTCGTAGGAGAAAAGTGTCGCTCCGAGCCGGTTGCAGGAAACGATTTCAAACCGCTCATTGAGCGTGATCAAAACGGCATGAGCGGCTTCGGCGAAACTGCGGAGCCTTGAATCATCTTCCGCGGCGTGGGACATGCGAGGAAAACCCAAAGGGTGAGAAACAAGGAAACAAAACGCGATTCAAACGATACGGGGGAATCGGCTCAAGAGATAACGAAATGGTCCCGACCCGACTTCCTCATTCTAGCCGAATGGCACCCCGCCGTCGAGTGTCTTGATCGCCGGGAGAAAATTGCCGAAGAAATCCGAAGGGCGTTTTTCACCCGATGGGCCTATACGCCGTTTTTCGAATCCCAAGTGTCCGCGAGATTGAGAACACTTATATATCCGGATATTATTTTCAATGTCGGCGAGAAAATAATCGTACGATTGCAATTTTTTGAGTATTAAAGTTGCGGTTATCAATCAAGAGAACTGCAAAGTCTCGTCATTTCGACTGAAGCGTAGCGTAAGGAGAAATCTCACCCTCGCGCGAGGACCGGAATTCCTGCTTTTTCGGCGAGGGTGAGATTTCTCGCTCCGCTCGAAATGACGCTCCTCTTTTCCCCCTCTTCTCACAAATTCAACTTTGCGGTTCTCTTGGGTTATCAATGAGTTGCCGATCGTTAATATTGGAATGGTACAAAACTTTTTTTCGTTTTTTATCGCCAATTGTCGCAAGAACGGAGCATGAAAAACCTAGAATATAATGCAGGCTCGGCGACTTGAATGATTTTTGCGGCAAATACCGGGTTCCTTTAAATCACACACGGTTTTCAACATCATGTCATCAACCGATTTTGAGTTCACGTTTTATATCGGCATTTGCCTGATCCTGCTTCTCTCATTGGCCGGTATGATTTATACGACCATCCGGGCGAAACGGCGGGGACAGTCCGTGCCATTCCTGTTGGCGATTTGGGCCGGTTATCTGTCGATCCTCGTTTTCGGCGGATTGGCGAACTTCCTGACGATTCGACACGATCAAAATTATTGGGTCGAGTATTTTTCCGAGATCACCCGAGCCTACGCCAATGCCGTCGAGAAACTCGACCACTGGAAACTCGAATATTCGTACTCGGAATGGTCCTCCGTCATTGATCCGTCGGATCCGGAAAAAATCATCGTCGCCGCCGAACCGCGATCGGTACGGCATCCGGTTCCCAGCCGACGTTTTCTCGCGGCACCGACCGGCTTGACCGCCGCATGGAAAGACGATGCGGAAATCGATTTTCGTTGGGATCCCGTCGAAGGGGCCAACGCTTATCAAATTCAACGAACACAAACACCGGACGATCCCGACAGTTGGGTCTACGTTCACCGGGTCTTCGAGAACCGTTTGAAGGATCGTTGCGATCATCCCTTCAATGACGACCCCACTCGAACGGCTCCCTTGTCGCGCGAGGAGAAGTATTACTTTCGTGTTCGGGCCATCTACATGACGCCGGAGGATGATCCGATCTACGCGAAAATCAAGAGTCTCTTCGATAGCGGCATCAAGGATTCGGAGGAGGTGGGATTTATCTATACGATGCGGCTCTACGACGACGATTACGCCTGTTTCATCGTCGGTCCTTCGATCAATGTCGATGTCTCCGATCCGACGAAGGAACGCGGCGCCCCGATCGGCAAAAAGTATCCGCTCTTGCCCGTGATGCGGGATGCATTGGGGCTCGGCGGCGAAAGGCCGCACGGAGATGTCGATACGGCTTTGGTCGATGATTCGTGGGGCCGCTGGATCAAGGGTGTGGAACCGATTTTCGCTCCGGACGGAACGCTCGACGGTTTTTTAGGCGTCGATTTTCCCGCCGACCTTTGGCGGCAGAAAATCATCTTCGCCCAGGTATTTCCCACGATTTTCCTGATATTCGTGCTTCTTTCGTATTTCGCCGGCGTCGGTTTGGTCGTCCACCTCCGCCAAGCCGAGGAAAATCAGTCGCGGATTTCCGACGAGTTGCGAAAGACCGTCGATGAACTGACTCTCGCCCGAAAGATCGCCGTCTCCGCCGGGCAGGCCAAAAGCGAATTCCTGATCAACATGTCTCACGAAGTCCGCACGCCGATGAACGCCGTACTGAACTTCGCCGAGGAAATGTGGCGTTCGCTGAAACAGCATTGTCCGCAAGAAAAACAGGAACAATGCGACGAATGGATGAAACTGATTTCACACAACGGAAAAAACCTCCTGGATATGATCGACGATATCCTTGATTTCATCAATGCCAGCGACGATCAGTTCAAGATCAAACAGGTTCCCGTCTCGCTTCAGGAACTCCTTGATGAGCTTGAGACGGAGATGAACGAATTCCTGAAAAAGGACGGCGGAATCGAGTTGCGATTCGTCCGGAAGCGGAGTCTGCCGGAATGGATTCTCGGGGACCCGAAGCGGATTCGTCAAATCCTCGTTCATCTGATTAAAAACGGGATCAAGTTTACGGAAAGCGGCAGCGTCACCGTCATTTACGGTTCGAAACTTCCTCATGAAACCCGGTATCACTTGCTCAGTGATGGAATTTCCACGACGAAAACGTCTTCGGAGAAATCGTTGGTTCTCTATTTCGAGATACTGGACACGGGGACTGGCATTGCTCCGGATCAACTTCAGCATCTGTTCGAGCCGTTTTGGCAGGCGGACGGTTCGTTGACCCGAAAGCGTGGCGGAGCGGGACTCGGTCTTCCCGTCTCCAAGCGGATCGCCCAGCGGCTGGGCGGCGACATCTTCGTCGAAAGCGAACCGGGGAAAGGGAGTTCCTTTACTTTTGCGTTTCGCGCCCCTATCTGCGAAAAGGGGCCGGAAACACCGCAGCAAAAGGAATCGGAGAACGTCAAGGAACCGCCGATTGCCGACGATATGAAGAAACCGCTCGAAGGCTTTCGCATTTTGGCCGTCGACGACGTGCGAATCAACCTGGTCGTCCTCGTTTCCCAGTTAAGAGAACTGGGAGCGGAGCTGACGGAAGCGGAAAACGGCCAAATCGCGGTCGAGAAGCACCAGGCCGCCGAAGAGGCCGGGACGCCGTTCGATGTGATTTTAATGGACATGCAGATGCCGGTCATGGACGGTTACGAAGCGACGCGGACGCTTCGCGAACGCGGCAGCCGTTGCCCGATCATCGCGGTGACGGCCCATGCCCTGGCGGGGGATTGCGCCAAAACGCTCGAAGCCGGTTGCGATGCCTATTTGACCAAACCGGTCGAACGCGAACGGCTCCTCGAAACGATCCTCACGCTTTGCCGTCCGGAAAAAACGTAGCGAATCAATTGAGGGTCGGGTCTTCGTCGATCTCTTTTCGATGCAGCATCGTCGAGAGAAAACCGCGACCGGCCCGAACGAGCGCTTTTTTCCAGAGTTCCGTCGGATCCTCGAAAACATCACCTATGCTGCCCGGGAGCAGGAACCAGGCGCCTTGTTCGATTTCGCTGGAAAGCTGATTCCGGCCCCAGCCGGAACCGCCGACGAATAAACGCAACGGCTGGTATTCGTTTTCGATCAAAACTTCAATCGCTTCTTTTTGCGTTGAGAAAAAGAGCCCCGGCATGATTTCCGCGTCGGCGAGGCTCTTATCGGTATGCAGGGCGATCAGCGGCCCGAAGACCGGCCCGCCGACGTAGAGACGATGACGGGCTTCGCAAGGGTGACCGAAGAGTGTTTCCCAAATTTCGGAGATCCGTTTGTCCGATTCCCGATTGAGGATGATTCCGAAAGTTTCTTCGTCGGAACCGTGCAGGATCAGCACGACCGATTGACGAAAATTTGGGTCGCCCAAGGCGGGGCTGGCGACCAATAATTTGGATCGATAGTCGGACATCTATTGTACTCCGCGAAAAATTTGAACCGGAGCTTTCGAACTCAACCCTCGCGGTATCGGGGCTTTCGTCGCTTCGCTCAGGAATCCCCTTGGTTCATTTTTTGTGCGGAGCACATTACCTTGCGCGGTATTGTGGAAAAATTCCGGCCTCGTTGGGTAGCCGAGCCGTCGCATGCCGGCCACATGGAGATCCGGACTCAAACAGAGGGGTGTTGAAAGCACCCAATAAGTGCATTTTACTCGATCCAACTACTTTTTCAATAAGGCGGCGAGTCCTTGGGCGAGCGGAGAATCGTATGTGGAAAACAAGGCGTTACTTCCCGAATAGCGTGCCATTTCCTCCTGAGAAATCCGTTGAATCTTGTGAATCGAGGATTTCGACTTGATCTTTTTTTCCGATTCGGCGACGATAAAAGGATTGATCCCTTCCGTTTCGCGTTCCAGCTCTTTCAGGAGAAGGCTTCTCGCGCTTTCCGTTGGAGCGGCGGCTTTTTTCGCCGGAGCTTCCGCCTTTTTGTTGAGCAATTCGTGAAACGTGTTGACTCTTTCGATCGGTTTTTCTTTTTCCTCGATCTTTTTACCGCCAAAGGGATTGATCGGCTTTATTCCGAAAGGAACCGCCTCCTCGTTTTTCGGGGAGGATTGGCCGACCGCAAAAGAAACGGAAAAGACAACAAGCAACAGACAAAAAATCGAACGCAAAATCATAGTCAATGTCTCGTGGTGTTATTTACCTAATCGGACGTTATATCGTAGCCGGTAGGGGCAGGACCTGCAAGAGCTTCGTCCCCCTACCAAACCGCGGCCTCGTTAGGCCGCTGCCGTTTTGTAGCCGGGAATTTTCAACCGGCTTGAGCCTATTTGAGACGATGTCTCACAGCGTCTTGAAAATCAAAGGTCAAATTAAGTGCGGCGCACTATTCTCCGGGGATTTCCAAGCACTCTTCTTGCGCAACCTTGCGTAATTTGGCGAGGGCACGAATTTCGATTTGTCGAACGCGCTCTTTCGTGACGTCCATTTCCGCGCCGATTTGTCGCAAAGTTCGCGGAGCCTGGTCGTGACCGAGCCCGAAACGGCTCATGATGATTTCCTGCTCCCGGTCGGAAAGCTCCTCAAGGAGCTGATCGACGAGGTGCACCCTTTCCGATTGGATTTTTTCCTCGAGATCTCCGCAGGAACGAAAATCCTCCGTCGCCTCGAAAATTTCGTTTTCGCTCGGATGAAAGCGGTCGCGGTATTTTTTTTCGTCCGGAATCGTTCGTGCGAAGTTTCGCATTACCGCCCAGGTCGCATACGTGCTGAACTTGTTCCCGCGGGTGTAATCGAATTTTTCGACCGCCTTGATCAACGAGAGATTGCCGTCGCTGACGAGTTCGAAGAAATTGACGAAGGGGCCGACATGTTTTTTCGCGATCGAAACGACCAGACGGAGATTCGCCGAGATGATTTCGTTTTTCGTGGCGATCGCCTGATCGTAGAGGGTTTCGATTTGCGACATCAGCCGTGCCTTCGGCTTTTCTTCCGAAAGGCGTTTCCGCAATTGGCTCGCTTTATATTTCAGGTAATTCATCTTCCGGAAAAGATGGGTTTCCTGCTCCGCGGTCAAAAGCGGGACCTCGTACAGTTTGGCCAGGTACGGGGGAAGGGAGTTGGGAGAAGGCATTTCAAACGTTTCTTGGAAAACGTTGGAATCGACGGTTTCCGGAAACACTTCGGTGGGGGAGCCCGGCTCCCCGGAATTCTTACTGTTCCGTCGTCGGACGATTTTTTTCCGGGGCGATCTTGAAATCGACTTCAAGTACGCGGATTCCTTGCGAGCGATTTTCGCTTTTGGAAAATCGGGACTGTCGATATAGTCCAACGGCAGTTCCATGATCCTTCGGGCGCGAAATTGACCGATAATCCGATAAATGCTCCCCTTGGTCCGGCTGTATTTTTCGGCCAAGTCTTCGATTTTTTCGTCGCGACGAAAATCCTGATAGATTCGTCGCTTGATTTCGTCGCGGAGGGGACTGTTACGGTTCGGGAAAAGTGCCTCTTCCGTATTGCTCTCATCGAACGCCTTGAGCGTGTAACGGATCGTTTCGACGCTTCGGCCGGTATGCTCGGAGAGTCGTTTCGCGATTTCGGTCGGGCTTCCTCCCGTGTTCGACAATTCCCTCGCCCGAAGAATGATCGCCTTGCGTTCTTTTTCCGTCAGTTGGCTGAATTGCTCTCCCCGCTTGATTCTTTCCGGGTCGCTTTGAATGAAAAGCTCGACGGAAGTGTTGAGGAACCCGATTCGTTTTTTACCGTCCGCGAGAAAGCGACGGCCCAAGAGCCCCAGCTTGCGCCAACGGGAAATGGTTTTCGTCGAAACATGAAACCGTTCGCTCAACTGTTCGATCGTCCAAACAGTTTCTTCGGTCGATTCGATCGGCAAAACGATCGAATTCGACATGTCTTCGACGAAAAGGGAAATATCATGCTTGGCATCCTCGCCGCTGATGATCTGATTGGCGTGCATTTCCGGTTTGTAATCCGTAATCCGAAAACAGACGTACTTGTAGGAATACTGTCGGGAAGTATCGATTTCAAAGAATAACCGTTCGGCCCGCTCCAATTGTTCGAGCTTCTTTTCCCGAGGCGCATACCGAACCTGTTGATCTCTCAACTCCTTTAACAATAGGTTTTTATATCCGCGAGACATAACCCCTTATCTCCTTTCGCAGAACCTTTTTGTGGATTGACTTGACTGACCTGATTGATTTTGATTGTTCTCCGGAGTCCGATGCTCACAGGAGAGTTTTTGAAAGACTTTACACCTCCAAAACAACAAAAGTTTTTAATATTTTGACGATTTCAAAAAATTCGTGTGCCGTTCTTAAACTTCCGTTGGTCGTTTGACGCTCAGCATGATCACGTGATGCCGACATTTTGAACCGCTTGAAGCAACGTAACGATTATACCAATCGATTTTCGTACAAACAAGGCGGTTAAAATTCCAGATGAAACAAAACTAAGACAAAAAAGACCCGAAAATCGTCAGCTCTACCATGGTCTCCAAGGAGCCAATCGTCAGACGAGAAGAAACTCACACTCTGCAAATCCGCGGACTCGCTCATCCGCCACCGTTTCTCTGAAAAGAGTAAAATCGGCTTGAAAACTTTGAGCCAATTGCAGCTAAAAATCGGGGACGGAGTTCGTAAAAGAATCTTTTATTAAAGACGTCGTTTTTTTTCTTGACCATTTCATTGATCTCTCCTCAAAAACTTTTGAGAAAAAACAAATAAAGCAAAAAGAAAACATAACATTGACCCCATGTACAATTACTAATATACACCGCTTCATTGCCAACTCAAGTTGATAAACGAAAATTATCCGCGTTTTTTGGAAAGAAAGTAAAAAATACGGCAAACTACATGTCTCTTGCCCTATAAAAACCGGAAAAAGACCTTCTGGAAAGCAAAAAAGCAAACCAAAGGCACTCTTTTTGCCTCCTTCGGTTTGCTATGATCCTTACAATCTGACACTTTGGGTTTGAAAATTCAACGAAATCTCTTCGTTTCAAAGCACGTTAAAGCGGCCGCGGTTTACTTCCCCGCCTGTCCCTCAATGCTCCAGCTCCCGGTCGGAAAGACAGCGTAGTAAAACCCGTTCGCACTTTCGTCCGACCAGGCGGAAGGGGGCTCTTGCGCGGCTTGCTCCGCTTTGGCGGTAAGGCTCCCCAGCGAGGCGACGTATTTCGTCGGAATTTTGACATGGGCGCGGGTTTCCGGCGGAACCGTCAATTTCAGCGAAAAGGCCGATTCCGACCGGTTCAATTCGACGCGAATATCACCGAATTGCGTCGGAGTCGTCGAGCGAATCCATTTTAATGGTCCCATTTGCGGGGCGATCACGAAATTTTTGAAATTTCCGCCGTCGGGAAGCTGCACGCCCGTCGCGTATTGCGAAAGCAGCGTCAGCCCGCCGCCCGACCAAGCGTGATTGGTCGTCCCGCCGCCGTACCCTTCGGAGCCGATTCCCCAGCCTTCCCAAAGCGTCGAATATTCTTCGTTCTCGACCATTTTGGTGAACCGTTCCTTCATTCTCGCGAGGGCGTCGTCTTCGTAACCCATTTTGAAAAGGGCTTCGAGAACGTACTTTTCCATATAAGGGCTCGCATGTTTTTGTTCGAGCAACACCTTGCGGATCGCGGGGTAATTCTCCTTTTTGGCCAATCCGGCGATCACGGCCATTGCATTGGCCCGATCGTCGGTCTTGCCGGCGTATTTCGGGTCGCGGTATTCTTTTCCGTTCCAAAACATCTTGTCGAAATGATCGGCGATGCGGTCCGCCTTAACCCGGTTTTTCTGCATGTTCCAATCGTTTTCGACGATCCGCGACATTTCGAACTGCGATCGAAGCGCGAGGTAATACCAACAGTTGGCCAAAACCCGGAGGTCGATGTTCTCGCCCCAGTCCCCCCCATCCCAAGCCCCCGTCCGATGCAGGATCAGGTTGTCGTCCCCGAATTGCCAAACGTCCATATACCGTTCGATTCGCGGGTACAAATCGTGCAGCGGCGTGTAATCGTTCGCGTATCGGTACCAGGTTCCGAATCCGTAAGGCCCGATGCTGGCGAGCATTTGCAGCGGCAATTCCTTGTCCCAGTTCCCGGCCGGGCAGGGGGAGAAAATCGTCCCGTTCTCCTTTTGCCAACGCATCAGTTCGTACATCCCTTTTTTCGCGAGGGTCGCGCTTTTCGGATCGAGCGCATAAAAGGCTTCGCCGAGTTCGTTGACGGCATCCCCCCACCACTGAGCCCGCTCTCGGTCCGGGCAGTCGAAATAGGTGTCCCGCATCGTGATGTAAAGGGTTCGCCTCGCTTTTTCCCAGAGCTTGTTATAAAACGGGTCGTCGCACTCGAACGAGCCGGCGAATTCCGAATTGAAACCGGTTTCCCGGAATTTCAGCTCCAGAATTTTGATCCCGGAAGGCATCGTATAAATCATTTCCTGTCCGTTCATCCAACCGAGCGATTCGTATTCCTGGACGCCGTCTTTGGTGATGTACTCGGCCCGGACGTTGTACTCGCTCCCGCCCATGTAATCGTCCGTCCGCATGTCGATTTTCAATCCGGCGGGCGCCTCGATCTTCAAATACGGCGTGATCTGGGCATTGTAAGGGAGCCGACAGCGAATCGGATCCGCTCCGGAAACGGCCGGGATGTCCGCGGCGTTGAGATAATTTTTCAAGCCGAAATCTTTCCAATGCGGGATCGGCCGCTCGAACAATTTGTTCCAAGGACCGATCGGCGGTTTGCCGACGATTTTGACAGGGGCCCAGCCGGAATCGTCGAACTCGACGGCCTTCCAATCGCCGGGAAACTCGAATCGGGCATCATACCGGATATTCGATTCCGGCAGCCGGAAATTCGGCTGCGGATCCTCGGTTTTGATGTCGTATGGGGCGAATCCCCGCTGGTCGTTGTCGAGATTGCTGAGAATCTTTCCTTTCCAATCGCCGTCGCTCAGCAGCCGCAGCCCGGCGGGGCCGTTGGTCGAAGCGTCAAACAGGAATCCGGGCGAGCCGCTACTCTTGTGCGAGAAGCCCTCTTTCCCAAAATACCACATCAAAACGGCGACCGTGTTTTTCCCTTGTTGCAGCGAACCGGCGAGATCGACGACGTCGAAATAGGTATCTTCCGGCGTCGGGCCCCGTTTCAGCTGCCCTTCGAAAACGACCGGCTTGCCGTTGACGTACAGCCAATACTTGGAATCGCAAGCGATGCGGCAAAGGGCCTTTTCGGGGACCGCGTCCAACTCGAACGACTTGCGAAAGGCGAACCAAAGGTTGGGCGAAACCGGCTCGGGCAGCCCGGCGGCGAGCACCCAATCGGCCTGAAAATCATTCGTCGGCCCATAATGCTCGGCCTGCAGCGAAGTTGAAACGGCGAGAAAACACAACAGCAAAAGAAAAAGGATTTTTTTCATATCGAAGGTCAGGGTTGTTGTTAAAAGCTCTTTCCAAAAAGGCACCGCCCTCACGGAGCCGCGTGCTATGCACGCGAAGTTCAACGCGGCGTCTGCACTTCGCGTGCACAGCACGCGGCTCCGTTGCGTCTATTCGTTTTTGGCGGGGTCGGACTGCGGCCAATCGTCGTTCTCAACCGGCGGCGGATCGGGCGACGGGGCGGGCGGCAAATCGGGCTGTGCAAACGGCGCCGGAGGTTGCATCGGCATCGGCGGCCCGGTCGGGACCGGTCGCGGGAACGGCTGCCCGGTGATCGAAAGGTAAGCGACCGCCCAATAGCAATACCAAAACGGCGTTACCAGAATGCTGCCAAGGCCGCAGGTACAGCATGCAAAACAGGTTCCGCCAGTTCCTAAGACGAACAGAGTTCCGATCAGCACCCAAGTGTTGCCTGTGCTGAAAGCGTAGGAACTCAGCAAGGATCGGATTGGCCCTTCGTTCCGATCGACGAGAAAAACAACTCCCAAAAAGACTTTGGAGAAGAAAAACAGGGAAAAAAACCACAGATAGAGTATGCCGATAACGACCAAGATTATTCCCGGGGCATTGGGAGCATCGATTTGAAGAAAAATCGCGCAAGCGATGAGCGCAAACCCCGGAATCATACAAAGAAACCAAAGAAGAATGATAATCAAATATTGCAGCAAATACTTGAAAACCTGCCCCGCCCGGGGAATCATTCGTGATAATTGTTGCGGCCCACCGCGAACGAGATGCAGCGCATAACGGGTCCCGCCAACGGCTAGGGCCGTTTGGCATATGATTGCAAAAAGGAGAAGAACAACGTATCCAAGGATGATCACAATATTCGCTTCCTTGGGAAATTGGTCGAGGTGTCCTATGAGTTGGCCAAAAATCTGGGCCGGAATATTAATCACGAACCCGATTCCGAACAGGATCAATCCAAGGATCAGAAACTCGACGAACCGGGCGCAAAAGATCGCCCAGGTATCCTGTAAGAGCGCGAAGAACTGAACCCTACTCGGCGTCAGCACGCCCTGCCCGGCCGCGTTTGGCTCCGCGAATGCCGGACCGTCTTGAGCAACCGGGGCGACGATTTGAATTTCCTGGCAGTAGGGGCATTGGGTCTTTTGACCGATCACCTCTTCCGGAATCTGGAGCCGGGCACGGCAGCGAACGCAGTTGAATTCAATAGGCATTTCGACGACGGGGCAAGAGGAAAGAAAAAGGGCATGCAATCACCTTGTCGGTGTATCTTAGCGGATTTCGGCGGACGAGGGAAGAATGAGGATAAAGTTGAGGACAGAGGGGGGAGTCGTAAAATTTGATTGCGAACCCGGGTAAGATTTGCCCCAACGGGGCAACAACACGGTAGCCGGGGGTGAGCGGTAATTCGTGAACCCCCGGTGATCGGACGGAGAAGCCAATCGTCCCCAACGGGGGCGCACAGGGCGGTTTTTTGTGGCACCCCGTTGG
>JAVBSX010000359.1:0-9039 GCA_031556455.1 Thermoguttaceae bacterium
GAGTAGGCGGCCCCCTGCGGAATGGTGATCGTCCCGCCTTGAGAAAATCGCAACGAGCCGCCGTCCGCAGCGCATTCGGGGTCGAAAAAATGACATTCGACGCCGAACGAGCGCATGATGCTCGCGGTCATTGTGATGTAGGGGAACGAAACGAGCGTTCCCTCGATCTTCAAAACGACATCGTTGCGGGCGGAAATGAGCGGGGCCGCGATCATCAGTGCCGAAAGGAATTGGCTCGAAACGTTCCCCGCGACCGAAGCGACGATCGGTCGCCCTTCGGAGCCGGGCGTGTTCCAATCGGTTTGGCCGTAAGGATTCCTGCCGATCAAAACTGGCGGGCAGCCGTCGGCATTTTCGCAGCGAACGTTGCCGCCGAGCGGTTTGAGGGCGGCGATCAGATCGCGGATCGGCCGTTGGTGCATCCGCTCTTTGCCGAAAATCCGGTACCGAACCTCGGCCGAATGCTTCGCAAGCGCGAGGGCGGCGGTCAGAAACCGGGCCGAGGTGCCGCTGTTGCCGACATCGAGTTCGGCCGCGGCTTCGGGAACCGTGCCGCCCAGCCCGAGTACCCGTATACGGTGATGCTTGGGATCATGGTCGAGCGAAAACCCAAGCGTTCGCAGGGCTTCGAACATGATCCGGGTATCATCCGAGTCGAGCACGCCGTCGAGCACACTTTCTCCTTTCGCGAGAGCGGCGATGAGTAACGCCCGATTGGTCAGACTTTTCGAGCCGGGCGGGACAACGGTCGCATCAATCGGACCGCAGGGAATGATTTTTATCGAATCAGGCGGATGAGACATCTTTTTCTGGGGGTCGGGGAGGCATTTGAACAAGTTTCGAAAGTCGCACTACTACAGCACCAAAGCCAATTTTGTGAGTCGGGCCGTTTAGCCGAGCGGCGCAGACGCCGGAGCCCTAACGGGACAGCAACAATTTTAGTGTTGGTCGGGTACACTGTGCTCCGCACAAAAAATGAACCTGGGGGCTTCCTGAGCGAAGCGACGAAAGCCCCGAAGCCCCGAGTCAACGATGTACGAACCCTTGCGGTTCGAGCGGGCGAACCGTTTGATCGCGTCCGAGGAGCGAAAGGCCGGGCGATTCCGTCATTTCGCCGATCACCGTCAGCGGCGTGTCGAAACGAGAGAGAAGCGGCTGCGTTTTTTGAAGCGCGTCCGCGACCGCCGGCGCGGCGGTCAAGAGGAGCTCGAAATCCTCGCCGTCGCGAAGCGCGTGCTCGAAAGCGGAACACGCCCTTTCGTGCAGCGACTTCCTCCGGCCGCCTCGTTCCTCTTCTTCCAATTGCCAGGCATCGGGGGCGATCGGGATCGCCGCTTCCCACAGCCGTGCGCCCAGTCCGCTTTCCCGGGCCAATCGCGAAAGGTCGAGCGAGAGCCCGTCGCTGATGTCGATCGCCGCGCGGATTTCGAAATGTTCGTTCAAATAAAGCGATTCCCGAACGCGCGGCTCGAAGAGAAATTGACGTTGCAAAATGCTCCCGCCCAACGCTCCGGTTACAAGAATGCGGTCGCCCGCCTTCGCCCCGCTGCGCCGCAGCGGCGGCCGCTCCGTCGCCCGACCGAGAAGCGTGATCGAAACGACCAGCCCTCCGTCCCAGCAATTGGTGTCCCCGCCGACGATCGCGAGTTCGTATTGCTCGGCGAGCGGCAGAATGCCTTCGAGCAATTTTTCGGCCAGTTCCAACGGCCCGAGAAATCCCGAAGCGGTCGCGACCGCACGGTTCGGCAAGGCGACGGCGATTACGGCGGCGCTCGGGACCGCCGACATCGCGGCAAGGTCGCTCAGGTTAACGGCCAACGCCTTCCGGCCGATCAAAACCGGATCGGTTTCGGCGAGTCGAAAATCGACTCCCTCCGTCAGGAGATCGACGGTCAACACCGTTTCGGTCGTTTCCCGGGCGAGAATCGCGGCATCGTCCCCGATCCCGAGGAGGACCCGCTTGGGATCGATCCGCAATTTTTCGCGAAGTCGGGCAATCAGTTTTTGTTCCATTAGCAATTTGCCCCGCAAGAAACACGAGCCGGGACCTATGGTCCCGACTGCGTACCCTTTGAGAGAAAACAACAACTCGAAGGACGACCTGTCGGGGGCACAGCCCCCGGTTCGTTGATGTCGCCTCAAACCTGAATCCGTCGGATATTGAGTTTGTCGAGATCCATTTGTCCGAGTTTCAGCTCCGCGGCCTTTTCAATGTGCGAAACCTGGGCGAGCGGCATCTCGACTCCGGCGGCCTTCTCGAAAAATTTGACCGAGGCCGTATCGGCCGCGACGATATCGGGCGAAGCGAACAACGCTTTCGTCAACACCGCGTCCGCTTTCGATTTGCCCCGGGGACCGTTCGATTTCATAACCCGGTACGCGTCGACGATATTGAGCGCCGGCCGCTTGATCAAAGAACAACTGTCCGCGATACACTGTTGCAGATCGGTATTGTGAAAAAATCTCCGGTCCCAGACGATACCCATGTAATTTTTCAGGGAAATCGTCATTCGCGTTCCGCTATGCACTTTGAGGACCGGAACGTTGAACCAAACGTCGCAATCGAGGATCGCCTGATGCACTTTGGTCGTCTTCAACGATTTTCCTTCCGGCAAAGAAACCTCCCGGTAATAGGTTTCGAGGTCGGCGGGCATCATTTTCCCCCCCGCGCTATTGACGGCCTCTTCGATACCGCTATTCTTATAACAATTGCGCCAATCGTCGCAGGTATGGTCGAAGACGATCACTTCCGCGGCCCCGGCCGCGAGAGATTGAACGACCATTTCCTTGACCAAAAGCGGGTGCGTGTTGGCCGCCATTTCCGGGGTTTTATCCCAACCGATATTCGGTTTGATCACCACCTTTTGCCCTTTTTTGACGTACTTGCCCATTCCGCCGAATTCGGCGATCGCTTTTTTGAACATCGCGTCCGGTTCGCCCCCCATCACCGCGACGAGATCGCAATCGCCGGTCGTTTTGTTCTCTTGAGCGAAAACGTTCAGCCCGCCGATCCCTCCGGTTGCGACCGCGGTCCCTGCCAGGGCCATGGTTTTGAGAAAATCACTTCGTTTCATCGATTTTGACACCTTGTTAAAATGAGTCGGGGTGTTACAAAAACGTGTTTTCAATTTGAAAAACGCATCATTTTGGCCAACCCTCCAGTTTTTCGCGTTGGCCGATAACTCTCCCGAAAATGTTCTTAAAAACACTTAGAATTATAGTCGCGATTTTGTTTTTTGCAACGATCACGTTGTTTTTTCTCGACTATGCCGAACTGCTGCCGCGAAAATTTCATGATCTCGCCGCCGTCCAGTTCATCCCCGCCCTGCTCGGCGGCGGGCTCGGCGTCGTCGCCTTTTGGGCGTTACTCACCTTTCTTTTCGGTCGGGTCTATTGCTCCGTGATCTGTCCGCTCGGCGTGCTTCAAGACGTGATTTCCTGGACGAAAAAACGGGTTCGCAAAAAAGCGAAGTATACGTTTCGTCCCGCGAAAAACGTACTGAAACATGTGATTCTCGCCGCTTGCGTTTTGACGTTCATGCTCGGCTTTCCGATGGTCTTGGGCCTGCTCGATCCTTACAGCGTTTACGGCCGGATGATGGGCAGCCTTTTCCGACCGATCTATTTGGCCGGCAACAACGCGATCGCTTCACTTTGCAACGCGTTCGGATATTACGGCCTTTATCTCGTGCCGATCGTCGGCAGTTTCGCGACCGTCCTGATCTCGCTCGGGATGCTCCTGCTCCTCGGCATTCTCGCCGCCCGATTCGGACGGTACTACTGCAACACGATTTGTCCGGTCGGAACCATTCTCGGTTGGGTTTCGCGTCATTCCCGTTGGAAAATCCGTTTGGACGAACAATGTTTTTCCTGCGGCCTTTGCGAAGCGAGTTGCAAAGGGGAGTGCATCGACAGCAAAAACAAAACGGTCGATTCGAGCCGCTGCGTCGCCTGTTTCAATTGCCTTGATGTTTGTAAGCGGAAATTCGTTTATTTCGAGTACAAGAAACGAACGCTCGTTCGCGACGGAAGCACCCCGCCGAAACCCTCGGACCGCTCATCCCCGGACCGCTCGCCCGAGGCGTCCGGGCCGCATCGACGGACGTTTCTCGGGTTTCTGATCGCCTGTCTCTTCTCCGGATTGGGTGCGATCGTACCGCCGAAAATCATCGGCAAGGGAATGACCCCTTACAAAAAAACGCACCCGATTCTCCCGCCGGGAGCGAAAGCGGTCGGGCATTTTCAAAAGAAGTGTACCGCCTGTCATTTATGCGTGAGCAAGTGCCCTGCCAACATCCTGACCCCGGCGGTTACGGAATACGGCTTGAACGGTTTTTTGCAGCCGACGGTTACGTTCAAACATGGGTTTTGCAATTACGATTGCACGATCTGTACCGAAGTCTGCCCGAACCATGCGTTGATGCCGCTCGAAAAAGCGGAAAAGCATCTCCTGCAAATCGGCCGGGTCAACTTCATTAAGGAGAACTGCGTCGTCGAATCCCAGCACACCAACTGTGGGGCCTGCGCCGAGCATTGCCCGACCGGAGCGGTAACGATGATCCCGTTCGGCGAGCCGGCGGCCGCGCTCACGATCCCGCAAATCGATCCGGACCTCTGCGTCGGCTGCGGGGCGTGCGAGTTTATCTGCCCGGTTGCCCCCCACAAGGCGATTTATGTCGACGGACTGGTCCGGCACCAGGCCGCGAAACCGGCCTTCGACCCGACCGAAAAACAAAAAGAGGTCAAGTTGGACGGTTTCGGGTTTTAAAAGGGACGCGGAGTGCCGGTTAAATGGGCTTCCCAATCGTCAGAACCAGCGGGGCGTTCTTGAGCGTTTCGTCGTGCAGCTTTTCCCGGGCGGCGTTGAGTTCGACCAGCTTTTCAAGGACAGGCGAGAGCGATTTCGGCAGCGACGACTTGAAATCTTCTCCCAAGGGATCGTCCGAGGCAACCCGCTCGTTCAGGGCATTGAACGTTTTTTCGAGATTGCGGACGAGCGATTGGCTCTCGAAATTCGAGGCGTCGAAACTGATTTTGCCGTCGGCGTCAATTTGAATCTGAAATGATTGGTCCAGCCCGAAGGTTTTCCCGAAATACGTCCCCAACTCGACTGAAATTTCGTTGCCGAGCTGCTGCATTTCCGCGAGTGCGGCCCGGTCCGCTTCGGGCGAAACGATTTTGTAGGCCGTCGACGCTTCGCCCGCCGCGATCATGATCCTGTGTTGGAACTCCGCGACATCGCCGTGTTCATCGTCGTGCTGTTCGAAAATCTCCGCTCCCAACGCTTTGGCCTCGGCCCGGACCGAAGCATCGAAAAAGCTTTCGAGGAACATTTTTGCTCCCTCGTCCATTTTCGAATCGCCCCCGAACGTATGCACGTTCGTCGCGCTCAGTTCGCCGTTGGGACCGATTTCCAGCGAAAAATCACGGATTTGGACATCCCAAGCCGTCGGGTTGTGGGCGTAATACTCGTCCAGCTTTTGGGAAATCATCGCCCGAAATTGGGAAACCTTCGCCTGCATATCAATCTTGGTGTCCGTTCCTTCCGAAAGTTCGCTCCGCTTCATCGAAAGGAGCGGCTGGTTGCGTTCGGTCCGGTCCGCCGCTTTGTTGAAATCCTTGTCGAGGGCATTGAGCAACTCGGCTTGAATTGCCGAATCGTTCGCGGCGAGTTCGGCGAGCTTCTCGCTTGACTCGCCGTCAAGTTGCCAATCGAGTTCGCCGGTCTCCGGATCAAGGCTCGAAGAAACCTTGCCGAGATCGATGTCGCCGTTTTGCTTGAGATAATCTTTCAAAAGTTGTCGTCGGGAAGCGGCCATGTCCTTGGAATCGAGGTCGAAATCGCTGTTCGTTGACAGCCCTCGCGAGATTTCCATTTTCGCTTTGAGCGATTTCATTTGCTCGATTAGGGACGGTTCGCCGTTGATAATGCTTTCGATTTGCCGTTGCTTGATTTTGTTGGACACCCCGTCGACCGCGATTTTGCCGTCGGCGTTCAAAGAGAAGGTGATTTTTTTCGTCTCGTCCTCAAGCCCCGCCTCTTTGAGTTTGGCGGCCAGGGTTTTTTGCATTTCGGCCGATTCCTTGGCGATCGATTTGTCCAAAGCGTCGAGGATCGAGCTCCCGTTGGTGAGGGCTTCGTCCAAACCGAGCAGTTTCGCGACGGTTTCGGAACCGTTGAACTGGGCCAACCGCTCCATATTTTCCCGATAAAATCGGGCGCCGATCGGATTTTCCGGAACGCCTTTGCGTTGCAAATCCTGGTACGTTTTCGTATTGGTTCGCATCGACATCAGCGACTCATCATCGATCACGGTCCCGTTTTTGTAGGAAAACCCGACGTCGAACGAGCTGCCGCCAACCTTCGAATCGAGCCCCAGGCTTTCGAGCAGGTCCTTGGCGAAGACCCCTTCGTCCGCGAGCCAACTCGTGAGGTCGACGCTGCCCGTCTTGTCGAACATCGTCCCGGTTTCGGGATCGTAGCCGACATCGCTGCTCGAAATGCCGAGCTCCTGCCGGAGCAGTTGGTCGATAAAAACGCCTTTGACCTTGCTCCCGGCCTGCCCGTCGGCGGCCGCCTTCGTCGCATACACGTTGAGCAAATCGCGGCCCAAACTCGGGTCCGAATTGAGAATCTTTTCGATTTTCTCCGCCTTTTGCTTGTCCTTGATCCCGTCGACCTTGATCCGCCCGTCGCGGTCGACCTTGAAATGCAACGATTCTTTACCGCTCAACGTGATCTTGTTGTCCTTGAGCAATTGGCTGATTCGCTTGTCGAGCCGCTTTTCTTCGGCTTTCGCGGTTTCGAGCAGGAGTTTGGCCCGGCTCGCGGAAAGCGTTTCGCCTTCCTTCAACCCCAGCCCCCAGTTGATCGTACTTTTGTGCTTGCTTTTGGCGATGATCGCGGCGGGGTCGTTCAATGCGACATTGCCGCCGAAAGAAGCGACGGACGAAACGAGCCCTTGTTCGGAGAGCACGGAAGTCAAATCCAACTTGCCGTCGGTCAGCGAAATCGTGTTCGTCCGGAAAAGGTAATCGAAGCGCAACGGGGAGAGCACCGTCGTATACGGACCGGTCTCGCGGGCTTGCCCCTTGACCGTTTCGCCCTGGGACGATTCGGAATTCAACGGCAATTGCGTGAGCATATAGGTTGCGTTGATGTATTTGGCGTCTTTCTCGGAAAAGGAAGAAAATTCGATCCCGAAAAGATCGTTGAAACTTGCCGGATCGTTCCGCTCGCACAAAATGTCGAAGGTTTCTTTCAACAAGGCGGTCAGTTGTTTGTCCCCTTGAATCGCTTCGTTCAATTCGGCTTGGGCGCCCGTATCGCTCATTCCCACAACCGCGAGGGAACCGTCTTTGCGATTCCATTGAATCGTAAACCGCCCTTCGGAAACGTCCAAATCCTTTTCGGCGATGATCGAGTTGACCCGTTCGAGAACGGCGACCCGTTTTTCGCGGACGGCGGATACCCAATCTTGCGGCTGCACTTCGAGACGCCGGTCAAGCGACATCACCGAGGGGAGGCTTTGGGCCAACAACGTTGTCGTCGAGGGAAGTTCCGCCGAATAATCGGGGTTTTGATCGGTGTTCGTCCAACCGACGAGACCGATTTGCCGGTCCCGCTCCTCGGTCAAGTATTGTGTATTGAAGGAACTGAACTCGATACCGAACAGATCGGCGGTCATTTTCGAAGCATTGCCGGAGTGCAACGCGGAATAGGTTTCCTCAATCAGCGAGGCCAATTGCTCGTCGTTGTCGATCGCGGCTTGCAGTTGTTCGAGAACGTCCGGGTCTTTGATCCCCATCACCGTTTCCTTGACCGAGATCGAACCGTCCCGGCGGTCGAGTTGAACGATAAACCGGCCGTCGTCGACCTTCAAACCGTTTTCGGCGACGATCGCGTTGATCCGTTCAAGGACCGCGATTCGCTTGTTGCTGACGTTGAGAAAAACATTGGGAACCGCGGACGCGGGAGCGGATTCGGCCGCCGCGTTCGTCCCTTGCAGCTTTTCGGCGGCGGCCTGCCCTTCCGAAGAGAGATCGAGCTGATCCCCGGATTGACTTTTCGCGGTTTCTTTTGCCGATCGCGTCGAACGCGAATTAGCAAGCTCCGGCGTAATGTTTCTGTTTCGCGAAAGATGATCGGTCCAATTCGAAAACGTCCCGAATTTTCCCACATTTCCTTGAAAAATGCCGTTACTCATCCTAAAATGTCCTCAAATCAGATTTTCTCATTTAGCCGGTACCCCGGCTCCCCGACCCCACATCGGTGCGAAACCTCATCAACAATATCTGTTATTTTCAACGGATAAGAGCACTTTTTTATTGGAAACGGCAAAGTATTTTTCGCAAAAAATCATTCCCGCGTATGATTATTGATACAAACCTCGAAAGCGGCAAAGGAAAAAAATGAACGCAATCTCTCGGTTTCATTTGGACGGCCAGGTCGCCGTTATTACCGGCGCATCCGGCGGAATCGGTCGAGCGACCGCCCTCGCCTTGGCCGAAGCGGGCGCCGAGGTCGTGCTGCACGCCAATCGGCGGCCGGAAATCGCCCTTTCGGCCGTTCGGATTATCCAAAAAGGGGGCGGAAAAGCCGCCTTTCTTTCGGCCGATCTTGCTCTCCCGGAAAAACAGGATGCTTTTCTTGAGGGAATCCTTTCGATGTACCCGAGCATCGATATTTGGGTTAACGCGGCCGGAGTCGATTTGATGAGCGAAACGGTTCGAAACCAAAGCTTTGAAGAAAAACTCGAATTGCTTTGGAACGTCGACCTGCTCGCCGCCGCCCGGCTGTCGCGTCAAATCGGCGAGAAAATGAAGAAAGAAGGGAAGGGGGCGATCCTGTTTTTCGGTTGGGACGGAACGGCCCGGGGAATGGAAGGGGACACGGCCCAGCTTTACGGTTCGGTCAAGGGAGCGGTCCTCGGTTTCGCCAAATCCCTGGCCCAAACCCTCGCCCCGGAAGTTCGGGTCAACTGTATTTCTCCCGGCTGGATCGCGACGAACTGGGGCCAATCGGCTCCCGAACCGTAC
>JAVBSX010000241.1:0-4340 GCA_031556455.1 Thermoguttaceae bacterium
GCCTGAAGCCTGAAGCCTGAAGCCTGAAGCCTGAAGCCTGAAGCCTGAAGCCTGAAGCCTGAAGCCTGAAGCCTGAAGCCTGAAGCCTGAAGCCTGAAGCAAACATTTATCCCCATAAACCTATGCGAAGTTTCATTATCATCCCCGCCCGGCTGGCCTCGACCCGGCTGCCGGAAAAAATGCTGCTGTCCGAAACCGGAAAGCCGCTGATCCAATACGCCTACGAAGCGGCCAAACACAGCCGACTGGCCGAAGGGGTCTGCATCGCCTGCGACGATGAGCGGATTTTTTCCGCCGTCAAAAATTTCGGCGGCCAGGTTTATATGACCGATCCGAACGCCCAGAGCGGCACCGACCGGATCGCCGAAGTCGCCGCGAAGCTGGAGCACATCGACATCGTCGTCAACGTGCAAGGGGACGAGCCGGAAATGGACGCCGGGGCGATCGACGCCGTCATTCAAGTGCTGATCGACAATCCCGAGGCGGTGATGTCGACGGCCTGCACGCCGATCCGCTCGAAATCGGATTTGGAAAATCCCGCCTTCGTCAAGGTCGTTTGCGACCGCTTCGGCAAAGCGCTCTATTTCAGTCGTAGCGTGATCCCGCACCCGCGAACCTGGGACGATGCGATGCTGCAGCAGGAGCCTCCCCTCTTTAACCTGCATCTGGGCCTGTACGCCTACAGGCGGGATTTTCTGCTGAAATACCCGAAGCTCCCTCCCTGCCCGATCGAAAGAACGGAGATGCTCGAACAGCTCCGCGTTTTGTATAACGGTCATTCGATCATGGTCACCCCGATCGAAAAAGCGCCCCACGGGATCGACACCCCGGAAGATTACCGCAGATTCGTCGAACGCGAACGGGCGAAAAAATCATGAGCCGACACACGACCGACATTTACCGAACGGCCAGCGCGATCCTGATACACACTCGGCCCGGCCGGCCGGCGAGAACGCAAATTGGATTGTTGCTGCTTTGTATCGTGCCAATAGTTTATTGCACAATGATACTTTTCAACTCCGGCAGGGATCATTTCGCTTGGAATTACGCGATCCCTGTCCTCGGTTTTTTGGGAGCGAGTCTTTATTTCGCCTTTTCGATCGTGTACACCTGCTGCACGACGCGAATCATCCGGATCGATTCGCGAACGGTTCGGCTCGACCGCCGTTTTCTCTCGTTCCGCCGGAGCCGCATCTTTCCAAGAACGCCCGAAACCCGGATGCAGCGGAAATACGACAATGGGCAATACCGGCTGATCCTCGGAACCGCTGAACGGTCGATTTCCTGGGCTGTGTCCGGCAGCGAGGAGCTGCGCTGGGTGTTCGACGAAATCCAAAAATTTCTCGTGACCGTCCCGGCGGCAACCGGCTCGTTCGATTCGACGAAACCGAGATTTACGGACGCGGATTGCGGGGAAGCGCTGCTCGAATCGAGAAAATTCGAAGGCCGGACATTCGAGCGGGTCCTTTCGCCGACCGAAAAGGCCGCGAAGGCGGACGACGCCGAAATTCCGGATGGAGCGCGTCGGCCTTACGTTCGCTGCGGGAAATGCAACGCCGTCGTCCCCCACGGCAAAGTGCTCCCCGACCAGGGCCTCGCTCTTTGCGAGCAGTGCGGGACGCTCTGCCGACTCGCCGATCTGTTCCCGGCTCCGTTGCCGCCGGACAGCCTGTACACGGTCCGCCGAACGGAAGAAACGTTGGAAATCCGAAAGAATTGCGATTACCGTTTTCTGCCGCTCGCGATTTTCTGTTGGGGATTCCTCGGTTTCGCGATACTTGCCGCGATTCGACAAATCGAATTTTTGGAGATTTTTTTCTTGGTTGTCGTCGGCTGTTGTTCGCTGTGGTCGCTGTGGTCGCTTTGGGCGGTCGTCGATCGTCGGGGCATTTGCATCGATCCGGAGCGTTGCCGCTTGACCTGGAATCCGTTCTTTATTCCCTGGACGATTACCATTCCGCGACAAGACCTTTTGAAAGCGGGCCGGGAGCAGGCTCGGTTCTCAAATCGTGAAACGGTTCGACTCCTATATCGCGGCGGTTCGTTTTTGGTCGAACCGATTATTCCCGGCGGCGGCTCGTTCCTGCTCGGAATCTTGAACCATCACCTGTACACGGTCCCGCCCGCGAATCCGCGAAGCGGAAAGACGCGAACGTATCTCGGCGGCGGCACCTCGGAATACGCGGAGGTCCGGACCTACTGTCCCGATTGCGGCAGCCCGGCTCCGAGTGCCAACCTCGATTTCGACCGGCAACAGGCCGTCTGCGGCTCCTGCCGCCGGGTCTTTACGTTCTCCGAATCGCCGCTCCGCGTTTTTCCGGCAGCGGACCGCCCGATTTCCAACCGGCTGCAAGTCGCAAAGAATGCCGAACGGGTTCAAATCACCTGGGCCGCCGAGCCGGCGTTTTGGAAGCGTTTCGAGATTTGCGGGCCTGCTTTTGCCGCAATGTTGGTTATGGTTTTAATATCCTTGGGGATGGACGGGGCGATCACCTTGCATATGTTGATGTTAATGATTATTTCGGGGTTGTTTATTCTGATTATCACCTTGCCGGTTGGCTTGCGGAGACACTTCGCGAAGTGGTCGATCCTGTTGGACCGCAAGAACCTTGAAATTTCCTGCCAAAATTTGTTTTGGAAAGCGGTTCGGACGATTCCGCGAGAGAAGATTTTCGCGTTTTCCCTGAAAGAGAAAAATTATGACGAAGCGAAAAGAGAAGGCCCGGTGGTCGCCGATCCTCTGATGCCCCAACTCTGCCCGCAAAGCCAGGTGGTCGCCGGCCGAACCGACAACGAGCTGTCGGTTCGCCTGCCCGGATTTCCCTTCACTTCGGCAAGAACAAACGCGGACGGCTCCGTTTGGTTGATGAACGAACTGAACGACTTTTTAGGGCGCGCCCGCCCGGTCAGCCGTGGGCCGGAGAGTTCTTGAAAGAAGCGTGGGGGAGCAGCGGTCGGGCGGTCGGGACCGCTGGTCACGGCTCGTGGTGGGATTCTCCGCTACTCGATTTTGACCTCGATCAGTTCCGAGTCGCGTTCGAGCGTCAGTTGTGCCGGTTCGTCGTCCTCCCGCTGCAAAATCCGCTGTTCGAGCGCCGTTCGCGAAACGGTCAACCGACCGTTGAACATCACGATCAGATCGTCCGGGCGGACGCCGAGTTTTGCGGCGAGGCTCTCGGGCCGCACGGCGTCGACGAACGGCGGGGTCCGGTCCGAGACGTTCGGTACCAAAACGATGCCCCAGTTTCGTAAGATCCGTTCCGCTTCCGAGGGGAGCGGTTCAAGCGGGCGTTTTTCTTCCGCCGCGAAAAGATGGACCGGCTTCCGTTCGGTTTCCGTCCCCGGTTGCAGCCGCGATTGAATCCGCTCGGAAATTTCCCGGGCAGGTAGCACGTAATTCAACCAGGTGTTGTTTTCGGCGTTCTTCAGCTCTTTGCCGATCAGCCCGACGAACCGGCCCGAATCGCGCAGCACGAGGGCGCCTCCCTTCGCTCCGGGGTTGTTCGTGATCGCATCGACGACGTACACCGGCCCTTTGTACGGCGTCGCAAAGGCCCCCCGCCGCGCCCGGAGCGAGGTCCGGGCCGCAATGATCCCCTGCTGCACCGTCGCCGGTTCGTTGCCCGTCGAAATGTCGAACGGGTTCGAAACCGCGAGCACCCGATCGCCGATCCGGACCGAATCGTCGAAACGAAAAAGCTCGGACAGCGGATCGCCGTAAGCGACCGTTTTTTCGGAAGCGACGGCCGCCGACTGCCCGGCGAGTTCGGCTTTCAAATCGAAAAACGGAAGGTTCTCGCCGTCGATTTTGAGGATCGCCGTTTCCAGCATTGGGTCGGCTTCGATCAACCTCGCCTCGAAACGGCGACCGCTGCTCAAAACGACGGTGAGCGGGTCGGCTTCCAGCGTCGGAGAAATGACGGTGAGAATATGACCGAACGGGGAAATCAGGCAGCCCGATTGATACCCTTGCATTCCGCGCAGCCCGCCGCTGCCGTATATTTTGACGACCTTCGCGTTGACCGTTTCAACAATCTCGGCGGGAACGGGATCAACCGTGATCGGCGGGACAGTCGGTTGCGGTTCGGCCTTTTTCGCGAGGCCGGCTGGTTGGTTTTCGGACATCGGAAAACCGGCCGCGAGCAGTGAGCGGACCGGAAACACCGCATACGGCTGCGGCCCGTGCCGGACTTCGAGTTCCGACGGAAGGAGCCGGTTCGTCGTCGGCTCCCGTTGCTCGCCGTTGAACCAAACTTCGCAAGGGAAGTCGTCTTTCTCGGCATAAAATTCGATCAGCCGCAGCCGACCCGATTCTGGATCGAAATAAAACCGGGCCGCAA
>JAVBSX010000301.1:0-5075 GCA_031556455.1 Thermoguttaceae bacterium
AAGACGGCGCACAAAGGAACGCTTTTCGATCTTCGAAAAAGCGTGGTGCTGGCGGAAAACCGATACGGCAAACCTCTTGTCCTTCGCAATCGGAGGTGTTGCACTTTCGGAGATTGGTAGGTCTTCTGACTCGCGGCGATAAAAACGCGGCCTTCTCGACCGTTCGGGGGCAAATCGAAGACGATGCCCTTAGGTCAATGGCGTAACAATCGCGTTTTCTGTTCCGCTTACAGCGGCGAGGACCGTCCCGGGATTACACCGGGTTCCCTGTTGATCGACCGAACAAGATTCGAACGGTCGAACACCAACTCCTCCAAGTTGGAAATGATCTTACCGCAAGAGAGAAAAAAGTCAAGATGCAAACGCGGCAATGATTTCCGCGAGCCGCGTACTGTGTACGCGGGGATCGGCGTCGACCGTGCACTTCGCGTGCACAGCACGCGGCTCTGTTGCGAATACGTTTTTTGGACGGACTCACTTACCGTAAGTACATCGTCAAGACCGCGAGGTCGGCCGGGGTGATGCCGCTGATCCGCGAAGCCTGCGAAAGATCCTCGGGCCGGATTTTTTCAAACTTTTCCCGCGCTTCCGAACGCAAGTGCGGCATCCGTTCGTAATCGATCTCCGGCGGAATCCGGTGTTCCCGCATCTTGCGGCCGCGTTCGATTTCCAGTTCCTGACGCTGGACGTAACCGCTGTATTTGGCGTCGATCTCGACCTGCCGGGCGACCTCCGGCTCGACGGCTGCAAGCTCCGGAATCCGGGCGATCATCTCGGGCCAATCCGTTTCCGGTCGCCGCAAAAATTTGAGCAACGAGCCCCCCGCGTCGTTTGTCGATTCGATCAGTTTCGTGACCCGATCGATTTCCGCTTCCTTTTGGCGAAGTCGCCCGATTCGCTCCGCTCCGACCAGCCCGAACGCTTCGCCGATCGGCGTCAGCCGCCGGTCCGCGTTGTCGTGCCGGAGTAACAGGCGGTATTCCGCCCGGCTGGTAAACATTCGGTACGGCTCATCGACCCCGCGGGTTACCAGATCGTCGATCATCACACCGATATACGAAACGTCCCGGCTCAGGACGAGCGGCGCTTTGCCGGCGGCCCGGAGGGCGGCGTTCGCTCCGGCGATCAAGCCGAGCGCGGCCGCTTCCTCGTACCCGGTCGTTCCGTTCAGCTGTCCGGCGAGATACAAACCGGGAACCCGCTTCGTTTCCAACGTGATTCGAAGTTGCTCCGGCGGGGCATAGTCGTACTCGATCGCGTAGGCGTACCGCATGATTTCGGCCTTTTCCAGCCCGTCGATCATCCGGACCATTTGATCCTGAATTTCCCGAGGGAAACTGGTCGAAAGCCCGTTGATGTAAATCTCGTTCGTCTTTCGCCCTTCCGGTTCGAGATACAGTTGGTGTCGATCCTTCTCGGCAAAGCGCTCGATCTTCGTCTCGATCGAAGGGCAGTAACGCGGCCCGGTCGATTGAATTTGGCCGGTGTACATCGGGGCCCGATCGAGGTTGGCCCGCAAAAATTCGTGCAGCCGCGGGTTGGTGTAGGTCATCCAACAGGGCAGTTGCTCGCACTCGATCGAACGGTTCAAAAACGAACACGGCTGCGGATCCTCATCCCCGCGATGCTCCTCCAGCCGGGAAAAATCGACGCTGCGGGCATTGATTCGCGGCGGCGTGCCGGTTTTGAACCGCCGCAGTTCGATGCCGAGCGCCCGGAGCGCCTCGCTGATCCGCTCGGCCGGGGCTTCTCCGGCCCGACCGCCGGGGATTCGCTGCTCGCCGAAATGCAGCATTCCGTTCATAAACGTGCCGCAGCAGAGGACGACGGCTTGGGCCGTGTAAGTGGGAAGTGGGGAGTGGGAAGTGGGAAGAGAAGAGTAGGAGGTGAGAACGCGGAAGATGCCGTCCTTGTCGAGTTCGATGCCCGTTACGTTTTCCTGCCGCAAAAAGAGATTCGGCTGGTTTTCAAGCGTTTGCTTGATTTCGTCCTGGTAGGCCCGTTTGTCGGCCTGGGCGCGCGGCCCTTGCATCGCGGGGCCTTTGCGACGGTTCAGCAGCCGGAATTGGATGCCGTTCGCGTCGATCGCCCGGCCCATCGCCCCGCCGAGCGCGTCGATTTCCCGGACGATATGCCCTTTCCCGACCCCGCCGATCGCCGGGTTGCAACTCATCTGAGCGACCGTGTCGAGGTTGGCGGTCAACAGGGCGGTCTTCGCCCCCAACCGGGCCGAGGCGAGCGCGGCCTCGACCCCGGCATGTCCCGCCCCGACGACGATCACGTCAAAATCATAGACATTCATTTAGCAACTCATTTAGCCGGTACTCCGCGCTCTTATTCGTCAAGCAACTCGACGGCTTCGAACTTCTTGCCTTCGAGCATTTCGAGGCTCGCCCCGCCGCCGGTGCTGACATGCGAAACCTTATCGGCGTAACCGAGCTTCTGGATCGCGGCCGCGCTGTCGCCGCCGCCGATGATGCTCACCGAATCGCTTTCGGCGATCGCTTGGGCAACGGCTTTGGTCCCTTCGTCGAACGGCGGCATTTCGCAAACGCCCATCGGGCCGTTCCAAACGACGGTTTTCGCACCCTTGACGATTTCGGCGTACATTTTGGCCGTTTCCGGACCGATGTCGAGCCCTTCCCAACCGTCCGGAATCTCGCCCGATTTGACGATCCGCTTGTTGCAGTCGGCCTTGAACGCGTCGCCGCAATGATTGTCGACCGGCAGCACCAGCTTTGTGTTCCCTTCGACCAAAAGTTCTTTCGCCAAATCGATCTTGTCGGCTTCAACCAAACTGCCGCCGACCTTGCCGCCTTGGGCAAGCATAAAGGTGTAGGCCATTGCCCCGCCGATGAGCACCCGGTCGCAGATTCCGAGCAGGTTTTTGATCACCATGATCTTATCGGAGACCTTCGCTCCGCCGAGGATCGCGACGAACGGCCGCTGGGGATTTTTGATTGCATCGGTCAGGTATTGGATTTCCTTGGCGACGAGAAAACCGGAGACCTTCGGCTTGCCGGTCATCGCTTTCGGGACGGCGACCATCGAAGCGTCGGTTCTGTGACATGTCCCGAACGCGTCGTTGACGTACACATCGGCGAAGGCGGCCAGTTCGGCGGCAAAGGCGGAATCACCCTTCTTTTCGCCCGGTTGGAAGCGGAGGTTTTCGAGGACCAGGACGCCGCCGGTCTTGAGGGCGGCGACTTTCGCCTTGGCGTCGGGCCCGACGGTGTCGGTCGCGAACTCGACCGGCTTCTTGAGGAGCTCACCGAGCCGAACGGCCGTCGGCCGCATGCTGTATTTGGCGTCCGGGGCGTCTTTGGGACGGCCCAAATGCGACATGAGAATCAGTTTCCCGCCCCGTTCGAGCACGGAATTGATCGACGGCAAGGCCATTTGAATGCGGCGATCGTCGGTAATGTTGCCGTTTTCGTCCAACGGCACGTTGAAATCGACCCGCATCAAAATGGTTTTTCCGGAAACGTCAACATCGGCAATCGTTTTTTTCGCCATGATTTTTACCTCTTTGTGTCAATAAGCGGTGTTATACTCCAACCCGGCATTAATTAATTGATTTTGTACAATCCCGCTTTTCTCGAAAATTGAAAAAAGCGGAGTACCGGTCAAATGGCCATTATTGTGCCGGGTTTAAGCATACCCCATAAGGTCAAGGGAATTTTATTCGCATCAATACGGTATCGACGCGGTCCCTCGAAAAGAAACGGTCTCTATTTTATCCCGAATTCCGTTTTCGGGGAAGGTGCTCCACCTCTTCGAAAAGGCAAGGCAAAACCATCGAGTTTCCGGGGTTTGTCGCAAACGATTGCCATTGCTCCTCATTCCAGATAGGCTTTTCGGAGCGAGGCGATTTTTCGAAAGGCCGGTTTCATTTTGCCGACGGCGTCGATCAACCCGGAAGAGGCCAAATAAGACATCGGATCGTTGTGTTCCAGAAAATCGGGATCGATCAGCTGGTTCCAAAAAATACCTTGCACGTTGCGTTTGGTAAAAAACATGAGCAAGGCCCGGTTGGCCCACTCCTGTTGGACTTGCGTATCCCAGGAAAACGAAAAATCGTTGTTCCCGTCCGCGAATTCCTCGGCATCGTCCTGATCGCTCGGAACGGAAAGGGAGACGAAAATCCGCTTTCCGATGTTGCTCCAGTTATCGATCATCCGGCCGAGAATCACCGGATCGCGCGGGAGCGAACTTCGATCGGCAAGTCCGATATTCAGTTCCAAAATAAAGGCGTCGATTTCCCGCGTCAAACCGAGCGAATCGGCGATCGCGATCAGCGGCAAAGGGCAGTCGTTTTTCCGGTAATAATCCCCCCACGGCTGGTCGATACCGACAATGACCGAACCGGGAGCGCCCGCGTTTTTCACTTCCTTGGCCAGGCTGCTGACCAAAGCAATGCCCCGACCGATTGAAAAGCCGCAGCTCGGACACGAAAAAAAACGGTTGGAAACCACCCAATGCTGACTCTTCTCCCGGAACAGTTGGACGAACATCTTCGCGTATTTCAACGCCGCGTTTTCCAAAAAATCCCGTTCGTTGAGATTCCGGAGTGCCCATTCCGGAATCATGCTCGGCTCGAAAGAGAGGATCGGGCCGATGATGTTTTTCAAGCCGAGCTGTTCGACCATGTTCAAACGGCCTTCGACGAGATCCCAGCGGTATTTTCCCTGCTGCGGTTCGACTTCCCTCCAGCTCGGCGTCGCCCCGAGCAGTTGAAAGGTTTCCCCCAAGATCGACCTGAGCGGCTTGTACTGCCAATACGAATCGATCTGGGCTCCGACATTCGCGAAGACGCCTAAGGGAATCGGGATGCGACGCTGATTTTTTTGGCGGATGATAATCGATTGCTCGATATACTGGTTGGCCAATTTGGTCCCCATCTTGCTGATGATCCGCAAGAGTTCGGCGGCCTGGGCATTGGTTGAGGGGGAGAATTCGTCGGACGTTACCATTTTGCCGAAACGGACGAAAAGCTGGTGCACCTCGGCTCGGAGCGCCGACGAAGGGGAAAATCCGAGCATTTGCCATTCAAAAAACCGACGCTGCAACCGCCC
>JAVBSX010000373.1:0-12528 GCA_031556455.1 Thermoguttaceae bacterium
GTTTTAAGTCCTTATTTTTCAATTGTTTAGAAAGACGTTATTTTTCGCGCAAAAAAATACGCTTAAGATGATCGACAAACTCTATCTCCTTTGAAAACAAGGAGTTCGGTAATTTTCTGGTTTCAAGAAAATCAAAATTACTGGCCAAAAGTAAAAAAAATCATTTTTTATGTGATTTTGGTTGTTTGGCGTTGATCAGATAATGTTGTCATTTCGAGCGAAGCGAGAAATCGCACCCTCGCGAGAGGAGCGAGAATTCCGAGTCCTCAAGCGAGGGTGAGATTTCTCCTTACGCGTTGCTCCAGTCGAAATGACGACCGCTCTTTGACACAAAGGTCAAATTTTCAACTTCGCACGATCGGGGGGTTCCCCGTAATGCGTGTTCCCGTAAAATGCTTCTGTCGACACTCGCTTCCTCAAAAACTTTTGAAACGGAGCTTCTCATGTCTTTTCGTACACATGCTATTGCCTTTGCCGGTTTCCTTCTCTGTTCATGGGAATTGAAAATTGAAAATTGAAAATGCCTTTCGCGACCGCAGGTCGCGGCTCCCTTCCCACTCCCCACTTCTCACTTCAATGACCTCTTACGATATTGCCGTTCTCGGCGGCGGGCCGGCCGGTTACGTTGCCGCGATTCGGGCCGCCCAACTCGGAGCACGCGTTGCCTTGATCGAAGCCGAACGACTCGGCGGGACCTGCCTGAATCACGGCTGCATCCCGACGAAAACGTTGCTGCACAACGCCGAGTTCCTCCGGGAACTCCCCAAGGCGAGGCAGCGCGGGATTCTTTTGGCCGATCCGAGCGTTACGCTCGATCTTCCCGCGATGATGAGGCACAAGGAAACCGTCGTCGGCAAATTGATCACCGGCATCACGGGCCTGCTCAAATCGTACGGCATTGAAGTTTTTCAAGGTCGGGGAACGATCCGCTCGGACCTGAAAATTTCGGTCGATTCCGGGAGCGAACTGACCGCGAAGAAAATCATTCTCGCCGGCGGCTCCGAAGCGATCCGACCGCCGATCCCCGGGATCGAAAGCCCCAAGGTTCTCACCAGCCGGGAAATTCTCAACCTCGAAGCCCTGCCCGAAAAACTGCTGATTATCGGCGGCGGGGTGATCGGCGTTGAGATTGCCCGCATTTTCAACGCGTTCGGTTCGGAGACCGTGATCCTCGAACTCGCCGAGCGGTTGGTCCCGTTTTTCGATGAGGAAATCTCCAAAAACCTGACCTTGCAACTGAAAAAAGAAAAAATTCAAATACAGACCGGAACGAAGGTCGCGCGATTTCAAGAGACCGCTTCGGGGCTGGAGGTTTTAACCGAGGAAGGGAAAACCTTTTCCGGAACGCTCGCCTTGGTCAGCACCGGGCGAAAGGCGAACCTCTCCGCGATCGTGGGGCTCGAAATCAAAACCGAACGCGGCTTCGTTTGGACCGATCCGTCTCTTGAGACGAGCATTCCGGGAGTTTTCGCTCCGGGAGACATTAACGGAAAGTGCATGCTCGCCCATGCCGCCTTTCAAATGGCCGAAATCGCCGTCGAAAATGCCTTTGACGAAAGCGGGTCGAAGAAAGAATTTCGTTCCCGCAACATTCCGGCGGTGCTGTACGGCAGTCCCGAGGCCGCTTCGGTCGGTTGGACGGAGTCGGAGGCGAAGCAATCGGGCAAGACGCCGAAGGTCGGTCGTTTCCCGTTTACGGCCAACGGCCGGGCACTCGCCGCGGACCAGGGGAGCGGGTTCGTCAAGGTTGTTGCCGATGCCGAAACCGAGGCGTTGCTCGGCGTCCAGATGATCGGGCCGAGCGTCTCGGAAATCATCAACGAGGCCGCCGTCCTCCTTTCGGTCGGGGCGTCGGTTCGAGACATCGCGGAAACACCGCACGGGCATCCGAGTTGCTCCGAAGCCCTGCAAGAAGCAGCGGCCGATGCGCTCGGGGTTGCCGTTCATTTGCCGAAAAAACGGTAGTACGGCCGGTGTACCGGCTAAATGAGAAGTACCTCAATAGCGAGGTCCGCTGCGAATCACGGTTTCCGCGCTTGCCGTTGAGCCGCTCGGGTACGGTTCCGCCGGACGGTACGACTGGTTCGTGTAGGTGTTCGGGATCACGTTGCCCGGGGGAACCGGCTGGTTCGGGATGCCGTATTGGCCCGGTTGCGGCTGCGTCGCGATCTGATTCGGATACGGGGAAGCCGGCAAGCCCGCCGGATGGGGACGTTGCTGGAAGTCCGGCCCGCAAATATCCGTCGGGATGTAGCCCTCGTAACTCGGCATTGAAAAGGCGGTGCTCGAAAAACCGCCCGGGACATTGTATTTGGCGTCGCTGAGATTGAATGTCAGTATTTCGTTCGCCGCCGGACAATGCACCTCGATCTTTTTGGCATACGGGATGCCGCTGCCGGCGTCGACCGTGTAGTTTTGCAGGACGGAAGCGACCAACGGCTGACCGCCGGGCGAGTAAATTTCGTGTTTGAGCAGGACGCCCGTTTGAGGATGCACCGTGATGATGCGGGTATAGATCCCTTGTCGGGTGTTCAATTGGCTCGTGATCTGCAGGTTGCCGTCGGCGGAACGGGTTGGCCCGCTGTGCTGGTCGGTCTCTTTGAGTTCGACGATTCCGAACGATTCGAATAGCCAATCCGGTTCGACGGGGATCACGTTTCGGGTCGGACAGCTCGCGAACTGGTCGTGTTTCGCGTAATAAATCTCTTTTTCCTGGTTGCGTTTGGCCCAGAACCAAAAGAGCTCGTCGTTGCTGCCGAAATCGATTTCCGTCCCGAGCCCGATCATCGCCCCGCCTTTGATTCTCATGCTGCGGGGCCGCTCCAAGGCGATGCTGCACGAACGGAGCGGGACGGAAGACGACGACGCCGAGATCACGGCACTGTCGCTTGAGAACGAGCGGATTTTTTCCGCCCGCTGGTTGATTTCCGTTTTGAGCTGATCGAGCGTCGGCGTCGTCGCGAACACGGTCGGCGGAGCGGTCTTGCCCGCGCCCCATTGCGATACCGTTTTGCAGCCGCAAACGCTTAATACCAAAAGGCCGAGAGTCAGTAAAACCGTTCGCATGAAACAATTGAGAATTGAAAATTGAGAATTAAAAATTTTGTGTGCTCGCGACATTTCTGATTTTTCGTCATTGCGACTGAAGCGTAGCGTAAGGAGAAATCTCACCCTCGCGAGCGGAACGGCATCCGGCATGTTCGGCGAGGGTGAGATTTCTCGCTTCGCTCGAAATGACGAGTTGGGGGGGGCAAAAAATTCCAAACGGCTGAAATATTACGATTTTTCTTCAACTCAACAACGCGGCGAGTTCGTTTTGGACTTCTTCGATTCGCTCCCGGCTTGGGGTCGCGACGATGATTTCGTAGTGGGAATCCTGTTTGGGACAATAAAGACCGAGGATTTTTTGGCCGTCCGCGTCTTCTTCCCGCTCGATTCGAAACACCCGCCGCCGGACCAACAGCAGGGCGAGCATGTAACGCATCTCCTGCTTTTCGAGCTGCTCCGCCGATTGCTCGAACAACTTGAAAAGGATGTCGTTCGGGGCGATTTTGGCTTTGTTTTCGTGCGGCAACGGAATGCGTGTTTTCCACCAACCAAGAAATTGCGTGTTCGGCTTTGGGACGGTTTTCCAACCTTCGGCCGAATAGTCGATTCGCCGGTAATTTTCCCCGTCCTCAACCAGCGCGGAAAAAACCGTCGCCCCGGGAGTGATTTCCCGACCGCTGAGCGCACAAATTTTCGAGCAACGGGGAACTTCCAAAATCATCGGGACACGGCATTCCGGACGAACAAGGCCAAAATACGAACAAAAACGGGCCGAATCGTACCAAAAAACCGGCTGTCCCTCAAGGGAGAAACGTCGAGAAAGACGAAAGAAATCGAGGTTTGCGTATTTGGCCGAAAGCCCGTATCTTCTCGCTTGCCGCAAAACAGGCAGGAAAAAGAGCCGCAAAATGGATAAAACACCGTGTCATTTCGAGTGAAACGAGAAATCTCACCCTCGCCTGAAGATTTGGAATTCCCGGCCCTTGCGCGAGGGTGAGATTTCTCCCTGCGCGTTGCTCCAGTCGAAATGACGGTTGTGTTTTTTTGGCGAAGGCTTTTTTCACGATTTTGTAGTACACATGCGGCTCTTTACGTATGCGGCTCGTGCACCCCCTTACCGTCCGAAATGCTCGTTCGCGAAGCGGAGGTATTGGTCCCAGTCGTATTCCGTAACGTCGTGCCGACCGGTTCGAATGTGGTACCCGATCGTTTTGCCGACCGGTTGGTCGACCGGCGGCATCTCCGTGCAGCCCCCCAGCCCTTCGGTTCCCAGCAGCCGGTACACCGGATCGGCTCCGACGCAGGAGAGAAACTCCCCGCGAGGATCGGCCCAGGTATCCTTTTCCGCGCTCGCGACGTAAACCGGTCGCGGGGCGATTAGGGCGATCAATTCGTGCTGGTCGATCGGAAGATCGTTGACGCGAGTGTTATACTTCTTGCAGTTCCCGCAGAGCCAATGCGGAAAGACCTCGTTCATTCGCTGGAGCGTTTCGCCGAACTCCCGTCGGGTCAAGGCCGCCCCGCCGCAGCCGGAATTGTTCGAAATCACGATCGCGAAGCGTTCGTCGTTCGCCCCGGCCCAAAGCGCGGTCTTCCCGAGCCGGGAATGTCCCATCACGGCAACTTTTTCCGGGTCGATCCGCCCTTCCGTGTGGGCGAGGGCAAGATCGTACATCACGCTCATCCCAAACGCCCAGGCGGCGATCGCCCCCCAGTCGTTCGGAGCCGGTTCCTGTCCCGGAACGTCGAACAGCCCTTGCACCCCTTCCGAACGACCGGCCGGGAAATCGGGGACGACATCGCAATAATGGGCCGAAATCAAAGCGTAACCGGCGTCGAGAATCTTATCGACCTGCCAACGATCTTTCTGCTCCCCGCGGGTCTCTTCCTTCGCCGGAACCTTGGAATAGACGTTGTTTTCTCTCGTCCAGACAACCGGCAAAATGATGTTCGCATCATCACTGATCGTGTGATTGCCTTGAAAATTGTAGCCGAGGAACGCCGGGACCTTCCCTTGGGCCTTGTTGGGAATATAAACGTGCAGGCCGATCGGCGAGGTTTCCTGTTTCTCCGGCGTGTCGGTTCGCCGGAACACGAACCGGATTTGATATTGCGTCGCCTTTCCGCCGATCGCCTTCGGGTCCCGCTTGATCTCGGTAACCTCCGTTTCGAGCTTGGAGCTCATGTTCCGGAAATCGACGGGAGCCTTGCCGTACATATTTTCGCGGAAGAGTTCGAGAATTTCCGGTCGCCGCGACTCGGTCCATTGTTTCGCGGTCGCAACGGTTTCGCCCGATGCCGTCTTCAGCGGATCGGGCAACGTGTAGGCGGGGACTTTCGATTCGTTCGTGTTGACCGGCGGCATGTCGGCGGAAAAAACAAACGGTTCGCTCGGATCCAAAATGCTCATAAGAAAAATCCCCAGAAAAACGGTAAGAAAACGATTGGAAGTCATTTTTGGTTGTTTGGAAACAAAAGATCAGTGAGGAAATGAAATTCGGCCCGTGTCGCACTATTGTATCATAATCGCGGCATTCAAAACCGCGGTTCCAGAAAAGAAAATCCGGCCTCATCGAGCCGGCTGCGTCAGCTGCCGGTTGGTTCCGTCTTCAAGGCCGTCGGGATTCAGCGGGCCTTGAAGACGGAGACCAACCGGGGCCTCACGGCCCCGGCTCGATCGGGGATGTCGGGCCTCACGGCCCCAGCTCGATGCCGTGATTTCGAATTATGATCTTCAAAATCAAAACCTTTGGAGTATAATAGGATTATGTGTTTGGTCGATTGTGCTTGAATGATTTTTTCCCATTCAACAAAGGAGATATTCAATGAGTCAGAACATTAAAAGAATCGCTTTGCTGCTGGCGGTGATTCTTGTACTTGCGGCCGCTTCTCACGCGATCGCCCAGCGCGGCGGGTTTCGCGGCGGGGGCGGGGGCGGGTTTCGCGGCGGCGGCGGCATGGGCGGGTTTCACGGAGGAGGCGGAGCGCCTTTCGGTGCCGGTTCCGTCGTGCATCGGGATTTTTCTCCGCCCGCCGGATTCCAACGACCGAACTTTCAGCCGAACCTGCCGCGTGAGGCCGTTCCGCAATACCGGAACTTCGGCGGCGATCGGCTGGGGGGCGGCGGCGAGGGCGTCCGAAATCTGGAACCGAACCGGATTCGACCCGGCGGTGAGGGAGCAGGTATCCGAAACCTCGAACCGGGCCCCGTCCGGCCCGGCGGCGAGGGGAGTGGTGTCCGCAATCTTGATCCAGGCCGAATTCGGCCCGGCGGCGAAGGCGGAGGTATCCGGAATCTCGAACCGGGTCCCGTTCGGCCCGGGGGCGAAGGGCGCGGGGAGCATGTTGGTCCCGCTCACGGCGACGGACCGGATTGGAAACATTGGAGCAACATCAATCCCTCGAAGATACATGATACGGTTGCCCATAAGACCAACATCAGCGGCGAGACCATGGACCGCATCCGAAACCATTACAACGAACACGCCGGAGATCATTGGTCCCCCAAATGGTTCAACGATCACCCGGACGCTTGGCATCCGGGGCATGAGCCGCATCCCGGACCCGGCCCGCATCCCGGTCCTGACCCGGGGCCGCCCGGCCCGCACCCTGGTCCCGGCCCGCATCCGGGCCCGCCGCCGCCGGGCTGGTGGGGAGGTTACCCCGGTTGGAATACGTACTGGGGATGGTACGGCCCCGCGTTTTTCGGTGGTGTGATCGCCGGTGAGATCCTTGATCCTTGCCCCTACAATTACGGGAGCAACGTGGTCTACGAAGGGGACACCGTTTACGTGAACGACGTTCCGTATGTCGGTGCCGATCAGTATTACCAACAGGCCCAGGACATCGCCGAGGCCGGAGCGGGAGATACGATCGCTCCTATGGCCGATTCGGCTCAGCCGACCGATTCCGGCGAGCCTGCGGTCGCTTCGAGCGATCAGGCTCCGGCAGCGACCGCGGAGACGGCGAATGCTCAAAGCGACGCCAAACCGCAGGACGACTGGTTGCCGATGGGGACGTTTGCCGTCGTCGCGGACGACAAGCAAAAGGAGAGCAACCGCATCCTTCAGCTCGCCTCGAACAAGCAAGGGCTCGTTCGCGGGAACCTCGTCGATCAGGAAACGGACAAGGCGGTCGAATTGTACGGCAGCGTCGATCCGAAAACCCAGCGGGTCGCGTTCAAGGTCCGCGGCAACGAAGATGTCGTCGCCGAGTGCGGGCTTTGGAACCTGACGCAGGACACGGTCCCGATGCTCGTGCACGTCAACGCCGACAAGACCGAAGAGCGGACCTTGATCCGCTTGAAAGACAAGGACGGCGACGCCAAGTCCGGCGAGGATGCCGCGAAAACCGACGCCGCGAAATGAGAGAAGGTTGAGAGAGCGTGTGCAGAGTCGAAAAGTTTCGGCTCTGCACGGATCGCTCTGCGCCAAAGTCTATCGAATTGAGATTCGTGAAAGACGATAAAATGCAAATGTCATTTCGAGCAAAGCGAGAAATCTCACCCTCGCCGATTGAGATTGAATTCGAGTTTTTTCGCGAGGGTGAGATTTCTCGAAGGCAATTTTCTTAATCTTGCCTCACGTTTTGATGAGGCTTTTTCCCGCATTGGCGTATTCGAGCAACGTTTTCGGCGGCGCGAATCGGGCCCCGAAGCGTTGTTCCAACGGCGGGAGCATTTGGACGATCCGGTCCAACCCGATCGCATCGGCCAAAAAGCAAAGCCCGCCGCGATTGACCGGGAAGCCGAGACCGAGACAGACCGCGACGTCGGCGTCGCGAAAATCGGTGATGATCCCGTCTTCGACCGCCCGGATCGCCTCCAAAAACATCGGCAGGACCAGCCGTGTCGCGATTTCTTCCCAAGAAAGCTGCAAGGAGGCCGTCGATGCCTGAAAGGAGGCGATCAACGCGTCCGATTCCGGGTCGGGGGTCCCTTCCTTCTCCCAGGATGTTTCGGACGCATAACGCAAGAACCCGCAGCCGGTTTTGCGGCCCAAGCGTCTCCGGGCGATCAATTCCGGCAGGATCCGGGAAACGACCGCCCGTTCGGGAAACACTTTGCCGAGCACCCAGCCGGCGTGCAGGGCGACGTCCAAGCCGATTTCGTCCATGATCCGGAACGGCCCCATCGGCATGCCGAACCGCAGCGCCGCCTCTTCGATGTTCGCGAGCGGAACCCCTTCTTCCAAAAGCGCAAGGCTCTCGTTCAAAAACGGTGACAAGAGCCGGTTGACGAGAAATCCCGGTCCGTCGCCGACGACGATCGGGATTTTGTCGATCTCCCGGGCAAGCCGAAGAGCGGCGGCGATCGTCTCTTCTCCGGTTTCCGGGCCGCGAATGATCTCGACGAGAGAGCGTTTTCGAACGGGATGAAAGAAATGCAGCCCGCAAAACCTCTCTTTTCGCGAAAGCGGTTCCGCGAGCCGGCCGATTTGGATCGTCGAGGTGTTGGAAAAAAGGAAACCGCCGAATTTGATATCTTCCAATTGGCGGTACAGTTTCTGCTTCAGCTTCGGCTTCTCGGGGATCGATTCGATCAGGATTTCGCAAGAGTTTCCTTCGGCGAGCCGCGAAGTCAAATGTGTTTTTTTGCGAACGAGGTCCGAAGATTGCCTCGCCCAAGCGTCTTCGGCGGTTTGCTGGGCGAGCTCGGCCGCGATTTTTTCGTGGGCCTGGGCGAGGACCGCCTCGGAAATATCGTAGAGCCAAATGTTTCGACCGGCCCGCAAGAGCGTCGCGGCGATCGCCGTGCCCATGAGCCCGCCGCCGAGAATGCCGATCGGAACGACCGATTTCGAGGTCGTTTTTGGAGAGGTCGCCTCCGAAATTCGGGCGATTCGTTCCCGTTGCGACCGGGCGTAAGCCTGGGCGATGGTTTCGGAAGCGAGATCGGGCGGCCTGAAAATCGACTCGGACATGGGAAAGTACCGCGAACCGGCATCATGAGGTCGTTTGATATTTAGCCGGTATTCCGCTTTTTCAATTTTCGGAAGAAAACGAACTGGTTCGGATTATACGAGAAACGGCTCCCGGAGAGGAACCCCAAACACATGAGAGTTACCACTTAGGGCTGCTTAGTCTCCTACCTGACCCGGTTCACGGACTCACATTGCCGGGGCCCCTCTCCGGGAGCCGCGTTTTTCTGATTCGTAAAGGCCCATTATACACCCCCCCGGCCAGTTTCCAATAGGGGACTTTCCAAACGCCGGGAATGCAGGGTGCAGTAAAAGTTTGAGGGGAAATTTCTGCCCCCAACGGGGGCATATAAGGTAGCCGAGGGTGCAGCGTACTCGCGGAACCCCCGGAAACAAAGCACCAAGCCAAATGCACCCCAACGGGGTGCCACAAAAAAAGGGGACATTGTGCGTCCCCGTTGGGGACGGTCGGTCGCCCCCCTGATCACCGGGGGTTCGCGATTACGCTCACCCCCGGCTACCTTGTTGTTGCCCCGTCGGGGCAATTTGCCTAAACGCTCCAGCGAAATTGACTACACCCGGGAATGATTGGCTCTCCGCGAAAAATTTGGACGTTTCGAAAAGGTAGGCGAGCGGTTGCCGTTTTGGGCCGCTCACTCTTCCGGATCGGCCAGCCCGAGCTTCTCGCGTAATGCCTGCACATCGGTCCAGCCCGACGAAGAGGAAAATATCTCGACCGCGCCGTTGCGGTAGCCGACGTTCATGCTGTTGAAATGACTGCTTCCGATCCGCCGCTGCGACTCGGGGAGTTTGGCTTCTTGCAGTATTTCCTCGGCCGAAATCGTCGCTTCGGCCAACGGGACCGGCTCTTTCAACTCGACGAGGAGCAGCGTGTCCAACTTCTCCGGCCGCTTGCCGTCTTCGTAGTGAACCAGCGCATACGTTGTCTTCCCCGGCTCGGCTGGAATCGATGGGCAAGAGAAATAGCAATCCGGATCCTCGCCGAGATAGTCTCGAATCGCCGTCGGCCAATCGCCTTCCGGCAGCTTCCCATGCTCCGACTCGTAACGGAGCAACGCGAAAACAAGATGTTTGATCCGAGAGTTACATTCCTCGCGATGTAAAGTTTTCTCAAAAGAGTCGGCGGGAATGCAAAAAATCGAGCAAAGCACTTTGCCTAAGGTCTTGCCACGACTTTGGGGAGTCCAACCCAGTCGCCAAAGATGATTGCCGATACCGTCCAATTCGCTCAATGACACATCTTCTTCGATGATCCGATCGTCAAACCGTTTTTCGATGATCGCATCGCACATTTCATTGACCTGTTCGAAAGGAATATTCGGATCGACGGCGAAAATGGTAAAAAAGATCCTTTTTAAAAAACTTTGCTTCGCCGTAGCTTCCTCGTTGTGCAGGATGTATTGAACCGCGGAAAGGGTGGTCAACCGCTCGGCTTCGAGATATCTCGAAAGCGGCGGTCGCGGCGGGAGGGCGTCCATAGCCGCGAGAAATCGTTGCATCTGCCCGGCGTCGGGTTGGTGTTCCGGATTCGTCGCCAGCGGCGTTGATAGGGCCAAATCCTCAATTGCAACGCCGACGAGAAGATGAATGGCAGTGCCTTGCGCTCCGGCCTTGCAGCCGAATTCCAGGAGCGAGATCGTATCGTCGACCGCCCCGTCGATATTTCCGGTCGCAATACGGTGCATCGCTCTGATACGAAACAAGCGGGCCAGATCCCGGAAATACTGAGCGTCGCAAAGCGGCAGCATGATTAATACATCTGGTTTGCCGGCTTGAATCAACCTCGGATCTTCCAGAAGCGGAGAACAGAAAACCGGCCGACGAACCATTTCAGCAATCGCATCGAGGGGAATGTCGATTTGGGCGACCCAATCGGCGAGCATCGGCAGTTCTTCCAACGTCCAAGGCGACCCTAATTTTTTGTCGACCAGCGGCCCGGTATCTTCGTCCGGTTTTTTGTAGTGCCTTTTAAGAATCTCATAGGGATTTTCCGGCAGCGTCAAACTCGGCGGGATGTTCGGATCGAGACCGAGTTTTTCGTATTTCTGCAGCCGATAACTCTCATAAAACTCTTTGTCTGGAGTTCCGTACTGTTCGAGATCGAGCGGCCCGAACGCCCGGACGAACAGGCGGTAACCGTTCTCATCGGTTGCCAGCTCCTTCGGGTAGACCAGCTTTTCCAGGGCCTTGAAGAAATCGATCTGCCCGTCCGGCGTGAGCGGCCCCGTGATTCGGGTTGTCTCCTCGCTGATCCGTAGCGGCGGAGCGTAAATGAAAAACCAGTAGCCCGTGCCCAGCAATGCAAAGAGAAGAACGACGGCTAGGGAACAGCCGAGACAGCAGTTCGACCGCTTGCGCGGCGCAACCGGCGGGTCGTTGGGCGATAATTCCGGCATGGTGCTCATGGTGTAGGCCTTTCCTGGCTTGTAACCGTTCACGATTTTTTCCTTGGACCGCAGGCTTCCAGCCTGCAAATTGGGCTCTTCGACTTTTTTACCCGATTCAAAAATCGTTCCGCGACTCGAAACTCGCAGGCTGGAAGCCTGCGGCCCCAGATGCAGGCAAGATGCCTGCGGTCCAATGTCTGTGAACGTTTACCCTGGTTTAAATGTTTGCGACACCTCATCGAGCCGGCAGCTGACGCAGCCGACTCGATGAGGGAGCTATCATCCTCGCTCCCCTTTATAACATATCAACGGGATCGATGTCGATCATCCATTGAATCGATTCCGGTGTCTTGAGTTGGGCCGTCGCCGCTTTCAAAATCTCTCGCAAAAAACTCGCGTCGTAAACGTGTAAGTGCGTATGAAACCGAAACACCCCCCGCAACTTCGCGAACGGCGCCGGAGCCGGGCCGAGGAGCCTGTGCTTGGAATGGGCCGTATGTTCCAACGCCGTTCGCAGTCGGTCGGTCAACTCTTTCGCGAATTGCAGCGTCGCGTCTGCGTCGGGCCCGCGAAAAACGATCCGGGCCATTTTCGAATACGGCGGGTAACCGAGCGTTTCCCGGAACGGGAGCTCCTGCTCGACGAACCGGTGATAATCGTGCCCCGCTGCCGCGAGAATCGCCGGGTGATCCGGATTGAACGTCTGCACGATCACCCGGCCCCCCTTTTCCCCGCGACCGGTCCGGCCGGCGACCTGGGTGATGAGCAGGAAGGTCCGTTCGGCGGCACGAAAATCGGGCAAATGCAGCGCCGTATCCGCATTGATGACCCCGACCAAAGTTACGTTCGGGAAATCGAGCCCTTTTGCGATCATCTGCGTGCCGAGCAGGATTTGAACCTTCCCTTCGCGAAACTGCGCGAGCGCCCGCTCGTGCGAGCCGTGCCCCTGCATCGTGTCGGTGTCCATTCTCAAGACCGCCGCCTCGGGAAACCGGGCCTTGATTTCCTGCTCCAGCTTTTGCGTGCCGAACCCGCTGTACCGGATGCCGAGAAATCCGCAAGACGGGCACTTCGCCGGAGCCGGAATCTGGTAATCGCAATAATGACACAACGCGATTTCCTCGGTCCGGTGATGCGTGAGGGCGACATCGCAT
>JAVBSX010000139.1:0-3285 GCA_031556455.1 Thermoguttaceae bacterium
CTACGCTTCATACAAAATGTCGCTCCGTTCATTTTTTATCGCCGGCACAATAGAATAATGGAGTCTACCACATTTCACAACCCCGAAAAGGAAAAAACAGACCGCTCGGCCCGAGCACCCTACGCCGTCTTCAAGGTTCACTCCTTTCCGTGAAACTTGTCAACGGTCTGAGAAAGCCCCAAACAATCAGCTTTTGTCCATTGACAAAAAACGGGACTCCTCTAAAATACATTGGTTTTTGGGAACAGCCCCGACATCAATTGTATGCAACAATAATTCCATGAAAAAAGCGCGTCTGGTCCTCGAAGATGGGACCGAATTCTTTGGCGAATCGTTTGGAGCGCCGCATTCGACTTCCGGCGAGGTCGTTTTCAACACGGCGGTCTCCGGATACTGCGAAACCTTGACCGATCCTTCCTGTATCGGGCAGATTCTGACAATGACCTGGCCGATTTTCGGAGCCTACGGTGTGCCGCCGCTCACCGAAGAGGCGGGGATGCGGCGTTTTTTCGAGTCGAACCGGATTTGGCCTCGCGGGCTGGTTGTTACGGAATACTCTCCGGAATACAGTCATTGGAACGCCGTCCGCTCCCTCGGGGATTGGCTCCGGGAGGAAGATGTCCCGGCGATCACGGGAATCGACACTCGGGCTTTGGCAAAAAAGATCCGCGATCAGGGAACCATGCTCGGAAAAATCGTGATCGAAGACGAAAAAATCGAGGAATTTTCCGACCCGATCAAATCCAATTTGATCGCTGAGGTCAGCTGCCGGGAAATCATCGAATATGTCCCCGAAACAGGCCGGTCGGACGCGAATCCGACGATCGTGCTGCTTGATTGCGGCACGAAAAACAGCACGATCCGTGCCTTGCTCGACCGGGGAGCGAATGTGGTTCGCGTTCCCTGGGACTATGATTTCGCGGATATGCCCTACGACGGCCTGCTGATCAGCGACGGGCCGGGCGACCCGCATTTCGCCGAAGAGACGGTCGCCAACATCAAAAAGGCCTTTGAGATCGGCAAGCCGATTTTCGGAATCGGCATGGGGCATCTCCTGTTGGGCCGGGCGGCCGGAGCCGAGGCGTTCCGGCTTCGTTTCGGGCATCACGGGCATAACCAGCCGGTGGTGCAATGCAACACCGACCGGGCGTTCGTTACGAACCAGCACCACACTTTCGCGCTCGACCCGCTTCGGCTTTCGACTGGTTGGGAAGAATGGTTTGTCAACCTCAACGACGGTTCCTGCGAAGGGATCCGGCACAAACACGCCCCGTTTTTTGGCGTTCAATTCTCGCCGAATTTGAGCGAAGGATCGAAAAACGCCGAGAATTTCTATGAAACGTTCTTTTCCAAATTGAAGTAGGACGTCTCAAAACTAATTTTGCGGCGAGTTGATTGTTTAGCCGAGCGGCGCAGACGCCGGAGCCCTGTCGGGACGGAAATTTCGAGCCAAAAAAACGGATTTGGCGAAAAAGTGTCGAGTTTCAATTCGAACTTTTCTTCGAGAAAGCAGAGTAATATCCGTCGCCCTCGTGCAGGCGGGGGGCCAGAGGGAAACCGTAATCTCTGGATCCCCGCCTACGCGGGGATGACGAAGGTCGTTTCGCTACTGATCGATAATATTTTGCCCCTGTCAATAACAACCGGTTACTTCGCGTGCACAGCACGCGGCTCCGTTTGAGCAGATACTCTCCCACGATCGGCTAAGCGTTGGGCGGTTCCCGGCGGATGGGCGCCGTTTTCGGCGGAGCGACCGTGGTCGGAGCGGTTCTCGAATTCTGCTGCATGTAGTACGCCCGTTTGAGCGGGCGGAGAACCTGATCGGCGATATAGGTTGTCTCGGCAATCAGAAACGCAATCCGATTGTTGAAGAAAGCATAAACCCCGAGAGCGGGAATCGCGACGATCAGCCCTTCGACCGTCGTTACCAGGGCGAGATAAATCCCCTCGGCCAGATCGCCGGCTCTTTGATAACCGGTCGATTCGGCCAATTCCCGGAACGCGATCACCATTCCGACGACGGTCCCGAGCAGCCCGAGCATCGGGGCGATGTTGCCGATCACATTCAGGTAATCGACCCGGCGGTACAATCGGGCCGCCTGCTCGGCGGTCGCGTCCTCGACCGATTTTTCGACGGCGTCCCAACCGAGATCGCTGTCGTTCAATCCGGCTGCGAGGACCGTGCCAAGAACGCTCGGATTTTCGCGGCATTGCTTGAACGCCTCATTCCGTTGACCGGAAACCAATTTTTGTGCGATCTCATCGGCGAATCCCGGCGGCATCAAGACATTGGCCCGGACGGTGATCAGCAGTTCGATCGTAATCGCGACAGCGGCGACGGAAAGCAGGATGATGATGAAACCGATCGTCCCGCCGGCATTGAGGATTCGCAAAAACGAGTGCTGCGCAGCCGATTCGGTTTCGGCTTCCTGCGAAGCGGCGACGGTTTGTGTTTCCGAATCTCCGGGAAACCCGGGCGAAGTTTCCCCTCCCCAAGACGAAACGGCAACGAGAAAGCCGCACATTCCAACAAGGAGAAAGAAAGGTAATCGCATGTTTTTTGAAGAAATTATCTGTATCACGAGCCGGGACCTGCGGTCCCGACTGTATCGCTTACGAAAAAAGATAACAACTCAAGTCGAGACAGTCGGGGGCACAGCCCCCGGCTCGTGGGATCGTTACTTCGATTGAATCTCTTTGATCTGCTCGCAAAGCTCTTCGTAATCGTCCCCTAAATCATCGGCATAAGGCTCCAAAACGTTCATTGCCTTTTGACAATCGTCCAGGGAAAGGTCTTTTTTGCCGCTGACCTCGTACACCAAAGCCCGATTGCAATACGAGGAAACGAGCGACGGGGCCAAATGGGAGAGGTCGTCGTCGTCCAAATCCCATTCCTCTTCCCAGAAGCTTTCCCGAATGTCGATCGCCTGAGTCAGATCGGCGATCGCTTCGTCGACCTTCTGCAAGGCGAAAAAGCACATGCCGCGATGATCGAACATTCCGGCGTATTCGTTCAGGAGAATCGGATCATCGGTATTCTTGAAATCGGGGAACTTCGCCGCGACATCGTTGAACACGCTCAAAGCGTCGTTGTATTTTTCAAGATCAAGCAGGACCATGCCGTAGGCCGAGAGAGCATTGAAAAGATCGAAACGCGCATCCCCGGGATTATCCCTCGCGATTTTTTCGAGGATTTCGAGTCCGCGCTGCATATCGAGCAGGACGGCTTCCCCTTCTCCTGCGTCGTATCGGGCCAGGCATTTGTCGATCAGGACGTTGGCCAGA